>UQCS01000056.1 GCA_900539605.1 uncultured Azospirillum sp. | reverse complement strand
TCCAAAACAAATATCAATTAAAATCAATTAATTATATGATATTTTCATTTTTGTCCACAAAATTGTTCTTTTATAAAATAAAACGGAAAAAATTCAACTTTTCCCGCCAGAATTATCGTAAAAAAGCTTACGACACCGCCATCAACGCTGCTGCTTCACTCTTCTTCGGAGCGGGCATAGTATTTTTCACTGGACTCGGTTAACAATTCAAAATCTTCCAGAAACCACTCCATCTCTTCGTCAGCATCTTTTATCATTTGATAAAAACGGTTACGGTAAGACAAAATCAATGAACTTTCCGCCACTTTGATATCGGTCAGCAGAATCTTGCCGTCTTTTTTATGCACCCGGAATTCGACCAAAAAAGCAGAATCGCGGCCGTCCATGGCGCGATAGGCGATGTTGGTGCGCACCAAAACATATTCGCCTTCCGTTTCGGTACCGGAAATATCGAAATCGACATTATTGTCAAAATCGAGTGGAAAACCTTTGTAAACATTTAGGGCATAACGCGTAAACAATTCCTGATATTTCTGCTGTTGTTCGGGTGTCATCCGTCGCCAGTATTTACCGACCACGAATCGGGAAATATGGTCGAGATCGATGTGATTAAGAAACAATTCGTCAAGTTTTCGGTATTTGACCGTCAAATCCGATTCGGAAAAAGTGTGCAACAATTCACGCCCCGTGGTTTCGCCGAAAGCGCGGGCTTCCGCTTCGCTCAGAGGTTCTGCCGCGGCAGAAGAACCGCAAAGCAGTAATGCACAAAAAATGATAAGTTGTAAAAAATAGTTACTTTTCATAAAAAATACCCTATATTATCGGTCAAGCTGAGTTATAATAACAGAATGGTAAAGAAAATGAAACTAAAATTATGGTTATGCCTTGTCCTGTCGGCATTTATAGCCCGCCCTGCCCTCGCCGCCAACCCGGGACTCCACTATATCAATACCCGCGGCACTATCCGCTGCGGCACCGAAACCGGCAACAAAATTCTTGCCTATAAAGACGAGAACGGCAAATGGCAGGGCATTAACGTCGAACTTTGCAAGATGCTTTCTACAGCCGTATTCGGCCGCAACGATCGCATTACCATGGTTCCGCTGGCTTCCAACCAGGTTTCAAAAGCTTTGCGCACCAACAAAATTGACGTCATGATCGGCGGGTTGCCGTTTTCGGCAACAACTGAAATGTCCACTCACGCTGCACCGGTGGACGTATGGTATTATGACCGTCAGGTCTTTTTGGCACATGCCGTTAAAAATGCTACTTCAATGGAAGCTTATAAAGGCAAAAAAGTATGCGTGGTTAACAACGCCGACGATCTGGCCAAACTCAAGGTTTATAACGACAAGTACCAACTGGATCTGGCCCTGCTCACTTTTCCCACTATCAGCGGCGCCAAAGAAGCTTTTTTGCTTAACCGCTGCCAACTGTTCACCGGAAATTCGATGATTCTGCGCGATCTGGTTATTCACAGTCCGGCCGGTGTTTCGGATGTGGAAATGCTGCCCGAAACCGTTACGGTGCGCCCGATTTACGTTTTTGTCGACAAAGACAACACTACCTTAAAAAGTATTGTCCGTTGGACCATCAACGCTCTCAAACAGGCCGAGGAAACCGGACTGACTTCTCAAAACGTTGACATCAACCTCAATTCTTCCGACCCATCCACACGAAACCTGCTCGGCCTTGACGAACAGTTGTGGAAGCGCTTCAAACTGACGCCGACTTGGTTACAGACTTATTTAAAAGAAAGCGGAAACTACGGCGAAGTTTTTGAAAAGAATTTAGGAGAAGAATCTCAATTCAAAATTCAGCGCAACGAAAACAACCTGCTAAAAAATAAAGGGCTAATGTTTAGCACTCCGTTTATATAAACGGTTTGTCGTTCCCCGGATAAAAAACTCTCCGCAAATCGGGGAGTTTTTTTACATAAACAAGAGACCATTATAAGATACATCTTATGGTCTAATTTTTGTTAAAAAAAATGATTTTATATGACTGTCAGTCGCTTTGAACAATAATGTAAAAACCGCTAATGTAAATATATCAAACACAACTCTAAAATTCGGCCGATATATCAGCTCGACCTTTGACGAACTGAGCGGCCGTGGCAATTTTACCGATGCGCCCAACATAAATTTAAACAACGCGGTGTTTGACATTGCCAACGGTTACCTTGAGACCGTGAAACTGAAAGGCTATTCGGCCACCGACAGTTTTCTGCACATCGATGTTG
>UQCS01000055.1 GCA_900539605.1 uncultured Azospirillum sp. | reverse complement strand
AGTCTTTTGTACTTTAGCTTTTTCATATTTATAATAGTATTTTTATAATTCTTATTAAAGTTTATCATAAACGGACAAAGAATGTTTGTCAATCGTTTTTGTCCAAAAAATTACAACGGCACAACAATAACCGAAAAAATACCGCCATCTGCAGAAAACTTGACTTTGCATCCATGCAGTGCCGCAATTTTTTCGACGATTGACAGCCCCAACCCACTACCGCTCTCATTTTGCCCGGCGGGACGGAAAAAGCGTTCACCCAACCGCGGCAAGTATTGTGCAATTTCCAGAATACCGGTATTGACAACTTTGATCTGACCGGCAGCAACCGTCAAGGTTATATGTGCCGACAGCGGACTGTAACG
Organism: uncultured Azospirillum sp.; assembly: GCA_900539605.1. Taxonomy (GTDB): domain Bacteria; phylum Pseudomonadota; class Alphaproteobacteria; order RF32; family CAG-239; genus JAFUYI01. The sequence goes on along the minus strand of UQCS01000055.1, from coordinate 2,414 downwards.
TATCGCATTATCAATCAGATTACGCAACAATACCGATAATAACAGCAAGTTTCCTTGTTCAATAGGCGCCCCCTCGCCGATGTGGCATTGGAACAGTTGTCTCTTTTTTTCCATCAATGGCCGATATTCTTCAATCGTTGTTTCCGTCAGGCGGTGCCAGTCGATTTTTTCCTCCGCGGCCGTCACTGTTGCTTTTTCCAATTTGGAAAGCATCAGTAATTGTTCAACCAGGCGAGCACAACGCTCAATTCCCTGTTCCATTTTAGTAACTGCCGAATGACGGGCATCGGGATCGTTTTGCGACAACTGCAACACCTCCAGCTGGACTTTAAGCGCCGTCAGCGGCGAACGAAGCTCATGCGCCGAATCGGCAATAAAACTTTTTTCCCACCGCACCATATTGTCTACCTGGCCAAGTAACCGGTTGATGGCGGAAGTCAGCGGCTTAATTTCCCGAGGAAGCGAGACATCATCCAACGGCGACAGATCTTTCGGCGAACGCTGTTCCAAACCGGCGGCCAAACGGCGCAACGGCACGAACTCGCGGCCGATAAACCAAATTGAAGCGGTCAACAGCGCCAACAGACCGCCCAGCCACGGATAAAGAAACTCTTCGGCAATATCCAACGCCGTTTCTTCGCGATATTCCAACTCCTGCCCAACGGCAATCGCATATTTTCCGTCTGCCGAAGCAATCCATACAATCCGCCATTTTTTGCCATCGACACGCTGCTCGACAAACTCTCCCAAACGCGGCCGGTAAATAAAATCGCCGCCGTTTTCATTATCATGAAAGATCCGATGCCCGGCAGCATCAAATACCGCAAAACCGATTGCTTCGTCTTCCTCATCGGCACCGCGAACTTTATCAATAATGCGGTCGGTACTTTTTTGGGCACCCGGCACCGCTTTTGACCAATCCGCCGAAGCAAGCTGACGTGCCAGCAGCATTTGATACTGATCAAAAAAACCATCGACCTTTTCGCGGCTTTCACGAAGAGAAACTGCGCCAGAAACCAACCAGACAATGCAGGAAATTCCAATAAAGAACAAGAGCAGACGCACCCTCAGGCCGAGATTTTTCATGCTTCCTCCATGATATAGCCGATTTTATTGACCGTACGCACCAGATCGCGACCGAATTTTTTGCGCAAATGATGGATATGAACTTCTACCGCATTGCTTTGCACTTCTTCGTCCCACGAATAAATTTTGTCTTCGATCATTTGTTTGGAAAGAACTTTGTTTTTATTGAGCAGCAACAATTCCAACAGCGAAATTTCTCGCGGCGACAAGATGATTTCCTTTCCGTCCGAGGTCACCCGCCGGGTTTGCGGATCCAACGTAATGTTTTTATAAACCAACTGCGGTGTCGGACGGCCGTTATGGCGACGGATCAGCGCATTGAGACGGGCTTGAACTTCTTTGAGCGCAAAAGGCTTGCCAAGATAATCGTCGGCACCGCCGTTAAGGCCGGCAATCCGCTGGTCAACGTCGCCGCGCGCGGTCAAAATCAAAACCGGTTCAGTCCGGCCGCGCTGCCGCCAACGGTAAAGAACTTCCATTCCGTCCAGCCCCGGCAAGCCGAGATCCAGCACCACCGCTTCGTAAGGCGCCTGATACAACGCCTCTTCACCTTCCGCCCCGTCACTGAACCAATCAACGGCAAAGCCGAGCTTTTCCAGCCCGACTTTTAATCCGTCGCCGATCAGGCGGTCATCTTCAACCAACAAAATCCGCATTGTTTTTGCCTTTTATTTTTTCAGCGTCACCACATCGGCCTCAATTTTAATATTAAATAAATCTTTGTCAACTTCGCCGCGGATCTCAATCAGGTCTTGCGGCGTGACGTTGAGACCGTTCCAGTCGTCATCATCGATTTCAACCGTAATAGCACCGCTAGCATCTTTAAACAGATATTTTTCATCCCCGAGGCTTTTTTCAATACTGCCGACGATAATGACCGGGGTGTCGTCACTCAATTTGGCAGCTTCGGCAACTGTCGATACCTCCAAGCCGGGACTGGTAAATCCGCCGCGAACCGTTGACGGCCCCTGATACCCGGCAAAAGCTGCTCCGTTCAAACCAAGCATCAAAGCCAGAACTGAGACTGTAAGCAATTTATTCATTTTGTTTCTCCTTATAAAAGTTGTTGTTTCTGCTGTTGTTACTCTTATCATGGCACGCTGTTCTTAAGTAACGCTTAAGGCATAAAAATTTTTTATTTTCAGATACAATTTTCATTTAGTATATTGAAAATTCCCACTTTATTTTGCAAAAAAGGTTCGGATCTCCATACTGCCGGCAAACACACCGCCGCGACTGTTTTTCACTAAAACTTGTGGATATGTTTCTACCATAAGTTGATTTTTTTAAAAATTATAAACTATAGTATTAATAACGTTAGAATTAAG
>UQCS01000054.1 GCA_900539605.1 uncultured Azospirillum sp. | reverse complement strand
TGACGAAGGCGTTTGTGATGGACGAAGGCTACGCCAACGTTTATGTCAAGCCGAGCGTTGTCCAGACTTTCAACGGCGGTGATGATGTTAAGGTCAGCGGTTTGAGAGAGGTCAACACCTTGGAAGATCAGACGCTGGGTCGGATAGAGGTCGGAGGCCGTTACGGCTTTACCGAACAACTCTCGGCCTACGGCTGGGCCAACCACACCTTCGGTGATGATTACAAAGCGTCGACCGTCGGTCTCGGCCTCAGCTACAGCTGGTAAGGAAAACCAAACCAAGAAAAACGTCTCCGAGTTATACCGGAGGCGTTTTTTTTTGGGTGTTGAAACAACTGATTGTTAACAATTTGGATGGCGTTTTATTTAAAATCGATTTTAAGCCGCTTTTTTTGCCCGTAGAAACGTTTTTGTTGTTTTTAAACTGGGCATAAGTTGCATAATTTTCTGTTTTAACCGGCGAAGTTTGCTATTATTCAGTCAGTAAAAATAAATCAGATAAGGTATAAAAATGACTGATGAAATCAATGAAGAAACGATTGTCGACAATGTTGTCGGCAGCCGTTCGGATATTACGCCGGTAGATGTTTCGGAAGAAATGCGCCGGTCGTATCTCGACTATGCGATGAGCGTTATTGTTTCACGCGCATTGCCGGACGTTCGCGACGGCTTAAAACCGGTACATCGCCGGATTATTTATTCGATGTATGAAAACGGTTATGATTATAACCGTCCGTTCCGCAAATCTGCCCGTATCGTCGGTGACGTTTTGGGTAAATATCACCCCCACGGCGACTCTTCCGTGTATGAAGCAATGGTGCGGATGGCACAGCCGTTTTCGATGCGGGTGCCGATGATTGACGGGCAGGGCAACTTCGGTTCGATGGACGGTGACAGCGCCGCAGCGATGCGTTATACGGAAGCCCGGTTGGCTAAAGTGGCGCATGCCCTGATCGAAGATATTGACAAAGACACGGTCGATTTTATGCCCAACTATGACGAAAGCTTGCAGGAACCTTCGGTTTTGCCGGCGCGTTATCCCAACCTGCTGGTCAATGGCACCAACGGTATTGCCGTCGGTATGGCCACCAACATTCCGCCACATAACCTGGGTGAAATTGTTTCGGCCTGCTGTGCTTATATCGACAATCCCGATATTACTATTGAAGAACTGATCAATTATGTTCCGGGCCCCGATTTTCCGACCGGCGGTTTGATCCTTGGATACGGCGGCGCCCGCTCGGCTTATTTTACCGGCCGTGGTTCGGTTATGATGCGTGCCAAATGTACGATCGAAGAAATCAGAAAAGACAGGGAAGCGATCGTTGTTCACGAAATTCCTTATCAGGTTAACAAAGCCGCGCTGGTGCAAAAAATTGCCGAGCTGGTGAAAGAAAAACGGGTTGAGGGAATTTCAGATATTCGCGATGAGTCCGATCGTCAGGGGGTGCGCGTGGTGGTGGAAATCAAGCGCGATTTTCAGGCCGATGTGATTCTTAACCAGCTTTATAAATATACGCCGTTGCAAACCAGCTTTGGCATGAACATGCTGGCGATTAATTCGGGGCGCCCGATGATGATGAATTTGAAGGAAATCATTGCCGCGTTTATCGAATTTCGCGAAGAAGTGATCCGCCGCCGGACCATTTATGAACTGAATAAGGCCCGTGACCGTGCCCATACGTTGGTTGGTTTGGCAATTGCGGTTGAAAATCTCGATCCGGTGATTGAGTTGATCCGCAGCGCTCCGAACCCGCAAGAGGCTAAAGACGCTTTGCTTTCCAAGGCATGGCCGGCCGGTGATGTTGAACCGCTGGTTATTTTGATTGATGAACCGGACCGCAAGGTGGAAAACGGCTATTATCATCTTTCCGAAGCGCAGGCTAAAGCGATTTTGGACCTCAAACTGCAAAGATTAACCGGTTTGGAACGTGACAAGATTCATCAAGAATTGATGAATTTGGGCGACGAGATCAAGGAATGTCTATCAATTTTGAGCAGCCGCGAAAAACTTTACGGCATTATGCGTGACGAGCTGGTGAAAATTAAAGACGAATATGCCACCCCGCGCCGCACCAAAATTGAGGATATCGAATATGATCAGGATGTCGAATCTCTGATTCAGCGTGAAGAAATGGTGGTGACGGTTACCGATGCCGGTTACATCAAACGGGTGCCGCTCAATGCCTACAAAGCACAGAAACGCGGCGGCAAGGGGAAATCGGGCATGGCAACCAAGGAAGAAGATTTTGTATCACGTCTGTTCGTTGCCAGTACCCATACACCGGTGCTGTTCTTCTCCAGCAAAGGGTTGGTTTACAAAATGAAAGTTTATAAGCTGCCGTTAGGGTCGCCGACTTCTAAAGGCAAACCGTTTGTCAACCTGCTGCCGCTTGATGAAGGCGAAAATATTACCACTGTCCTCAAGCTGCCGGAAAACGAAGCCGAATGCAAAGATTTGTCAATCATGTTTGCAACCGCGAGCGGGATGGTTCGCCGCAATTCGTTGATGGATTTTGTTAACGTACAGTCAAACGGCAAAATTGCAATGAAACTTGACGACGGCGACAAGTTGATGAATGTTCGCATTTGCCACGAAGACAATGATGTTATGCTGGCAACCCGGAGCGGTAAATGCATCCGCTTCCCGGTTACCGAAGTGCGTGTGTTTGTCGGCCGCAATTCGGTCGGTGTCCGCGGGATTAAACTGGCTGACGGCGACGAGGTGATCTCGATGTCGATCCTTAATCACAGTGATGCCGGTGCGGAAGAACGTGACGAATATGCAAAAGTCGTTTCTGCCGTCAAGAGAATGGAAGCAGAAGCCGGCGAGGG
>UQCS01000053.1 GCA_900539605.1 uncultured Azospirillum sp. | reverse complement strand
GGGAAGAAAAACTTTGATCTCAAGTTTTTCCTCCCGCCCCGTATTGAGGGCCCCGTCCTTAAAGGGGATTGTGTCATCCATTTAAAACGGATGCTGGGCGGGGATGGTTACAGTTACCACAAACCGCATCCGTTACGGTCTGACCATGATGTATAGTCGGATGGATCCCAATTGCCGTTACTGAGCGTTCTATCTTTGTCATAATAAATACGGCATCCTCTGAAATTTCCGTTGGATCCCTGCATGACGACTTCGCCGGATTACCCGAATAGGCAACATGGTCAAGGCTACGGGCCGGGAATTCGTCACAGCTGGCACAAGATTTATAACGCATAATCGTATCAAAACAGGTTTCGTTGGTGGCATCGCCTTTCAGAGGATAACACGAGGCATCTGTTTTGGGATAAACCTGCGTATTGCATTCGCAGTACTTATAGTAAAGTTCGGTTGCACTAGAGTTGGAATATTTTGTCGAGCAGGGACCGTTGCGTTCTGAATTTTTATCACAATTTTTTGGGTCTTTGGGATAAATACCGCGGTCACACTGACAGGACGAATACTTGATTTCGGTGGTTATTTTGCCGCTTTTGCTGTCGTAACCGGTTTGCATGCACGAAGCCCCGGAAGCATACGAGTTTTGGTATCCTTCTCCGGCGTGTCCTTTTACCGTTTTGCATTCGCGATCGGTATATTTGTATTGCGACGAATCGCATTCACATTTGTACTTGTTGCCGCAACGGCCTTTGTTAACCAACGGATAGACGCAGGCATCATAAGAGTATTCCTTGCCGCAGCAAATGACATAATTGCTGTTATAAGGGCAATAGGCGGAAATTTGTTTGTGCGGATTGTCCTTGCAGGCGGTTGCCAAGACGGTATAGCCTTCTTTAATGCAAACGCTTCCGTCTGCATCAGGATCAACGTAACTGCCGATTCTCGTTAAAAAACGAATCCGGCATATAACGGTGGTGACTGCAGCGCCGTCATACGGTTTGGATATAAAAACGAAATCGGCACCTTGCGGTACCGACTCGACAGACAGAAATTACATAACTGACAGATTTTAAATCAGATCAAACCCATTTTTTGGGCGATGATCACCGCCTGAGTGCGGTTGGTCGCGCCGATCGCCCGCAGCAGCGCGTTGATGTGCAGTTTGACGGTAGCCTCGGATACGCCCATTTCATAAGCAATTTGTTTGTTTGACATGCCCTTGGCAACCAGGCCCAAAACCTGAGACTGGCGGTTGGTCAGCATTTTGCCTTTGCCTTTTGCCGGGGTATCGTCAAGATTTTTGCCCAGCATGACCGGGGGAATATAAGTGCCGCCGTCCAGAATCAGTTTGAGCGCATTGCTCAAAATTTTGGTTTCGGCCCGTTTGGTTATGTAGCCGCTGGCGCCTTTTTCGAGGCTTTCACGAATATTATGGATATTTTCAGATGCCGAAATCACCACCAGCCGGGCGTCACCGGCCTTGGCGCGGATTGCGTCAAAACCTTTTTCCCAGGCCATGTCCTGCATATCAAGATCGATGATAATGAGGTCAAACTTGTGTTCGGTATCAAGAATTTTCAGAGCCTGTGCAAAATTAGAAGCCTGCAAAATTGTGGCCGAACTGTCCAGCTGCTCAATCAGCAAACCGAGCCCGTCACGAAACAGTGCATGCTCATCCGCGATTAAAACTTTCATATAACTTTCTCCAACTGCGCAATTCACCTCCTCAACCGTGTTGCGGTCAATTGCATTAATGTAAAACTTTGAGACAGCATCAATTTAGTTTTATATAATCAGTGCGATTTACATTTAAAGAGGACGTATCCGTCTTTTTTAGGAGAGAATTTTATATTCGACTCCGGCTTCCTTAAACATCTGTTCTGAATAAACCAGCTTGTCGCGCCATCCGCCGGCAGGTGCCTTTGCATCGTCGGCCAGACGGTTTGTCACCACCATTTTAATGCCGGCCTGAATAATGGCTCGTGCGCAATCGGTGCAGGGTGGGTGGGTTGCATAAAGGACGCAGCCTTTCAAACTGGTTCCGGTCAGGCAGGCATTGTATACGGCGTTTCTTTCCGCATGCTCAAAAAAATCGTATTTGGTCGGACGTTCCATCCGTTCCGGAATATCATCATTGACGCCGCGTACCAGCCCGTTGTACCCGGTTGCCCGGATCTCGCGGTCGGGGCCGACCACGATTGCTCCGGTTTTGGTGTTGGGATCTTTGGACCAGCTTGCGATCAGTTTTGCCACTTCCATAAAGCGGTAATGCCATTTTTCCGAAAACATAAACCTCTCCCTGTTGATAATATTCTGCTCTATTCTAACCGGATGACGGTGGTTTGCAATTATTTTTTGCGGATTCTGCAATGTTATCCCATGCATACACTTGACAAACGGGTGAAAATGGTCAAAGTTAAAGGCAGTTTTGATAATTTAATTTAGGAGAAAAAAATGAGTGCTATTGTTGATATTCATGCCCGTGAAATTTTAGATTCCCGCGGCAATCCGACGGTGGAAGCCGAAGTGGTTCTGCAAAGCGGCGCTTTCGGACGCGCTGCGGTTCCGAGCGGTGCCTCGACCGGCGTGCACGAAGCCGTAGAACTCCGTGACGGCAACAAAAAACGTTACGGCGGCAAAGGTGTGTTGAAAGCCGTAGAAAATGTCAACGACAAAATCTATGACGCTCTGGCTGGTTTGGAAGCCGAAGACCAGATCGAAATCGATCAGACCATGATTGATCTGGACGGCACCGAAAACAAAGGCAAGCTCGGCGCTAACGCCATTTTGGCGGTTTCGCTGGCGGTTGCTAAAGCTCAGGCCGAAGAAGCCGGTCTTCCGCTCTACCGCTATTTGGGCGGCACTATGGCCCGCACTCTGCCGGTTCCGATGATGAACATCGTTAACGGCGGCCAGCATGCCGATAACCCGATCGATATTCAAGAATTCATGATTATGCCGGTTGGTGCCGACTCGATTAAGGAAGCTATTCGCTGGGGTGCCGAAATTTTCCACACCCTTAAAAAGAATCTCAAGGCTGCCGGCCACAACACCAACGTCGGTGACGAAGGCGGTTTTGCACCGAATCTGAAATCGGCCGAAGAAGCTTTGACTTTTATTGTCGAATCGATTAAAGATGCCGGTTACAAACCGGGTGAAGATGTTGTTCTGGCAATTGATGCCGCTTCTTCCGAATTCTATAAAGACGGCAAATATGAAATGACCGGCGAAGGCAAATCTTATACCAACGCCGAAATGGTTGCCTTCTATAAAGATTTGTGCGAAAGATTTCCGATCTTCTCAATTGAAGACGGTATGGCCGAAGACGACTGGGAAGGTTGGAAGCTGTTGACCGAAGCGATCGGCGACAAAGTTCAGCTGGTTGGCGACGATCTGTTTGTAACCAACCCGAAACGCTTGGCAATGGGTATTGAAAAAGGCGTTGCTAACTCGATTTTGGTCAAAGTTAACCAAATCGGCTCACTGAGCGAAACCCTGAAAGCAGTTGATCTGGCTCAGCGCAACAAATACACGGCTGTGTTGTCTCACCGTTCGGGCGAAACCGAAGATACCACAATTGCCGATATTGCGGTTGCCACCAACTGTGGTCAGATCAAAACCGGTTCAATGTCGAGAACCGACCGTATGGCCAAATACAACCAGTTGATTCGTATCGAAGAAGAACTGGGCGATGTTGCCGTATTTGCCGGAAAATCGATTCTCAAGAAGTAAGATTCGGTAAGAACGTAAAAAATCCCGCATCATTTGATGCGGGATTTTTTTATACTTGCTGTGGAGAAGAAGAGGCGGCAGACTTATATACAAAAACGAGGCATAAAATGTTTCAAGACTAAATACAAAGCGCAGCAGGCGGCGAAATAAATATTCGGGTATTTCAACAACGGACTGGTTAATGTCAGATCCGGTTCTTTTTTACCGGGAATAGATACCAGAGCAATCAACGTACAAATATAAACAGGAATCATAACATCTGAAATTTGCGGTATACATTCCACTATGTTCACATCTATATAAGACGTCAACGCCGTTGTAATATAGAAAGCCGAAACAATTAGAATAATCGGGGTCCCCTTAATATGCAAATCACGGCACCGTCTTTGAGTGGCATTTAATTCAACATAAAAGCGACAAAACCAACCGGTAATTTTAAACTCTGTTCCCGGAAATTCTGATAAAATATTAAATAACAGATTACCAAAAATTAAGATAGCCCAATATTCCAATCGTGCCAATGCGCCATTAAAAGATAGACTAAAAAGTATAAGATCCTTAAATAAAACTAATTTGCTTTTTTCTGCCTTTACTGGCTTGGCATCAGTCATCGTTTTCTTCTCTCAAACAAAAGGTCAGGAAAAGTCTAACTGTTCCTAACCAAATGTCAATCGGTTAATATTATTTTAGCAATTTAGATAAGAGTTTGCTATATAACTGGCTTTGTCCTCCCCAATCAATCATTTGATTAGCTAGTTTATTTTCCCAACCCAAACCGGTATTCTCTGCTTGTCGCTGCATTTTCTCTTGTCGCTTGGCATAATCATCTTCCATATATTTATAATTTAAAAGATCATACGCATTACTTGTACGAGCATTAAAAAAGGCAAGCAATCCGTTTTCAATACCTTCTCCGAAGCCTTTTGCACCCTCTAAAAAGATATCTCCGTAAGAAGGGCGCGCAGGATTAGGCGCAGCATAAAACGGTTTTTTGGGGGCGCACAGCTTAGCCTCTTCTTCCCCGGCCTGCTGTTCATTTACATCAAGTGCGGCTGGGAAGGGCGTGAACTGGCGTTCGCCAATATTCCCGCTTATATCCGAATAGCCAAAACCATAATTATTTTCCGGTCTGCCCCAAAAACCGGCGCCGTATT
>UQCS01000052.1 GCA_900539605.1 uncultured Azospirillum sp. | reverse complement strand
CACCCCCGAAAATCGGGGGTGTTATTCAAACTCCAAAACGCTGTTTTATATAATTATTGATTTCTGCACGCATTTTTTCATTAAGTTCAACATCGTTATGAAAGCGTTGCAAAGTATCAAACATTTTGTCAACCAGATTAAGCTTGCGGCAAAAGAGTATGGAAGTGCGGTAGTTGATATCATAAAGCCATCCGATATAACTCAGCATGTAATCGGCTTGAGTTTTAATTTTATTGCACGTAATCGGCATATGTTTCCAAAAGTCTTCCAACAACCCGGGAGAAATCTGCAGCCGTTTATCTTCAACCTGCTCCGGCGTCGGTACAAACAAAGGAATCAGCATTTTTTCGTCATTCATAATCAGGTTGAAGTTGGCAATTTTATCAGCATCGCGAATCGTAAAAATTATTTTTTCAACTTGTTCCTTTACCGTACGATCCTCAATATTCTGATATTCGGAATCGGTATAAAAGTCTTCAATCAGATGACCGTGATGCTTGATCGGCAAAGTAATCAGGATATTGTCGTATTCCGGGATCCGCCGGAGTTTTTCACACCCCATGAGACTATGATCGCCGGGTTGCCGGTTACCGAGAAAAAGTTTGCGGATTTCGTCAAAACGGGCAATGTCATGCAATAAAACCGCTGTTTTAACGGTGTTGATAAATTCTTGCGGCCGATTGTCAAACCATGGTTCATGCCTGATAATATAGTTCCCAGCCCCCAGGACCTGCAGCGAATGACGAATTTTTTCATCGGCATATTTGGCATAATAAGGCGAATTTTTCACAACCGGATAATTTTTACAATATTCTTCCCATAATAAGTTTTTTGCTTTTTTCAACATAGCCGGTGCTCCTGATTATTTTTTTCGATTGTAAGACATTTCGGTTATTTTTCGGTTAAACATGAAAAAAGTTCTTGCCAAAAGAACAGAATTCGAACATTGTAGTTTTCATCGGATAAGTTTCAACGACGGTTTGCAATCAACCGCAAATTGTCGGATATTAAAAAACAACAGAAACAATAAACAGGAAAGTATGCAATATGGAAAAAGATAAAGCGCTTGATGCTGCCCTGACCCAGATTGAAAGAACCTTCGGTAAAGGTTCGATCATGCGGCTCGGACAAAATACCAACATTGATATCGAAGCCATTTCCACCGGTTCGCTCGGAACCGACATCGCTTTGGGAATCGGCGGCCTGCCCAAGGGGCGGATTATCGAAATCTACGGACCGGAAAGTTCCGGTAAAACCACTTTTGCTTTAAGTGTGGTCGCTCAGGCACAGAAAAAAGGCGGCATCTGTGCATTTGTCGACGCCGAACATGCTCTTGACCCGTCTTATGCAAAAAAAATCGGCGTGGACATCGAAAATTTGCTGGTATCACAACCGGACTCGGGTGAACAGGCTCTTGAAATTGCTGATACGCTGGTCCGTTCCGGCGCCATTGACGTTCTGGTCGTCGACTCTGTTGCCGCCCTGGTTCCGAAGGCTGAACTGGAAGGCGAAATGGGAGATTCCCACATGGGCTTACAGGCTCGCTTAATGAGTCAGGCGCTGCGCAAACTCACATCCACGGTTTCGCGCTCCAACACACTGATTATTTTTATTAACCAAATCCGTATGAAAATCGGTGTCATGTTCGGCAGTCCCGAAACCACGACCGGCGGCAACGCCCTCAAATTTTACGCCTCGGTCCGTTTGGATATCCGCCGCGTCGGCGCCATTAAGGACAAAGACGAAGTGATCGGCAGCCAAACCAGAGTGAAAATCGTCAAAAACAAAGTTGCACCTCCGTTCAAGACGGTTGACTTTGACATTATGTACGGCGAAGGCATTTCAAAAACCGGCGAGCTGATTGATCTGGGCGTCAAGGCCGGACTGGTTGAGAAATCGGGCGCATGGTTCTCCTACAAAGGCGAAAAACTCGGCCAGGGCCGCGAAAACGCCAAAATCTTTCTGCGCGATCATCCGGAAATCGCCGATGAAATCGAAAATAAGATTCGGGCCGATGCCGGACATCTGACAGTGGAAATGATGGGAGACGACGAAGGCGAAGAAGCCAGCGACAACTAATTCTCCTATTTGCCCTATTGCCAAACAACACCCCGGAAAATCCGGGGTGTTGTTAGTTAGGCTGTATCTTTTTTTCAACCGCCGGCAATTGCGGCAAAGATACAAAAAATCAGCGGATTTTCTTCTCAAACGGTTGACAACAATGTCAAAAGTTGTATTTCTGCTACGGTTTAAAATCAGGAGAAAAAGAAAGAAGACTCGTTATGCAGACTATCTGGAAGAATTTTAAAAAATATTACGGCAAAAAATTTGCTCCCAAAATTTACGAAGTACTAAAATCAGGATATGATCTCGAAAAATTTCGCCGCGACTGTATTTCCGGGATAACCGTCGCCGTTATTTCGATTCCGCTGGCAATGGCTCTGGCCATCGCTTCCGGCGTAACGCCGGCACAGGGACTGTACACAGCCATCGTTGCCGGTTTTTTCATCGCCCTGCTCGGCGGAAGCCGCTATCAGATCGGCGGCCCGACCGGCGCATTTGTCGTTGTCATCTTCAATGTGATGCAAAACTACGGCTATAACGGCCTTGCGGCAACTATGCTGATTGCCGGCGTGGTTCTGGTCATCAGCGGCTATCTGCGTCTGGGGTCTTATATTAAATATATCCCCTACCCGGTTGTCGTCGGTTTCACGGCCGGAATCGGACTGCTGCTGATTTCTACCCAAATCAAAGACCTGCTGGGCTTGAAGATTGACAACGTGCCGGCAGAGTTCTTGCCCAAATGGGAAAGCTATTTTGCCAACCTCAATACTTTCAGCAGCATTTCGCTGACAATTTCCGTGCTGTCGCTGACAACTATTTTGTATATGCAAATAAAAAAGCCGAAGTTGCCGGCTTATCTGATTTGCGTGGCCGGAGCAACTTTACTGGTGGCCGTTGCCGGACTGAACATTGACACCATCGGTAACAAATTCGGCGGTATTCCTCATTTTCTGCCGGCACCGCATATGCCTGACTTTTCGGTTGCCTTATTATTAAAAGTTTTGCCCAGTGGTTTGACAATCGCTTTTCTGGCCGGTGTGGAATCTTTGCTCAGTGCAACCGTGGTCGACGGTATGAGCGGGGACAACCACAATTCCAACGCCGAACTGATCGGCGAAGGCGTTGCTAACATTTTCAGCATGTTTTTCGGCGGTGTTCCGGCAACCGGCGCTATCGCCCGCACGGCTGCCAACTTTAAGTCCAAAGCCTATTCCCCGGTCTCCGGAATTATGCAGTCTGTCTTTTTGCTGTTGTTCATGTTGTTGCTTTCGCCAACGGTTAAATATATCCCGCTGGCCTGTTTATCGGTCATTCTAATACTGATCGGCTGGAATATGATGGGCCTGCAGAAAATATTCCGGTTGTTGCAAGGACCGCGCGGTGACCGTTATACTCTGATCGTGACTTTGCTGTTAACGGTTCTGGTCGATCTCAATACCGCTATCAGTGTCGGCTTTATTATGGCCAGCATTATCTTTATGCATCGCATGAGTCGGGAGATTGAAATAGAAACCGACGAACAGGTTTTGGAAGAAGACGGCGGCGGCCGCGATCTGACGCAGGTTCTGCATGAAAAAGGGGTTATGTCGCTACGGCTGTCGGGACCATTGTTTTTCGGCGGTGCTTCTCAGGTATCGCATTTCTTTCGTAAAATCAACGAAGCGCCTAAGGTTTTGATTTTGCGCATGGGTTATGTTCCGGTGGTTGATGCAACCGGCGCCAACATTATTATCGAATTTATCAAAAAGATAAAGAAATACGATACCAAAATCATTCTTTCCAACGTCAAAAAGCAGCCCCGGCGCGTTTTGCATAATGCGTTTCTTAAAGAAGGACTTGACTTTCACACCATTTCCACCGCTTCAACTTTTCAGAACGCGCTGAAAATGACCCGTCGCTATTTGAAAGCCAAAGAAGAAAAGCAACAATCAGAAAGCAAAAAATAAAACTCTATTGCCTGCCCGATGATAATTCATCGGGCAGGCAATTTTTATTGCAGCAGGCAATCGGTTGGTTAACTTTTGACAGTCAAAGAAAAAGCTTGCATTATAAAAAAACACCTCTATAGTGCCTTTCAGGTATGCTTTATAGCTCTTCTTTATTTCTTCAGTCGGATTTGGTGCAAGAGTTACTGCAAACAAAGCGTTGCAGCAGGATACTTATGCGGAATTTCCCGCTCCATTCAGACTTTTAGAAAGAAGGATTTTCATACGATGAACAATTTTAATGACTTGGGTTTGCCTGAGCAGATTTTAGGCGCCCTTAACAAAATTAACTTTACTTGCCCTACTCCGATTCAGGAAAAGGCCATTCCGGCGGCTCTGGCCGGACATGATATTCTCGGTTCGGCGCAAACCGGTACCGGCAAAACAGCAGCTTTCGCAATTCCGATGATTTGTCACTTGATGAAAAACGAAGCTTCGTCGGCGCTTATTTTGCTGCCGACCAGAGAACTGGCTCAACAAGTGGAAGAAGCTGCTCACAAAATGACCGGCAGCATCAGTAATATCAAAACCGTTTTGTTGATCGGCGGCGAACCGATCGGCAAGCAGCTGCAACAACTGCGCCGCAATCCCCGGATCATTGTCGGAACACCGGGACGCGTAAACGACCATTTGAAACGCGGCAGTCTTGATCTCGGATTTGCCGATTTTCTGGTATTGGACGAAACTGACCGTATGCTTGATATGGGATTTGGCATTCAGTTGGATCAAATCATGAAGTTTGTCCCCAAACAACGCCAGACTCTGATGTTTTCGGCAACTCTGCCCAAGGAGATCATTCGTCTTTCGCAAAAATACCTCAACCATCCGCAACGGATTGCCATCGGCTCCACCACTCAGGTTGCCGCCAACATCCGTCAGGAAATCATAAAAACCGACGACGCCAAAAAATATGGCGAATTGATGCAGCAGCTGCAAAACCGTGAAGGCGCCATCCTCATCTTTGTTAAAACCAAATATTCCGCCGACCGTCTGGCTAAAAAACTAACGACCGAAAATCAGCCTGCTCTTTCCATTCACGGCGATTTGCCGCAACGCCGCCGCGAAAGAGTAATCAGCGACTTCAAAAACCGCAAAAACCGGATTTTGGTTGCCACCGACATTGCAGCCCGCGGCTTGGATATCGCTCATATTGAACATGTGGTCAATTATGACCTTCCGCAATGTCCCGAAGATTATATCCATCGGATCGGCCGCACCGCACGTGCTGGTGCCTCGGGTTGCGCGGTAAACTTATTGACACCGCGCGACAACAAACAATGGAAAGAAATTTATAAATTAATTAACCCGGCCAACCAGAACAATGCTGACGAATTATGGTCTGACTCTGTTCAAGAAGCCACATCTTCGACCCCGCGTTCCAAAGCCAAAACATCAAAGGCCAACCCGTTTAAGCCTTTTGCCCCGGATAAGAAAGCCAAGACCCGCAGCAAGTTTAACAAAAATGCCCGCAGTTTTGCCGACCGTCTGGCAGAACCCTTAAAAATGGCACAACCGCGTCGTCGTTTTCATAACAAAAAAGCGGCATAGAAACATCTGACGATAAGCCCCTTTGATCGGCGAAGAGGCTTGTCGTGAGATAGATATCTCCTTGTGAACCAAGGCTTCTATTAAGGATGCGAACCTAACGGTTTGACCACGCTCAAAGGCACGGAACGGTGTTGTTCCAACACCTCAGTATTCTGTCTCGAGTAAACTCGGGGTTTTCTGTAAGGCATGTAATAAAAAAGCCCGGCATCAAAGATGCCGAGCCGGTTGTGACTGAAAACTTTTATTCATCGTCATCATCGTCTACCAACTTATAAAATTCGTGGATCACGCGTCCAATGTTTATGACAGCGAGAACTGCAAAAAGTAAAAGTGAGAACAGAAATCCGTAAATCCACATTGCATAACATACGAATACAATGAAGACAACAGACGGGATAACGCGGCAGACAAAACCGTTCCACCAGAACTTCCCCATCTTCAGGTTGTTCTGTGCGTCGCAGAACTGTCCTTCCGTCTTGTCCATTCCTAAAGCATAGATAACGATCCAGAGGAAGGAAAAAATCTGCACACAGATAACGTTAGGGAAGCAAGCACATGCGGTAAAGTATCCGACCGTCAGCACCAAAGCGATAATAAAATTTTTCATCTTTGTATATTTTTGGGATTAATAATTCGTAATTAATTTCAATTAAAGTTATTATAAGATTTTT
>UQCS01000051.1 GCA_900539605.1 uncultured Azospirillum sp. | reverse complement strand
TGTGTTTTTATTAAAACTATAGTATATATATTTATATGCTAGAAAGAATACCCGCCTGAGTCATATAAAAGCAAATGCTAAATTGTATAAATAACGATCGGGACAACCTTTTTATCATAAAAAACGACGATGCAGAGGATTTTTACAAATGTGCAAATTTATTTTAATAAGGCAAATTTAAAATGGCAGACTATTCAAATTTAAAAGTCTGAGGACATCTGCTGTTTCTGATTCTGTTTTTTGCTTTGGTATTTAATGAAAATCTTAAACTGATAGAATGGGTTAGGCAGCGTTATCCGCGGATGAGCATCTGTTTTCTTTATACAGGATAGTTGCAATATTTTGGAATGTTAGTCGCGTTTATCTTGGTTTTGGCCTCTGAAGTAATCAGCGAGGCTTATTTGTACAGTATACCGAATCTGGAAGAAAAAATATACGTTATGGTACAGTGGGGAACGTTTATAATTTTTGGTTTGTTCGCCCTTTCTTCTTTATGCGCTTTATATAAGATTGTGGGTTACAAAAAGAAGCTGTAAAATTTGTTTCAAGGTCTGAAAATCAGATAATAAAACGCCTGATGCTGATAAAACTTTCAGATGACAAGTTGCTGCCGTAATGAGAAAAACAGCGAACATTTGGCACTTAAAACTTGCCAAAATTTTGAGTTTGCGCTATTTTAACTCAGATTTTGGACAGGATAAAGGAAGCGATGACAGATTTATTTGACAGTACGGCAGCAGCACAAACCAGTTATTCGGCACAGGACATTCAGGTTTTGGAAGGTCTGGAAGCGGTTCGGGCACGTCCCGGTATGTATATCGGCGGTACCGATGAGCAGTCTTTGCACCATTTGGTAGCCGAAATTTTGGACAATTCGATGGATGAAGCGGTGGCCGGTTATGCCAACCGGATTGAACTGTCGCTGAATGCCGATTATTCGGTAACTGTCAGTGATAACGGCCGCGGTATTCCGGTCGACACGCACCCCAAATATCCTGATAAGTCGGCGCTTGAAGTCATTATGACGATGCTGCATTCCGGCGGCAAATTTGGCGGCAACGCTTATAAAGTTTCCGGTGGTTTGCACGGGGTTGGTTCTTCGGTCGTCAACGCGTTGTCGGAAAGTCTGGTCATTGAAGTGGCGCGCGATAAAAAACTTTATCGTCAGCACTATGCCAAAGGACGCCCGTTGGACAAGCTCGAGGTTGTCGGCAATGCGCCCAACCGCCGCGGCACCAGTATTACTTTCCGCGCCGATCCTGAAATTTTCGGGGCCAACAGCCGTTTTTCGCCCAACAAGCTTTATCGCATGGCGCGTTCGAAAGCGTTCTTGTTCAAAGGAATTCATATCCTTTGGAAATGCGCGCCCGAATTGCTTGGCGAGGGGGATATTACGCCCGCCGAAGCCGAATTGCATTTTCCGAACGGTCTGCGCGATTTTCTCAATTATCAGATCGGCAGCCGTGCTACCGTCAACCGCGCCGCTTTTGCCGGAGAATCGGCCTTGGCTAACGACGAAGGAAAAGTCGAATGGGCGGTAACCTGGCCCGAAGACGAAAACGGCTTTTGCTATTCCTATTGCAATACGGTTATCACGCCTCAGGGCGGTACCCACGAACTGGGGTTTAAATCGGCTTTGCTGCGCGGCTTGAAAGAGTACGGCGAGATGGCCAACATCAAAAAAGCGGCCGCCGTAACCAACGAAGACTTTTTGAGCGATGCCTGCATCATGCTGTCGGTGTTTATCCGCGATCCCGAATTTCAGGGGCAAACCAAAGATAAACTGACATCTGCTAAAGCAGTGCGGCTGGTTGAACAGGCGGTGAAAGATTCGTTTGACCACTGGCTGTCTTCCGATACTGAAAATGCGGCGGCTTTAATCGACTATGTGATTGCCCGTTCGGAATTTCGGCGTAAAAAGAAAGAAGAAAAAATTCAGAACCGCAAAACACCGACCAAGCGTTTGCGTTTGCCGGGCAAGCTGGCCGATTGTTCCAAAGCGGCCGCTAATGATACCGAAATTTTCATCGTCGAGGGCGACTCGGCGGGTGGATCTGCCAAACAGGGACGCGATCGCATGACCCAGGCGATTTTGCCGTTGCGCGGTAAAATTCTCAACGTGGCTTCCGCTTCGCTGGATAAGATTACGCAAAATCAGGAAATCAAAGACATGATCGAAGCCTTGGGTTGCGGGATCAAGGAAAATTATAAAGAAGAAAATCTTCGATACGAAAAAATCATTATCATGACCGATGCCGATGTGGATGGTGCGCATATTACTTCGTTGCTGATGACTTTCTTTTATCAGCAAATGCCGAAGCTGATTGAAAACGGGCATCTGTATATCGCCACGCCACCGCTTTACAAAATTTCGGCCGGTGCCAAAAACTTTTATGCGCTCGATGATGAAGACAAAGACCGTATTTTGAAAAAAGAAGTTAAAGGCAACCAGAAAGTGGAAATCAGCCGTTTTAAAGGTCTGGGTGAAATGAGCGCGGTTCAACTTAAAGAAACCACCATGGACAAGTCTAAGCGGACTTTGTTGAAAGTTCTGATTCCTTCAACCAACACCGAAGAAGGAAAAGAAGAAGCTTTTGAGACCCGGCGTCAGGTGGAACGTCTGATGGGCAAAAATCCCGAACTGCGTTTTAAATTCATTATCGAGCGGGCCAAATTTGTTGACGATTTGGATATTTAGATGATTCGTTCTTATCATAAAAAAGATGCGAATTTGCTGGTAGATATCTGGCTGCAGGCCAGCTTGCAGTCGCATGATTTTGTCGGAGAGGACTATTGGCGCGGTAAAAGCGATGAAATCCGCAATGTTTGGCTGCCCTGTTCCTAAACCTGGGTATGGGAAGAAAACGGTTGTTGCGCCGGATTTATCAGCTTGATAAATGAAGAATATATCGGTACATTGTTTGTTGATCCGACGTTTCAAAAGAAAGGAATCGGTTCCAAGCTTTTGAATTCGCTGCAGACCGACCGCTGCAAATTGCAACTGAAGGTTTTTGCCCTCTCGTTCGCTAATGTTTTATGGCAAAAGCTGATTGCGGCAAACGGTGTGAATCGGATTTCTCCTTTTGTAATGACGGAGGTTTTCTTCTCGGCGTTGGCGGGATACCTGCTGTTTGGAAATGTGATAACGTTGCGGATGAGCATGGGGATGCTGTTCATCCTGATCGGAATAAGTCTGGCCAGCCGGAAAGTTCCCTTTGCTGTGTTTTTGCAATGTGTCGGGTGCCGCAAATAATTAACAAAGGGAAATTTTGCGGTGTTTATAAAAAAACTCTTGACATTTGCCGATTATTTCGTTAAGTAAATAATCACTTTTAGGGTTATAGCTCAGCTGGGACGGCTAAGTGATAAAGACCCCGGCGGGGTGTTTTCGTCTGCAATGTCTTGGCTGCCTTATCAAGCCAGGGCAGCGTAAGCCACCGCAGCGCGGTTAGGCACCCAAGGCGCTTGAACAAGCGCTCGAATTATTGTTCTTGAATGGGGTTATAGCTCAGCTGGGAGAGCGCTTGAATGGCATTCAAGAGGTCAGCGGTTCGATCCCGCTTAGCTCCACCAATTTTACAAGCCGACTGCAAAGCCGGCTTTTTTCGTATCCGTATTTCCGGACTAACCGCTTGCCTGTCGATAAAAAAGTCGCATAATATAAAAATCCTTTACATTTAAAATAATTGTTGCTATTTATTCACCATAACTTTGGTTATCATGGGGCTGTAGCTCAGTTGGGACGGCTAAGAGAAAAGACCTCGGCGAGGTGTTTTCGTCTGAACGTCTTGGCTGCCTTATCAAGCCAGGGCAGCGTAAGCCACCGTAGCGCGATTAGGCACCCAAGGCGAATGGTTCCATTCGCTCGGGGAAACCGCAAATTATTTTGAAGTAGAATATAAATGGGGCTGTAGCTCAGTTGGGAGAGCGAATGGTTCGCAATCATTAGGTCGGGAGTTCGATCCTCCTCAGCTCCACCATTTCAGCAAAACGCGGCGACAAACCGCGTTTTTTGCGTTAATCAGCAATGTGATATTGCGGAATTATAAGGAGCACGGTGCCATGAAAGGCAGTAACATGAATTTGTCCTTTGGGGCAGAAGTCATTTATGAAGACGCGGCATTTCAACTCGGAGATAAAGACAAAGCCGGTATTGTCGGCGTTAACGGCGCCGGCAAAACGACACTTTTCCGCCTGCTGCTGGGCGACATTGCCTTAGACAGCGGCGTCCTTACGATCGGTAAGGCGCGGGTAGGCTATCTGCCGCAGGAAATTGTGTTGGAAAATGAAGATGAAACCGTTTGGGAATACCTTTCCCGCGGCCGTCCGATTCGTGAGATTAATGCCGAATTGGAAGATATTTATCATCAGTTAGAAACGGTATTACCGGAACAACATCAGCCATTGTTGGAGCGAATGGCTCACTTGCAGGAACTTTTGGATTATTTTGATCAGTACGAAGCCGATGATATTCTGCTTTCCCTGATCGAAGAAATGAAAATAGACGCCGATATGCTGGATATGCCGCTGGCAGCGTTGTCCGGCGGACAAAAATCAAAGCTGGCATTTGCGCGGGTACTTTATTCCAAGCCGGAAATTTTATGTTTGGACGAACCGACTAACCACTTGGATGCGGCGACCAAAGACTATGTAACCGATTGTCTGAAAAATTATAAAGGTTTGGTGCTGATTATCAGTCATGATGTTGATTTTCTGAATCAGATTGTGCGCAAAATCGTTTTTATCAACAAAACCACTCATAAAATTGCGGTTTATGACGGCAATTACAGCGATTTTAAAAAGAAGCGCGCCGACGAACAACGCAACCGCGAACGGCTGATCACCCATCAGGAAAAAGAAATCAAAAAATTATCTGATTTTGTGCAGCGTGCCAAACAGGCATCTCAGACCAACCATGCGCTGAAACGTATGGGGCAGGAACGGTCATTGCGGTTGGAAAAAATGCGTGACCGCTTGCTGATCCGGGAACGGCCTTATCGTCGGGTCAAAATGGATATCCGGCCGAAACGGGAAGGTGCCGAAGTGCCGTTGAGCGTGGATGGTTTGAGTTTTCGCTATCCCGGGCAGCGGCTGCTTTACCGTAAGCTGTCATTTAAGCTGTGCGGCGGCGAACGGTTTTTGGTGGTGGGCGAGAACGGTGTCGGCAAATCGACTCTGTTGAAGCTGATTATGGGATTGTTGACACCGCTTGACGGTCAGATCCGTTTTAACCCGAAAACCGATGCGGCATATTATGCTCAGGAGCTGGAACAGTTGGAACTTGATAAAACCGTTTTTGAAAATGTTGAAACTGACGGCTATAACGAATGGCAACTACGTGGAATTTTGAGTAATTTTCTTTTTTATGAAGATGATATTAACAAAAAAGTATCGGTGTTGTCTCCCGGAGAAAAAGCGCGGGTGGTTTTATGCAAAGTTTTGTTGCAAAGAGCCAACCTGTTGATTCTGGACGAACCGACCAACCATCTCGATCCGGAAACGCAGGCAGTTATCGGCGGCAATTTTCAGCAGTTTGAAGGCACGATTCTGGTGGTCAGCCACAATCCTTCTTTTGTCGAACAAATCGGCATCAACCGGATGTTGGTGCTGCCGTCGGGTGAGATCAAAGACTATTCGCGTGAGCTGCTGGAATATTACTATGAGTTAAATACGGCGGATGAAGAATAGCCGTGTTTTCTGAAAGTTACGGCTGCTTGTCTTTCTTGCGAAAGAAAGCTTTATAAGTCGCGATGCCGAATGCACTGCCGTAAATGACAAGATTAAAGACAAAGCTCAAAACAGTAAATTCATTTTTCCGTGTGACCTGTAACAACTCAAGGTCAAGGGAAAAAATGAAAGTTTTGCCGAGGGTTATAAAAAGAATCATATATTCGGGGATACCCAGATATTGTAAGTAAATTGTCATTTTTGGGTATCGGTTTTGCAGTTTTTTAATATATTCGGGAACCCGATCGAAAAATAGCATTGCCAACGATGCCAAGAAGACGGTTAAAGCAAAATTGTATAGCCATTTATTTCCGATCCAAGTAAAAATATAGGAAATAACACTGAAAAATCCACCGGCGATTAAGGTTTCTCTGGAGCATATTCGACTTTGGTCAATTCTGTTTTCGGCAGATTTTTTTCGTTTCCACGGTATTTTCTCAAATGTTTTGTAGAGAGCAACAACCGATACAAGTATACACAGCAAAGCATAGGCGTTGACTGTAACGGCAGAAAGACTGAATAACGGTAACAACAGAAGTTGCCCATAGGCCAACGGCAAAAAAAGCTAAGACGCGGCAACCGTGTAATGATGAGGCTGATAAAAACCGGTACGGCGTGCAGGAGTGAAATGGCTAACGTCAATAAAAACAAAAAAAGCAGAAGATAGTGCAGCATCAGAGCGGCCGGAAAATAGATACTGCTAACCCAGACAACCATATCCAAAGCAATATAGAAACCTCCGACAAACAGCAGCTTCGGACCGATGATTGCCGCCCTTGTTTTAGTATGGGCACCCACGATTATCAGAGCAAAAGCAATCATCGGCACCGCAAACCGCAGGCAACCGTCAAAGGCGTTAAACAGCAACACAAAATTCAATTCCATGCCGTTATTGATCATATTATAAATCAGCACGCCGTAATACAGTGAAAAGTAAATCAGCAATTCGGGGACAATGAAGTTCAGTTTAAGTGCCTGATGATAGCTGTGTGCTGCATAATTTTTTATCCCGGCGTAAATAATAAAAGGATAAAAATAAAAGCAAAATGTAAAACCGGAAGTGAAACGACAAGGTTGCTTGTTCCATACCCAGTTGAAAAAGCTACCGAAATCTTTTCCTAATCGCCAAATATCCGGGTTGCACCCTTCCAAATGACTGTTATCATTAAATATCCCGATACCAAAGAAACAGGCCAGCAGGATAAAAAGAAGATTAAGAATAAAATAAACGGCCGCTTTTTTCATGAGTTTTTTTGTTGTCGAATTATTGAAATTTTATATGTCGCAGGACTAAAAGGTATCCGCTTATTTCTCCTCAAAATGATGACATGATAACGATGGTCGGTATTCTCTTAATTCTAACGTTATT
>UQCS01000050.1 GCA_900539605.1 uncultured Azospirillum sp. | reverse complement strand
AATAACTGAGATTATATCCCCGGTCACTGACTATCGGCCGGGGAGCCCTCTGGGCATGCCCGGAGGATGCCATTTCTTGAGTGATGGTAACGCTAACTCCCCGGCCACCTTTTTTTCTTTTAGCCCCTCGATTTAACTTTATTTATAAATGAGGGCAGTCATGGGCAACCGTATTTATCATCCCAAAAAACAACCGATTTCAATCACCACATGGACAATTTCATCGAACAAAACCGAGACGCCGAACGGCAATAAAACCGATCCCGACGACAAACCGATCCGCAATTTCAAAGAATTTGAAGCTTTTGTTTTCAGCCAGAGCGAAGAAACCCAACGAGCACTGGGCAAGATCATCGCTTTTCTTCTCCATTGCGCCACTAAACAATAGTCTCTTGACTATAGCGCAAATAACTGAGATTATATCCCCGGTCACTGACTATCGGCCGGGGAGCCCTCTGGGCATGCCCGGAGGATGCCATTTCGTGAGCAATGGTAATGCGAACTCCCCGGTCACCTCATTCTTCCCCGCTCTCAGTTTTTTAGGTTTGCAATCTCCGGATTTCTCCCGATTCGGAAGACGGTTTTGTTGCTTTTTTATATTATTTCTTTTTGGCGGATAAACAGCTTATACAATTAAACCCCGATATTTGAACACCGGGGCTTGACAACTTCAGAAAACACAAGAAAAACCCCGGAAAACTCCAGGGCTTTTTTTAATAAGTGTCACGTTCAACCTTAGGCGGCATCTTTTGCTGAGTGGGCTTTTCAATAACCGGTGCCGGCTTTTCGCTACTTTCCGTTTTTTCGGTTGCTTTATTTTTCTCACTGACAACTTCGCGCATTTTGCGCAAAGAAGGATTTACCCTCGCTTCCGCCATCATCTTTTGATAGCCGCTTTCTTCCAGTTTTTGGTGAAACGCTGCCTGAAATTTGGAAACATCGGCGCCAGAAACTTCGGCACGGGTCGCATCATAACATTGCTGTACCAACTGTTGAAAAGCCTCGTTGCCCAGCAGTTCTTTCTGTTTCAGTGCTTGGTTGGTAATTTCTTCCAACCGCCCCTGATCGCCGGCTCTAACTGCTTTCATTGCCGCATTATACAAAGTATTCTGACGGCAAGACTCCGCCGCTTGTTCCGGTCTTTCGGCACGTCCCAGAGTAATTGTATCACCGATGGCAAATCCGTTAATATAAGCTTTCAAACATGCTCTCTTGCGGCTTTCTTTAGTCATTACCGCCGTAGCCGGTTTACCGGAAAGATCATAAAGGCGGCTTGCAGAAACCGTCTGACCGTCAGCCCCCACCCTGGTTTTGAATACATAGCCGTCGCTATAGTCATTGATTATTTTACTGCCGTCGGCATGATATTCGGTGACTTCACTCAACTTTCCGTGAGAAAACTTGCTGACGTTCCTGCCGCCGTCCGAATTATATTCGGTCAATTCGGTGATTTTTCCGCTGTCATAATACTCTACTGAAAGCGCCGTGCCTTTTCCGTCATACACGATATGACTGCCGTCTTTGAGACGTTCGCCGCCGATCTCGCGATATTCCGCAACTTCCTTAACCGAGAAATCGGGAAAATAATCAGTAACCGTTATTTTTCCGTTTTTGTCAGTTTTGGTTTCCGATACTGGTTTCATTCCTAAGGTTTTGCGTATTTTATTATTGAACATGACACACCCTTTCTAAATATTTCCTTAAAGATATTGTACAAATTTTTTGTCAATAGTCAAGTCTTTTCGGCAAAAAATCACAAACCCCGAAACATTTCGGCTTCGGGGTTTGTGTCTTAGAACGAAAAATTATTCTCCTTCGCCAACATACATACCAACGGCACGGGCGCTTTTAACATAATCACTGTTAATATCCAACAGCGTGGTACCTTCTTTAACCACATCGTCGATATCATAATCTTCAATCCGATGATTTTTCCAAACCACCATCCGGTTGGTCTTGCCTTCTTCCAACAAGGCAACCGCTTTGGCACCGAACAGAGTTGCCAAAATACGGTCGGTCGGCAGCGGATCGCCGGAGCGTTGAACATGGCCCAGCGTGGTAACCCGGGTCTGAAATTCTTTATAACGTTTGTTGAGTTCGGCACTTAAATATTGGCCGATACCGCCGTAAACCGTTTCGCCGATTTTGTTGGTGGCGGCAGAAACATGCTGACCGTCTTCGCGTTTCACGCCTTCTGATACCACGATCAGGGCATGGTTGCGGCCACTTTCCTTAATTGATTTCAGTTTGGCAATGATCGAATCGATTTTATAAGGGATTTCCGGTACCAGACAAACATCGGCAAAACCCGAAATGGCAGAGTGCATCGCCAAGTGTCCGGCATCACGTCCCATCACTTCGAGAATCAGGGCACGATTGTGGGAACGGGCCGTCAGTTCAAGAGCGTCGAGAGCACTGGTACAAACCTGACAGGCGGTGGCAAAACCGACCGAAGCATCGGTGATCGGGGTATCGTTGTCAATCGTCTTCGGAATACCCACCATCTTAATACCGGCCATGTGGCAATAGTTGCTGACGATGTTCATGCTGCCGTCGCCGCCGACAACAACCAGTGCATCCAGTTTCAGCTCACGGGCACCTTCACCGAACTTTTGCGACAGAGTTTCCATCGATTCCAACTTAACGCCGCTGTTCAGCGAACCGAGGTAAGATCCGCTCAAACGCGGCCACGGCGTGTTCGAAAAGTTCGCCGGGGTCAAAATGTCGTATTGCAAAGGCCGATTGGTCAGGCCGTCGGTGCCGAACTTAATGCCGTAAACTTCCCATCCTTTGAGGGTGGCCGCATTAACAACCGAGCGAATGACAGCGTTTAAGCCGGCACAGTCGCCGCCGCTGGTTAAAATTCCGATTCGTTTGATCTGGTTCATGTAAAACTCCTATGTCAAATAAATATTGGTTGCTTTTTTAGCATAAATGTGGTATATTTCAACACAAATTTTACAAAAATATTGTCTGTAAAATTTTTCGGCGTAAACGCTACCTTACAAATCCGAGGATTTTTCTTAATGATTAAAAATGACAATTTGAGCAAACTGACTCATCAACTGTGTGAACTGCGGCTGGAGGAAAGACGGGTGTGTTCCGATATCCGGCATTTGGTCTCCCGCAATTCGACGATTGACTTTGCCACCGCCAAGCAACTCAGCAATATGCGCAACGGCGTCAAAAAGAAAATAGAGTCGATCGAAGCCAAAATTATGCCCAACATCATCGCTTAGGCAGCCATAGCAAAAAAAGGTTGCAATTATCGTTCGGGTATGCTAATAAAAAGCAATTTTGTAATAAACGAAAAATTGAAATGAGGTGATTTAAGTGGTTCAAGTTACTGTTATCGGTAACGATGTTGGTCAGTCTTTGAAAGTTCTGAAAAAGAAAATGCAGCGTGAAGGTGTTTTCCGCGAAATGAAGCTGCGCCGCCATCACGAAAAGAACTCTGAGAAAAAAGCCCGCCGTCAGGCCGAGGCAATCAGACGTTCCCGCAAGCAACTTCGCAAACGCTTGGATACCGAAGGATTCTAGTCATCCTGAAAGTTTTCTGAAAAACACCGCCATAATCGGCGGTGTTTTTTGTATCAATAGCCATTTCACGGAAATCATCATCCCTACAGACATCCAATAGAAACTCCAGATGATGCCGGTTTTTGTAATTTATTTATTCAGCCAGTCATTTTGGCTTTTACGGTTACGGATAATCTGCTGAACATTAGAAGGCAGGCTCTTAAATATCCGGTTGGAAGCCAGACGCCGTTTGCGTGGCAACTCCTGCCGTCCCCATTCGGTCTGATGATAAACCGGGGCCATTGCGCGGATGCATTCGTCCAAACCGCGGTAACGATCTCCCGGAGGAATATCGGCCAACCGCGCCAGCGCGCGGTCAAATGCCCGCAATTGCTTTTGATAGTCGGGTTGGTTACAGGCCTTTTCGAGCAAACAACGAAAATCGTTCCGTGCCATTTTTTCAACCGCCTTGGTGCACTCGGCATGGCGGACAAAGTTTTTGGGCAGCAGTTTTAACGCCCGCAGGCCATAGTTAAACGTTTCGCCGCTTGAACTCCCCATCTCCGGCAACCGCATGATTACGCTGCACAGATGACCGGCCAGTTTCGGATCGGGCGGACAACGGTTAATAAATTTTTTGGTATGTTGCAGCCAGTCATGACGGTCTTTATCTGTGCAAACCTCGGGCCGCATCGCCGCATAGGCAAAATACATAGAATATTCGTCACCGAGCGTCGGCTCTTTCGGAAAACTCTCCTTCATCAACTCAACAATTCCGCGCAATTCACGATCTGTTTCCAACTGGTTAAACGCAGCTTCCAACTCTTCGCCGCCGCGGGTCCGACAATAAAATTCGGTCAGTTTTTTCTTAAGTTCCTGAAAAGTTTCCGTCATCGGCCGATCCTGTTTTATAAGTCTTTCACCATCCGTGCGAAGGTAATTCCGTTTTCTTCAAAAATGTCGCCTTCCTGCCGATACCCCATTTTTTCATAAAAATGAACCACCGACAACATAGAATGCATCACAATGCGGGAATATCCGGCTTCTTTCGCTCTGGCTTCGGCATATTTTACCATCTCACGACCGATTCCCTCCCGTTGATATTTGGTATCAACGGCCACCTGCATCATACGGATTTCTTCATCATTGAGCGGAGCCAGCATCAAGCCGCCGACCAAACTGTCGTCCAGCCCTTCGACACAGCCGATATGCAGATACCCCATTTCCTTTTCGCGATACATATCCAGAAACTTCAAACCGAGCGGTTCCAGAAGGATTTTATAGCGTAGTTCAACCAGTTGGTCATAACGGGAAGAACCAAAATCAACATCAATCATTTTTCTCATTGTTTACCTCCTGTCCGGATACATATTCATTAATATCATATTTGACGACTATAATCAATATTATATTGCCTAATCTTTTTTTTTGCCCTATTTATGAGTTAATCAAAAGATTAATTAAAACAAGGAATGAGATGTCTGACGATTTAAATTTAATTCGCAACTTTGCAATCATTGCCCACATTGACCACGGCAAGTCCACCCTTGCCGACCGCCTGATTGAATATTGCGGCGGCCTTACCAGCCGCGAAATGCAGGAACAGGTCCTCGATTCAATGGATATTGAACGCGAGCGCGGCATTACGATCAAAGCACAAACGGTGCGGCTGAACTATACCGCGGCCGACGGCAAAACCTACCAGCTCAATCTGATGGACACCCCCGGTCACGTCGACTTTTCTTACGAAGTCAGCCGTTCGCTGGCCTCGTGCGAGGGCTCAATTCTGGTAGTTGACGCCACTCAGGGCGTTGAAGCGCAAACGCTGGCCAACGTCTATCTGGCAATTGACAACAACCACGAAATTATCCCGGTTTTAAATAAAGTCGACCTCCCGTCAGCCGAACCCGAGAAAGTCCGCTGCCAAATCGAAGACGTGATCGGCCTGGACGCTTCCAACGCGGTTGAAACTTCTGGCAAAACAGGTCTCGGCGTTCCCGAGTTGTTGAAAGCGATCGTAACCCGGTTGCCCGCACCTCAGGGGCAGCGTGAAGCGCCGCTGCAGGCATTGCTGATCGACAGCTGGTACGATTCCTACCTTGGCGTGATCATTCTGGTGCGGGTTAAAGACGGCATCATCCGCAAAAAACAACAAATCCGCATGATGTCGAACAACGCCGTCTACCAAATTGATAAGGTAGGTATCTTTACACCCAAAATGCAGGATACGGATGCGCTTTATCCGGGCGAAATCGGCTTTATTACCGCCAGCATCAAAAGCGTCAGCGACTGCAGCATCGGCGACACCATTACCGACAACCGCCTTCCCTGCGCCGCACCACTGCAAGGCTTCAAGCCTTCGGTTCCGGTGGTGTTCTGTTCCATCTTTCCGGTCGACAGCAGCCAGTACGAAAACCTTAAAGACGCCTTGGCCAAACTCAAGCTTAACGATGCCAGTATCGAATACCAAAACGAAAATTCGGCGGCGCTCGGCCTTGGTTTCCGCTGTGGTTTTCTGGGGCTTTTGCATATGGAGATTATTCAGGAACGTCTGGGAAGGGAATTTGACCTTGATCTTATCACAACAGCCCCCTCTGTTGCTTACAATCTCAACATGACCAGCGGCGAACAGACCACGCTGTGCAACCCTGCAGATATGCCGGATCTGTCTACTGTCCGTTCGATTGAGGAACCTTTGGTTCGTGCAACCATTTTGGTACCGGACGAATATTTGGGTGCCGTACTCAAACTTTGCAATGATCGCCGCGGTGAACAAGAGGAATTAACCTATGCCGGCAGCCGGGCAATGGTTGTTTATAAAATCCCGCTCAACGAAATCGTATTCGATTTTTACGATCGGCTGAAATCGATTACCAGCGGCTATGCCAGTTTCGATTATGAAATTATCGGACATCAGGAATCGGATCTCGTCAAAGTCCAGATTCTGATTAACGAAGAACCGGTGGACGCGCTGGCCTTTCTGTGCCACCGCTCAGAAGCGGAATCACGCGGACGCCAAATTTGCGAACGTCTTAAAGATCTGATCCCACGGCATTTGTTCAAGATCCCGATTCAGGCGGCAATCGGCGGCCGGGTCATTGCCCGCGAAACCATCTCTGCCCTGCGCAAAGACGTTACCGCCAAATGCTACGGCGGCGATATCACCCGCAAACGCAAATTGTTGGACAAACAAAAGAAAGGCAAATTGCGGATGCGACAATTCGGCAAAGTCGAAATTCCGCAGTCTGCCTTCATCGAAGCTTTGCGTATCGGCGATCAGTAAAACGAATTTATCACTTGAGAAAGCGACAACGATTTATTATAATCAGATATATTATTCGGAGGAACCGTTTATGAAATTATCAATTCTGCTTTTATCCGGTTTTCTGGCCTTTTGGCCGTTGACCGCTTCCGCCCAAAGTGTTGAGGGCGTTCAGGCATTCAGCCGTCCCGAAGGTTCATGGAAACGCGAAACTGTTGCGGAAGAAAACGCCATCAACCCGCAGCAGCGGTTTATTGACGAGGCTGGTAAATTTGCCATCGACAATATCGTTAAGGCAGAACAGGTCTTTTGTTACGAAGTCTTCCCGCAAAACGACGAATACGAAGGTTACACGCTTGACGGATTTCCGATTCGCGGTTTTTGCGGCGTGATGGGAGAACCGGTCCGCGATATGATCAGCCGCTATTTTCTCAGCAGCGAAGGCAACGTTTTGTTTGATCAGGCGGAACAATGCATCATCGAACCCAAAATCATTATCCGCTTTATCCGCGGTATCGATTACACCGATGTGCTGATTTCTTCGCCCTGCCATTCCTTTGCCATCTTTTACGGCGGCAGTGTCCATCTCTACAACTTCAAACCCGGTGCCGAAATTATTGACGCCATGCTGAAAGCACTCGGTCCAAAACATGCCGAATTTATTTCACCGGCACTTCTCAACCAACTGCTTCCGGTCGGCATTGTTCAAAACGAGCAACAGCGCAAAATTGTTAACAAACGCAGCGAACCAATCCGCAAATGGGAACAGAAAACCCAGGCCGAACAAGCGAAACGCGCTGCCGAAGAAAAGAAGAACAACAGCGGCTGGAACAAACTAAAAATGAAGCCCTTCGGCACACCGCAATAAGCTTCAGAGCCTTTAAACCTTAAAAAGCACCTTTTACAAGGTGCTTTTTTATAGGGATATTTTTTGTTGTTTCCCGGCGATAACGCTGCAAAAAAAGGATCATTTTTTTGATACAGACAGATGGTACAGCAAAGAAGA
>UQCS01000049.1 GCA_900539605.1 uncultured Azospirillum sp. | reverse complement strand
TCGGCGACGATTACAAAGCGTCGACTGTCGGTCTCGGCCTCAGCTACAGCTGGTAAGGAAAGCTAAATCCCCTTTCTCACACGGGAAGGGGGATTTTTATGTTTAAAGCCTGTTATATGAGGCAGGTAATAAGATTTAAGGATTTTTACTTATAAAAGCCGGAGGATAAAACATCTGGAGTGGTTTGGTTCGGTCTCGCAAAATTCATGCACCTCTCCCAACCGCTCCAAATATCCATTATCCGGCTTTTAAGCCTTGAGCATCACTTCCGGTGCTTCAATCCCCAGCAAATACAACAGCTGAACCAAAACATCCCGGGTTAATTTGGCCAGCGCCAGACGCGAGGCAGCAATTTGCGGCGTTTCGGCGCCGATGATCGGCGAGGTGTTGTAAAAGCTGCTGAAGACTTGTGCCAAATTATAAGCGTAATCGGAAATGATGCTCGGTTCTTTGTCGCTTTCGGCACGGAAAACAACGTTGTTGAGCTGAGTCAACTTCAGGGCCAACTGACGTTCTTCGGGGTTGGTGATGATGACCGCACCGGGCGTCAGATCCTGATTTTTACGCATAATCGAATTAATTCGTGCCACCGCATATTGAATATAAGGACCGGTTTTGCCGTCAAAGTTGGCAAAATCGTCCAACTCGAAAATATACCCGGAAGCAATATTGTTTTTCAGATCCTGAAACTTGATCGCGCCGACGGCAATCTGGGAAACCAGGCAGTCAATATATTCTTGAGTAATTCCCTTGCTTTCATCCGGCGCCGGCATCGATTCGGCTACTTTGTCCTTTGACATTTTAATCATATCGCACAAATTCATCACGCCGCCGTCGCGGGTTTTAAAAGGCTTGCCGTCAGCGCCGTTAACAGTGCCGAAACCGATATGCTGCATTTTAACACCGGGCGCAATGCCCAGTTTTTCTACCGTCTCAAACACCTGTTCAAAATGTAATGCCTGACGTTTGTCAACAAAATAAATGATTTCGTCGGCTTTCAGATCATCTGCCCGCATTTTAATAGTGGCAATGTCGGTGGCCTGATAAGTAAAACCGCCGTCCGATTTTTCGATGATGACCGGTGGCTTGGGCTTGTTTTCTTCATCCAAACGGATGATGTAAGCACCATCATCATATTCCAGTACCCCTTTCTGCTCGGCAATTTTTTTAACTTCAAAGCAAACCTCATGGGCATCGCTTTCGCCCAGCCACAAATCGAAATGAACGCCGAGTTCGCGGTAATTTTCTTTCACCGCATCCACCGACACTTTGCGGATGTGCTGCCATGCCTTGCGATACACCGGATCGCCGTCCTGAAACTTGGCGGTAATCACGCGGGCATTTTCCTTAGCCGCTTCGTCTTCTTTGCAATGGAGGTTGGCTTGCTTATAAAAACGGGTAATTTGTGCAATATCATAAGTTTCCATTTTATCCAGGCTGCCGTCCTGGGAAATGACCTCGGCCAAAATCATGCCGATCGGCGTTCCCCAGTCCCCAAAGTGAACATCCGAAATCGGTTTGTTGCCGACAAATTCTTCGATTCGCCGCATCGATTCGCCGATCACGCCCGAACGCAAATGCCCGACATGCATTTCCTTGGCCACATTCGGACCACCGTAATCCAACACCACCGTTTTTGGCTGGCTGACTTTGGTACAGCCGAAACGCCCGTCAGCCCTCATATGATCCAAAACGCCGCTCAAAAAGCCGTTGTTAAGGGAAATATTCAAAAACCCCGGACCGTCCACCGAAACCTTGGCAAAATCAGGATCTTCCCGCTGTTTCTCGGCAATCGCTTCCGCAATCTGGCGCGGATTTTTCTTCTCGACCTTGGCCAGCGCCAACGCACCGTTACACTGAAAATCGCTCAGATCGGGACGATCGGAAGCTTTTACCGTCGCATAGCGTGCATCCAGCCGCAGTTCATTAAATATTTTTACCAGTTTTTGATTTATAATTTCATCCAACACATAACTCATTGATCAGTTCTTTCCGCTTTTTTTAACACATTTAAATTGATATGCCGCCGGGGTTAAAATCCGGCAGGTAAAAAACGACTGCTTTTCCGGTTCGGCATAATCGCCGGCCTCTTGCCGGACACACTCCTGATCCGCCATTTTCTGCAGTTCGTCAAAATCGCTCACCCATCCGTTGTAACAGATAACCGGCCGGTCAGGCTTTGACATCCCGACATACAGACGCCCCGCAGGCGCGCCGGCATTGCGCCGCCGGTCGACAAACGGCTGCACCCACGAGCATCCGGCCAGAACAATCAGCATCAGGGCGCATATCGGCAATTTTATCCTAGACAATTTTCAAATCTCCATTACATTAGGGACAGCATCGAAATTTAATTTATATATGAAGAAGTTAAAAATGCAAAGTCAAAATGAATATATCGGCGATGACAAAATGCAAAAAATGTTGCAACACTATCTTTGCCCGTTGCCGCTCGACACCGTCAAAATGCGTTTTGCCGGCGCCATATGCAGTCCTAACCTTGAGCTGCGCCCTTCCGACGTTATCTCTTCTTTGTGGCCGCAAAACCAAGAACCCCGGTTGCAAACAAAAGAAGAAGCGGAATTGTTTTTCAAATTTTTTATGGGATTGTGGGATCATATCTTCAATCTGGTGCGCCAGAACGCCGTCTGTCTTCCTGCCCGGCGGGCGGAAAATTCCCGTAACGACTGGGCCGAACTGTGCCTCAGCCGCGCCGAGACTCTGGAACAAGGGTATATTGAGGGCTTTTGGGGCGGACGGAGCGATTTGAAAATTCCTGCCTATCTGGCGGAGCTGATCGATTCCCTCAGCGATCTGGCCGCGCTCTATCTTAAACTGGCAGAACGCCTGCAACAGGAACACAGCATCGAAAATTTGGTTGCAACGGTCAGGAACACCGACAAAATGGTCAACCGTTCAATCGCTTTTATTATTGAAAACACGGTTTTGCCGCGGATGGCACAACCGCAAACACAAAATTAAACTTCAGGAGAAAAAACATGGATTTAATGGAAGGGCTTTTGACCCGACGTTCGGTTCGCAAATATCAGGACAAACCGATTGACAAGGACACTATTCGGGAAATTATCAAAGCCGCCCAATACTCGCCGACCGCACACAACCGCCAGCCATGGGAGTTTTTGGTGGTGGATGACCGTGAAATTTTGGCAAACCTGCGCCACATTCAGCGTTGGACTTCTTTTGCCAAAGACGCCGCCTGCGTCGTTTTTGTTTGCGGCGACATTGACAAATCGTTCAACCGCAACAAAGATGACGAAAAATGGAGTTTTATCGACGTCGACTGCGCGATTGCGACCGAAAACCTGATGCTTGCCGCCTGGGCCAAAGGCATCGGCAGCTGCTATTGCGGCGCCGCGCCGATGCAGAAAGTGGTTGATGCGCTCAAAGAACACCTCAACCTTCCCGACAACATCCGCCCGTTTGCGATTGTACCGATGGGGTAT
Organism: uncultured Azospirillum sp.; assembly: GCA_900539605.1. Classification (GTDB taxonomy): domain Bacteria; phylum Pseudomonadota; class Alphaproteobacteria; order RF32; family CAG-239; genus JAFUYI01. The sequence goes on along the minus strand of UQCS01000049.1, from coordinate 4,656 downwards.
CCGGCCGAAACCCCCAAACAGCCCGAAGACCGTTACAACCCTGATAAAATCCACTGGGGAAAATGGTAAAAACAGCAAACAAAAAAGATCCGGAAAATTTTCCGGATCTTTTTTCAGCCCTCCAAAGACGTCATTTTTCGCAACGCACCAAAATCTGATTGATTGAAAAACAGATTTGGTTATCTTTGGCATAATACTTCTTATAAGGCTTCTGCAGTCCTCTCCAGCCCCCAGCTTCTTCGTCTGCCACAATCTTTGCCAGCCGGCCAAAACAACGACGAAAAACCTGACGGCGTTCCTTGCTGCGGCAGGCATCCAGTTCGTCACGGCAAACTGCGACGGAAATAACGCGAAGTTCTTTCCCGGCATCAATCTCGACATGACGTTCCATATGCAAAGAAGCTTCCAGCCGAAGGAAAAAACCAACCGTATCTTCTTGCTTTTTGACCACCCAGCCTTCTTTTTGCATTTTGCGGCAAAGCTGTTCTCTTTCCTGTGTACTTCTAAAGACACCGCGGAAATTATCCACTTTTTTCAGCATAGCGGAAATAATTTATGAATGATTACTTGACAAAAATGATTTTAAATCAACTCGTCCTAATTGTCAATCGTGAACAAAACAGCCTTCAATAAAAGCGCTTTTGAAGGATTAAGCACAAAGTTTAAAAAAATCTTGAAAAAAACTCAATCGGTGATACATTAAGCAGGAAAAATTTATGCCGGTGCGGGGCATTCCGCACACTAAAATTTTACAAGGAAGGATAATAATATGACAATTCGCGTCGGTATTAACGGGTTTGGACGTATTGGCCGTTTGGTTTTTCGTGCCGCTCAGAAAAGAGATGACATTGAAGTTGTCGGCATCAATGATCTGATTGATGTTGAATATATGGCTTATATGCTCCGCTACGACACCATGCACGGCAAATTTGACGGAACCGTCGAAGTTAAAGACGGCAAACTGGTTGTAAACGGCAAGGCTATTCGTGTTACGGCAGAAAAAAATCCGGCAGACCTCAAATGGGGCGAAATTGGTGCCGATTACGTTGTTGAATCGACCGGTTTGTTCCTCACCAAAGAAAAAGCTCAGGGCCATATCGAAGCCGGTGCCAAATATGTTGTCATGTCTGCACCGAGCAAAGACGACACCCCGATGTTCGTTTGCGGCGTTAACACCGATTCTTATGTTAAAGGAACTCAGTTTGTATCCAACGCTTCCTGCACGACCAACTGTCTGGCACCGATCGCCAAAGTGCTGAACGACGCTTTCGGTATTGAAGACGGTTTGATGACCACTGTTCACGCGACAACCGCTACCCAGAAAACCGTAGACGGTCCGTCGGTTAAAGACTGGAGAGGCGGACGCGCTGCTGCCGGCAATATTATCCCCTCTTCTACCGGTGCGGCCAAAGCCGTCGGTAAAGTTATTCCGTCTCTGAACGGCAAACTGACCGGCATGTCGTTCCGCGTTCCGACTTTGGACGTTTCGGTTGTTGACTTGACAGTTAACCTGAAAAACGGAACCACCTACGAAGATATCTGCAAAGCCATGAAGGCCGCTTCGGAAGGCGAACTCAAAGGCATTCTCGGTTACACCGAAGACGCCGTTGTTTCTTCCGACTTCCTCGGCGATGCCCGCACTTCGATCTTTGATGCCAAAGCCGGCATTCAGCTGACTCCGACTTTTGTCAAGGTCGTCAGCTGGTACGACAACGAATGGGGCTATTCCAACAAGGTTCTCGACCTGATTGCCCACATGGCCAAAGTTAACGGTTAAAACCGATGTTCCCCGTGTTCCTAACCCGCTCCGCTTTTAAACGGCACGGTTAAACACGGGGATTTTTTTTATTGAAAAGACAAAAGGAAATTCTATGACCGAATATAAAACAATAAACGATCTCGGCGACTTGCACGGCAAAGTTGTAATGCTGCGCGCCGATTTGAACGTTCCGATGGACGAAAACTTTCACGTCACCAACACTGCCCGTATTGACCGCACAGTACCGACGATCCGCGAACTGATGGAAAAGGGCGCCAAAGTTGTAATCATCAGCCACTTCGGACGTCCGGAAGGCAAAGGCGATATCAAAAATTCGTTATCCCATATTGTCGGCGACCTTGAAAAAGCGCTGGGCAAAAAAGTTGTCTTTGTCGATGACTGCATCGGCGAAAAAGTTAATGCCGCCGTAAAAGCAATGAGCAATGACGAAGTTTTGTTGCTGGAAAACCTACGTTTTTACAACGAAGAGAAAAAAGGCGACGAAACCTTTGCCAAACAACTGACAGCACCGGCAGACCTGTACGTTTCCGATGCTTTCTCAACCGCTCATCGTGCCCACGCTTCGATGGTTGCCGCCGTTAAACAAAAACCGGCCGCGATGGGACGCCTGATGGAAGAAGAAGTTAAAGCCCTGGACGGCGCTTTGTCCAACCCCGAACGTCCGCTGATGGCAATTGTCGGCGGTTCTAAGGTATCGACCAAGCTCGACCTTCTGAACAATCTGGTTAAAAAAGTCGACAAACTGGTTATCTCGGGCGGCATGGCACACACTTTCATGAAAGCGAGCGGCATTGACACCGTTAACGAACACAATTCGCTGGTCCAAATGGATATGCTGGATACGGCCAAAGAAATCATGGCAACCGCCAAAGCCAACAACTGCGAGATCATTCTGCCGGTGGACGTTGTAATTGCCAAAGAATTCAAGCCCCACGCCGAACACAAAACGGTTGACCTTGAACATATCCCGGCCGAAGGCTGGAGCCTGTTGGATGTCGGCGAAAAAACAATTGCCCAGATCAATACCAAACTGGATGAGTCAAAAACCCTGGTTTGGAACGGACCTCTCGGCGTGTTTGAGATGAAACCGTTTGACAACGCCACCAACAAAGTGGCCGAACACGCTGCCGAACTGACTCAGGCTGGCAGACTGATGAGTGTTGCCGGCGGCGGCGACACCGTTTCGGCACTGGAAAATGCCGGCGTGGCAGACAAATTTTCATACATCTCGACCGCTGGCGGCGCTTTCCTTGAATGGATGGAAGGTAAAGAGCTGCCGGGTGTCGTTGTTTTGAAAAAATAAACCATAAATACACAACTAAAAGAGCCCCCGTTTCCATCACGGGGGTTTTTTTATGAGTTTAACATCGGCACGAACAGACAGATGCAGCTATTTTGTTTAAAAAGAGAAAATAATGACAGATACCAAACAGGCAAGGATAAGAAAAGTTGGATAGTTTCCTTTAAGGATTTTATGCTTTTTCGTTTGCCTTTTAAAGGCGCAATACCTCATTCAGAATTTTTGGATATCGCACCTTTCGGTTACCTGCTTTGGAATATCTTGTCCGACTCCTCGGAAATATCGTTTAAGAAATTTGACCACAAAAAAAGGAAACTGTTTTTAAAACAATTTCCTTTTTTGTTTTCTTGATCACTCATCGTAGAATGGTCTGAAAGACTCGGCCAACAGAATTAAAAGTACAATACCAATAAAAACTGCCGACACATCATCAGTCTTAACATAAACAATCAACAAGAGCATATACAAGATCCACTCTCCCTTTCTGTTTGCACGAAAGGAACACAAACATAGTATATTTTTTTGAGAATTATCTAAAAAAAGGTCAACCGTGTTCTGTTATCTTTTGGCACAGAAATCGAACATACAGTCAACCTAAAAATACGAAAATTTTGTCCGCTAACCACATATCGTCATTTCATTTGGCACAGAAAAGAGACAGATATAATAATTAACGTAAAAAGTAACAAAATCGTATTTTGTAGTTGGATTATAACCTGTCTTAAAAGATTTGGCAACCTCAAAAATCACCTTTATTCCTTTTTTGACAGATTTTTTCGTCAAAAACACCGACCATGCAACCAAACGGTGGAAGAATGGAACAACAACGGACGGCGACACGACAAAACCGGCAACCGGATGCTGATTTCGGTTGCTTTTTGATTTCTTTTGTCTATATTGAAACAGAGGACTTATTATTAACTCAAAATATTATCGGGTATGAAAACAAAATTTCAGTTTCTGTTCGTTTACGACGACAATTCGGAAAGTGCTGAATTGACTGCAGGAAAAAAAGTAAAGGCAATTCGAATTTCCGAAAACTGCCTGTTGTCAACGGAGTATTTCGGAACCAGCGGCTACACTTCGTATGACGCTTTCGAATTCACCTGTCTGCACGGTGTCTCCCTGCTGACGCCGCAAGAAGCAAAAATCGTTCAAAGCCGATTGAGCGGTGTGAGAATGATGCTGAAGAAATGCGGCAGCTATGTTCACATCGACCACAAGTGTCTGATCTGGACGGCTGACGAAGGGGATTGCAACTACAAGAACATGGAAGCGATCTCGCTTTCCGACGGCAAATGCAAGTTGCTGGGCTGTGAGGAATGGGACACTTCCGGCGGACTGCTCTGCAAACTCCGCGCCTGATCGCTTTCAGGCTTTCGAGAGGAAAAAGATCCGGTTTTACTGGATCTTTTTTTGTAACAGGAAAATAGCCGGCCGTATTTGGAAATGAGGCTTTTTGTTGTTTTTCTGAAGTGCCTGTGGATAAAAAAATGAATTTATGTCATCATTTTTAGCATGTTATACACATAAAAACAAATAATAGTTGTATTTATTATCGTATTGTGTTATACAT
>UQCS01000048.1 GCA_900539605.1 uncultured Azospirillum sp. | reverse complement strand
AGAAAAATGCTGTTTATTTCTTAGTAGCCATCGCGGCTGTTATCGTTATGATCATGTTGGCCCCGAAAGGCTCCGATTCTTTATTTTCAACTGCCGGGGGCCCGGGTGGTATAAGTTATAAATTCTAAAAAAACAAGTATGGCGACATCGGTATTAATCATCGTCATCATCATCCTCGTGGGCAATCAGGCCGTTCTGTTTCTGCCGTTCGGCAAAATGGAAAAAGCTGCAGCAGAACCGGAAAATAAAGCGGCAGCTGAAATGCCCACGCCGATTGAACTCGGTGTGAGCTGCCTGGTTGGTCTGGCTTTAACGCTTACGGTTATCCTTCTGGCCGCTGTACGGGAGTGTGATGATAAAACGGCAAAAACCGCAAATTCGGTGGCTTTGGCTCTAAACGTTACCGCGGCAGGTTTTCTGCTGTCAATGGTTTAGGGCCTGCAGTTGTCTCTGGTTGCCTGGATTAAGAAAACGCCCGGTGCGTTTGAAAATCCGTCAACCGAAGACCTCGCTAAAAAAAACAGTCTCGACCTAGGTCGGGGCTGTTTTTTTATGGAACTCTCTTGCCCAAAATTTTGTATTTTGCAGATGTAAGTATAAAATTACTAAACAAGCACCTTAAGAGGTCCTTTTAAAGGAGGAGGCACGCTACGATGCCGTTGTCAAATTAAAAACGATGAAATTTAAAAGATTTAATTAACTAATTAGTTTTTATCCAAACTCTTTTTTCTTCGTGATGATCAACCTGAGCTGGTATATCTTCTTTGCCGCCTAGCTCTAACATGACCTTTTTCATTGTCTTATACGATGCAATATTTGCAGCATTGCAAGTAACCAGCACATTTTCTACAGCTAAAACATTATGAGCGTATTGACAACACAATTTTAATCCTTGGGAAGCGTATCCTTTTTTTCTTTCGGAAGGAATTATTGCATAAGCTATATGGCCGCCTCGTAACATGAGAGAGCCGACCAGTTTGTGCCGCAAATCGAAAACTCCGATAAATTTTTCGTTATTAACCAGCCATAATCGGGTAGAAGTAACGTATCCTTCTTTCAGGCCAATACCTTGCTCTTCATTTTCACAATGTTGCTTGTAATCTGCAAAATTTGTAAACCCATACCCGCTTTTTATGCCGTTAGTATCATACGGTGTGGGGAAGTTTTTAAACTCTTGAAGTCCGTCTTGGAAAGACGGCCAGTATTTTATTTCCGGTAGAATTAGTTTTAGCATTTTGACCTCGTCTTATACAGATATTATAATTCATGAATTATATTTTTATGCAATAATAATGTTCGATAATTCTCTCAAAATTTCAAAAGTCTGACTAAATAGATATCCGTTTAAAAGCAAGAAATCCGCAATAAATGCGGAAATCTGAAAAATGGTGCGCTAGGCCGGAATCGAACCGGCACGGCCTTGCGGCCAACAGATTTTAAGTCTGCAGCGTCTACCAGTTCCGCCACAAGCGCAAAAAATCTATCCAACTTATAACGATAAAAATCGATAATTGCAACTATAAACTTAAGACTTTTTAAAAAATTGCGTTCTTATCTGGACTACTTTGATTAAAAACTTGTAACTGGTTGAAAAATGTGTTTTGCTGAAAAACGAAAATATACGACGGAAACAGCGTTTCGGTATATTTGTTTTTGATTACAGAAAGGACTGAATATGAAAAATATTGATATTTCCTGGCGCCGTTACCTTCTGCCCAACATCAATAAAGAAGGATGGAAGTTTTTTGGTATCTTTGCGGCAATAACAGCGTTATTGGCAATGATCTGGACCCCGCTCGGCGTGATCGGCACCGTTTGTACAATCTGGTGCTATTATTTTTTCCGCGATCCCGAACGGGTAACGCCGGAAATTAAAGACGTTGTGGTTTCTCCGGCTGACGGAACGGTGCAGATGATCACTAAGGTCAAAGCGCCCGAAGAACTGGAAATGGGAGATGCGGAGTTTACCCGTGTGAGTGTCTTTATGAGCGTGTTTAACGTACACGTCAATCGTGCACCGGCGGAAGGAACAATCACCAAAGCGGTGTATGTTCCCGGCAAGTTTTTAAATGCAACTTTAGATAAGGCCAGCAAAGATAATGAACGTCAGTTGCTGGCGATGAGAACCGCATCGGGCAAAGAGATCGTTTTTGTTCAGATCGCCGGGTTGATTGCCCGCCGTATTTTGTGTTTTGCCGAACCGGGCAGCAATTATCAGGTCGGAGAACGCTTCGGGCTGATTCGTTTCGGTTCGCGTTTGGATGTTTATCTTCCCGAAGGGGTTGAACCGCAGGTATGTGTCGGCCAGACAATGGTCGCCGGCGAAACCGTTATTGCCAACATGAGTTCCGGCGCTGCAGCTGTTGAAGGAGTGATCCGCTGATGGAAAAGATAAATAATAAGCTTTTGCCCCGCAAGCTGACATCGCTGCCGTTTCGCAAAATTGCGCCCAACATTGTGACCACGCTGGCGCTTTGCGCCGGTGTAACCTCCATTCGCTATTCGATGACCGAACAGTGGGGACGGGCGATTATCTGTATTTTTCTGGCCGCTTTTTTTGATATGTTGGATGGTCGCGTGGCACGGATGCTGAAAGGATCGACCAAATTCGGCGCCGAACTCGATTCCTTGTCCGACTTTGCCAGTTTCGGCGTTGCGCCGGCAATCCTGATGTACCAATGGTCACTTTCTGGTTTTCCGAAATTCGGTTGGTTCTTCTGCCTTCTGTTTGCAATTTGCATGGCGATGCGTCTGGCTCGCTTCAATACGATGCTGGAAGATGAACCGCAACCCGATTATTGGCATAATTTCTTTGTCGGCGTGCCGGCGCCGGCCGCTGCCGCTCTCGGAATATTGCCGATTATGCTCAGTTTCGAATATCAGGAATTGAGTTTTCTGCAAAGCAACTGGTTCTGCAGTTTGGTTATGTGCGTGGTTGCGATGTTGATGGTGAGCCGGATTCCGACCGTTTCGACCAAGCACATGAAAATTCCGACTTATATGGTGGTGCCGTTGATCATTGTGGTGGTTTTGTTTGCCACCATGATTTTCAGCCAGCCGTGGCTCGTCTTAAGCATCATGACGGCGATGTATGCTTTGAGCATCCCGCTCGGCGTGCTGGCCTTTCTCAGGGCCAAAAAAACATCTCTTACCCGTATATAAGCCGTGTTATGTGAAGAGCCTCCTTCGGGAGGCTTTTTTTGTTTTGATGCTTTACAGACTGCTCCCATTTAATGGGGGGGAATGCTAAGGTGTTGTCAGACGCCGCTCCACGCCGACGGGTGTGGCTGCCAGATGTCCCCTCGGTTTACTGGGGGACATCTATCCCGAAAACCCCCGGTTATGCCGAGGGTTTTTATCATCTTATATTTTTTCAAAAAAAGTTCCCGGATACTTCCGGGAACTTTTTTTTAATCGTTGTCGGCATACGGATTGCCGGTTTTGCGCACCGTAATCCGGATCGGAACGCCGCCAAAATCGAAAGTATCGCGCAGACTGTTAGTCAGATAGCGCAGATAACTGTCCGGCAATCCTTCAGGGTTGCTGGAAAAAATAAAAAATGATGGCGGCCGTATTTTGGCCTGGGTAATGTAACGCAGTTTGATGCGGCGTTTATTTTTGCCGAGCGGCGGCGGATAGCTTGTGGTAGTGTCAGCAAACCATTTATTGAGCGGCGCCGTCGGTACCCGGCTGTTCCAGCGGGTATAAATTTTCAAAACGGCACTCATCAATTTATCCAGACCTTCGCCTTTTAATGCCGAAATTGTGACTGTCGGAATTCCTTCCACCTGAGTCAGCGAGGTTTTGAGACGATATCTGAGCCGGTCAATTGCTTCTTTTTTGTTGGCAATATCCCATTTGTTGACCGCAATAATCAGCGCCCGTCCTTCATCCAGCACCTTTGAAGCAATCGTCAGATCCTGTTTGTCCAGCACCGCGTCGGCATCCAAAACCAACACCACTACTTGGGCCATGTTAACCGCATAGCGTGAAGAAGCGGCAGAAAGTTTTTCCAACGAGTCGTTGACTTTGGATTGCCGGCGCAATCCGGCCGTGTCAACCAATTTAAAACGACGTCCGTGCCATTCCCAATCGGAAGTGATGGCATCGCGGGTGACCCCCGCTTCGGGGCCGGTGAGCATTCTCTCATCTTGCAGCAAAGCGTTAACGAGGGTAGACTTACCGACATTCGGACGGCCGACAATCGCAATTTGGATCGGGCGTCGGTTATCGGTTTCGTCTTCTGTTGCGTTTTCGTCCGTGTCTCCGCTTTCATCTTCAAAATAATGCTCTTTTAAGGCATCGTACAGGTCCAGCATCCCCAATCCGTGCTCGGCCGAAAATGGTATCGGCTCGCCGAGTCCCAGCTTATAGGCTTCGAAACGGCTGTCTTCCTGAAGTTTTCCTTCGCATTTGTTGGCCAGCAGAACCACAGGTTTATGTGAACGCCGCAAGATATCGGCAAAATGTTCGTCATAAGGCTGGACACCGGCGCGGGTGTCAAACAAAAACAGGCAGACATCGGCTTCGTCAATGGCTTTGCGGGTCTGTTCCCACATCCGGGCTTCCAGATTGTCTTCGTTTGAATACTCATAACCGGCGGTGTCGATGATTGTCAGTTTGAGATCGTTCAGGCGTGCTTCGGTTTCTTTGCGGTCACGGGTCACGCCGGGTTTATCGTGAACAATCGCCAGCTTCTTTCCTGCCAGACGATTAAATAAAGTCGATTTTCCGACATTCGGTCTTCCGATAATGGCAACTTTTAACGGCATTAAACAGTTCCTTTACTGATAAGCGATGATATCGGCATCAGTGGTTGTAATGATGATTTGCTTTTCGGCGGCCACCGGCGGCAGCGACGAGCCTTCGCCGTTGGTAACAACACCGGAGATTTTTCCGCTGTAAGGGGAAACAAAAAACGTTTTTCCGTCGGAAGCGTTGATCAGCAGCCGGTTATTAATCAACAACGGTCCGGCATAACGGAGGCCGGCCTGATCATCATCGGCTGCCGGAATTTTGGTATCCCAAATGATTTTGCCGCTTTCGCTCTGAATAGCCAGCAGTCTGGCATCTTCGGTCAGAACATACAAATATTTTCCGGCCGCCCACGGCTGATTGTTGGTGCTGATTTCGCGTTCCCAAATTCTTTGCCCGCTGCGCAGGTCAATGGCAACCAGTAAATTGTTGCTGCCGGCGGCAAATACGGTGTCACCGGCAATGACAGGGCTGACGTGAATAACATTAATGTCATCAAGCGAGTTGGTGCGGCGTGACGAGACCAAATAGTCTCCCCATAACGGCGACCCGGTGTTGGCTTTGAGCGCCCGTAGTTCGCCGTTGGTAAAACCGGCAATCAGCAGGTCCAAATTTTCGCTGTAAGCCGGCACGGCACCGCCGACCAGCGTCGTTTCTTCGCTGGGAGCAGCATAACGCCATATTTCACGGCCGTTTGAGGCGTCGAGCGCCAGCAGCGTATTGTCTATGGTCTGAACAAAAAGTTTGCCGCCGCCTGCGGTTGGTGCAATCCGGATCGGCGTTTTGGCAAAGTACTGCCATTTGATCTTGCCGCTGCTGCGGTCAAGCGCAAAAACGCCGCCGAAACCGGTGGTGGCATATAAAGTGTTGTTGTCAAAAGCGAGACCGGCACCTTTCAGCGACACTTCCTTGTCTTGGCGCAACTGTGGTTTTAAGCGCTGCTTCCACAACCTGCTGCCGTCGTTCTGACGAAAAGCGCTGACCACGGCATCGGCGTCAATGGTAAAGACGGTTTTTCCTGCAATAACCGGCTCTGCAATCAGGTAATCGCGTTTTGAATTGCCGGCGCCGAAGTTGCGGCTCCATATTTTTTCCGGTTTTTGGGTACCGGCCAGATGCCCCATGTTATGTTCGGCATTGCCGCCGTTTTGCGACCAACTGCTATTTTCGTAGGGTGCTGGCAATGCAATTTCAATATCGCCGGCCATATAATCGGCAGCAATCACGCCTTTTTCATTCAGGACCGGGATTCTCTCGCCGTCGATTTTGAGTTTCTCTTTGCCGAACAGTCCGCACCCGGCCAGGGTGAGACAAGCGACGGCAAGAGCAGTTGTTTTTGTTAAATGCATCGGGGTACCTCTGAAAAAAATTATTGGGGAAGAGCAGACAAAATGTCTTTAATCCGCACTTTCATAACTTCGGAAGTCTTGTCGCTTTGCAGCAGTCGGTCATAAATCTCGCGGGCCTGAGCAATTTCACCGTCGCGGAGATATGCCAGAGCCAGCATTTCGTTGGCAACAGGCTGCCAGCTGTTTTCGGTATCCTGAGCAATGCTGCCGATCAGTTGGCGGATCTCGTCTACCGGCGCGTTTTCCAGTTTGTAGGAAGCAAGCTTCAGCACCACCGTATCGCGCAGTTGAGAATTAAACGAGTTGTCGGCGGCAATCTCTGCCATCAGTTTCAGTGCCTCGTCGGTTTTGTTTTGTTCCAACAGGATGTTGGCTTTTTGCATTTGAGCCAAATCACTGAAAATACCGTAGTCTTGACCGGCGATATAGTCAAAAGTCTGAATGCTGTCTTCATACTTGCCCTGATTTTGCAGGCTCAGTGCATAGGCGTAAGAGTCAGACCATTTTTGGATTTTTTGGGTGTGCCAGGCTTTGATGGTTTCAAAGCTGACGGCGGCGGTGAGGGCAGCTGCCACCAGAATGATAATGTAAAGACCGTATTTATCCCACAGCTTTTTCATCGATTCGTTTTTCAAATCTTCGTTAACTTCTTTAATAAAGGCTTCTTGTGCGCCGGTGTCAATTTCTCTCATTTTCGTACTTTCGTTAAAGTTTGTCGTGTCGTTAAACTATCCAAAGTTATAAACAAATCCTCGGCTTTGGCAACCAAAATATGCGTCCGGCCGGTTTTTAAAACATCATCTGGTCATTGAGTAAATAATAAAGTCGCGTGTCCATTGCAAGTCCTGAATCGGGATCGACTTGCCGAACGCCAGCATATTGTCGTCGGTAATAATCGACAGATAATAGCGGTCGGTGGCCGGGTTGTAGGCAACCTGAATATCTTTGATGCAGTTGAGGTCGGCATATTCCTTGCGGGATAAAAACAAAAATTTATGGACCAAAATCAGCTTGTTGCCTTTGAGGATAATTTTATCTTTTTTGAACATCAGCCCCAGCAGTAAAACGGCAATCACAACCGCAATGCCAAAAATAAGAATGGTTTTGTAGGGCGACCCGACCAGTCTTTCAATCCGTGCATAGTTGAAAGCGGCGGCAGTCAGCACCAGCAGGTAAAAGGTCAGCCAGAAAGCACCCAGCAGATTGAAAACATCCCAGAAAACGCGCCGCGGTTTAATAACAGTGCGGTCGGGTTTGCGGATACAGGCCATGTTTTTAGGCGGATTCGGCATATCGTCATAGATAGAAATCATTCCTTTGGCAAACAGATACTCGCGCAGACTCTTGTCAAGTTCGGAAACTTCCTTGACGACCGTTCCCTCGTCGGTGTCCATCAGGGTAGGCATGTTCAGCCGTTTGGCGTAATAATACCATATCTGGTAAATGCCGGTGCCGTCGGTTGAGATATAAAGCGGAATACTTTTTTGCGGATCGCGGTGTTCCAGTTCAATAATGTACTTGTTTTTGTTGAGAATGCCGAACTGAAAAAATTCCAGCCGTAGCCGCACACCTTCGTAATTGCGCAAGAATTCGCGGAACAGTTCGTTTTCGCCGAAGACGCCGCGCAGATCAACCGAAAAGGTTTTTCCGTTAAAAAATATCTTTTTGTATCGAATGTGCGAAACGATCGAACTGATAATGATACCAAGTCCCAGCACGATAAACGCGCCGTCTACGGCAGTATGACTGAATAACGGTTCGCGGATATCGGCATCCAGGGCGTAGTTCCAGTCTTCGGGATCGTACATGCCGTTCATCAGTTCAAATAACCCGAGGACAACCATCAGAAATCCGAGTATGATGCCCGGCATCACCACTTTCAGCGGCATCCGGTCGGCGTGTTTGGTCGGCACCTCTTCCAGCTTGAGCTGGTAGTCGTAACTTAAATGTCTGGGAAGTTTTTTCCTCATTGCCCACAGTCCTTGTTGTTTTTGTACATTATAAAAAAGCATGGCTTATGTTATAGCATATTTTTTAAATAATCATCTTTTAATTCATATGGTATACCTGCATCACTTGTTG
>UQCS01000047.1 GCA_900539605.1 uncultured Azospirillum sp. | reverse complement strand
TACCAGTAAAAAATTACCTTAATGTTAATTATGTTATTTTTTTTGATAAATCATAAAAAAAATACTTGCAATAAAAAAAAATGTTAGGTATAAGAGGAAACGAACTCGAATGGGGGTGTAGCTCAGCTGGTTAGAGCGCCTGCCTGTCACGCAGGAGGTCGCGGGTTCGAGTCCCGTCACTCCCGCCATCAAAAAACCGTCCGCAAGGACGGTTTTTTTGTGGTCAAAACGGTGTGACCCGAACTTATGCAAAACTGTCCTCCGAACAAGTTTCGTTATTTTATCGTCAGGAAACAATGAATTATCTGTTTATAAAAAACGGCAAAATGTTTTTGAGGGGTAATTACACAATACAAAATTTTCTTGCAGAAAGGAATTGACCTTTTGTCTAAAATGTGTCATGATAATTGTACGTTCTATAATTTATTTATTATGAAAAAAGTTATTATCGAATCGTGCTTCGGTCACGAAATCATGGCGGTTGCCATTGCCAAGTCTATGAACCTTTCTGTCGTTATCGTTCCCCGCAAGGACAACGCCGACGGCTTCAACAAGGAAAGCGAGAACATCCTCACCAAGATGCTTCCGTTCTACTCTGCGCTGGAGACCATTTCTTTCGAGGAGAAGGAAACGGTTCTGGCGGAAGGTTGGGACGTGGTGCGCGAGTTGAAGGAAGGTCGTTTTGATCCCGCTTTGTGGGACAAGATGGCATCGTCCAAGCTCATCCCTTCTTTCGAAGGACTTCGCCGCTATCAGCAACTCGAAGGCAAAACGAACGTTTTGTTCGTGCCGCAGAAGCTGCAGAGCGACGGCGAATGCGGTGTTACGGCTGCTCAGCAGTCACTGAATCCGCAAGTCCTTTCTTTCATGAAGGGAACTGCCAACCTGGTGCTGGGACAACACTTTCACAAGGTTAACGATCTGGAAACAGTCGAAACCTTGGCGAAGGAGTTTGATCTCTATGTCCCGGGTCAAACCGAAAACCAGGAAGTGTTCGGAATTCGCGGCGTCGCTCATGCCGAGTATTTCAACATGTACCGCAGCCTTACCGCTTCGGTGGGAATCGCCGGTACACACACCTGGATCATGCTGGCGCTCTTTCCGGAGATTCCGCAGATCATTCTGTACAACAAGAATGGCGTGGAGCACTGGGGGGACATCGAGGCTGCTTATCAGAAGGCGGGTTACCGCATCTTCTGCATCGGTTTCGATGAGCACAGCAATATGACCGAGCTGAGTGAGGAGGTCGAAAAGGCCTATATGGGACTCTTCTAAGCCTTCACCAACAAAGAAGAAAGAGCGCCGGGTAAAACCGGGGCTCTTTCTTCTTTTAAACAACGGGCAGGGGAATATGGCAAAGCAATTTTATGATCCTTGAGGAATGTGGAACAAGTGTTGGTGCGGTTGTTTAGAGACAGAACAGTGTCGTTTGAGGCGGTAAAAACAAATAACAAATTTGGGACTGGACATCGCAGCCGATAAGCGTTATACTCAATAACGCTAAACCTATTATTCATTAAAATTACCAAATTATGTTAGTTTTGGTTGTCACAGCTTTGATTTTAGCTTGTGTTTTTGCTGCTGTCGGATCTGGTTCGAAGCACAACTTTTGGTTTTTTGCCGCTGCTGTTTGTGCCTTGGCCGCTTTGGCTCGTTTGCTGTATGGATCCTTGCTTGTTCGGTGGGCCTATATCGGTATTTTCTGGTGCGATGTGGTTATTACCGCCGGTTTTCTTGCTCTGCTGACTGCTGCCGTGTTGGGGCTGCTGTTATGGTGGAATTGCCGGGATGAACGGCGTGAGTGGACTGCAAAAGCGCCACTGGCCGGGATGACGGTTCAGAAATTCGGAGAGTGGCAACAGGCAACCTATGAACGGTTAATTGATTTTGTTCGTCAGAAGTATGGGCATCTTTATTATGATATACTTAAAGAGCTATACGAGGAAGAAGAACAAAAACTGTTTGCCAGTCGGAAGAAATGACTTCTTTTTTATGTATTTATTCCCCAAACATTCGTGGTTTGGGGAATTTTTTTTATTGAGAAATGCATAGGGCTTGGGAAGTCGGATTATAAAAAATCCTCCGTAAAAACGGAGGATTTTTTATTGTGATTGTCTGCGTTCTAGAATGCGTAGTTCAATCCGATGTTGGCCGACAAGTTTTCGTAATCGCTGCCATACAGATAGCCAAAGTTGCCGAAAACGTTGATGCGGTTGTTTACTCGGTAAGAAACGCCACCTTTGATGCTGCCCAGAGTCATATCATCTAAAGTATGGACGGTGTTTAGTCCGCTGACGGTGACTTTGTCGCCGCTGCTGTAGATTTGCAGGATGCCCGGCTGGATGTAGAGCTTGGCCGGTTCGGCATTGAGTGTCAGCGTCTTTTCGAATTTGATGCCAGCTTCCAGCTCAAACTGAGAGGCGTTGTCAAATTTAGCGGTTTTACCGTAACGGTCATGAATATCATCCCAGGTGATCTGGGTATAATTTATACCGGCACGGGGTTCGATCGCAAAACTATCGGACAGCATGAACGCATAGCCGGCGTTTAAGGCGGCACCGAGCTGAACCGCATCGGAATCGGTTTTGACGCCATCGTCGGTTTTCAGATCTGCTTTCTGAATGCCGCCGAAGACAGTTGCCATGGTCCACAATCTGCGGTCGGTGTAACGATAGTAGAGGCCGCCAATGTAGCTGTCAATATCGATGTCTCCAGCTGTATTGATGGCATAAAAGTCGTTTTTGCCGTCAAGATCATATTTACCGTGGCGGTAGGATGCAAAAACGCCGAAGCGGTTATAAGCATCTTGCTGCAAATCGCCGCCGGCTTCAAAACCATAGATATCGGCATCCAATTTGACAGGCGCATCAACCGAGGATGATGCATAAACCGGTGAAATCCACAGGTTATATAATGGTTCGCGGTTATAGCAGTGGTCATAGTAGCCGCCGCAGGAATGAATATAGATCATGCTGGCGGCAGTTTTAGCTTCGATATTGCGAATCATGCCACGGGTCTGTTCAAAACTGGCGGCGGTCAGTCCCATATAACCGGCAGCTTCTGCTACAACAACCGGTTGTTTTCCGTCTTCTGTCTTTTTTATGCTCATGAGCCATTCGGTGCTGCCGTTGTTCAGGATATTGGAATCGGTCAACCACTCGTAAGCACTGTTTTCAACTCTTAAAACACGGAACTTGCCATTACCCGGTTCTGTAACACGGGCAAACAGAATCGAAGCACCGGTCTTATCGAAAGCACCATTGTCCGAACCGCCGATATTGTAGGCAACAACATTTACTGTTCCTGCCAGTTTTTGTACTGTAATTTGATCGGCTGTTTGGTTGAGGGTATCGACATCAATGTGGAGTGTTCCGTTGCCGCCGGTAAGTTTGCCGAAAGCGATGTCGTTGTTGATGACACCGTTGTCAAAATGTAAATTACCGCCGTTAAGTGTGATGTCGGCGCCGTTCAAACGATCGGTACGGTCCAAGTAGACATGGCTGCTGTTAATGTTGATGTTGCCGGCGTTAGAAACGCTTTGATTAAAGCTGACGGAGTTTTGATCGGTACCGCTAATATTTACGGTATAACCGTTAACACCGTCAATGCCGTCATTGAAAACAATGTTTCCGCCATCAGCGATCAGGTTGAGAGACGAAGCGGCATCGGCCATGTAAATAGCGTTGGAAACACCATTGGCGGTATTGCCGGAGAATTCAACATCATTTCCGTTTGAAGCAGAAATGTTAACGATATTGTCGGACCAAATCGCACCGCCGTTTTCGATGGCAGAGTTGTTTTTGAAGCTGGAATTACTAATATTCAGCTCACCGGAGCTTTTGATGAAACCACCGTTTTCGGAAGCGAAATTTTCTACAGAAGCAACGTTATCGATCGTTACTTTTTGATTGCGGATGGTGGTCATACCGGCATAAGACGAAGTGCCGTCGTCTTTAGTGCCGTTCAGTGTGTTACCGTTGCCATTTAGGGTCAGCACAGCGTTTTCGCCGCCTTTTAGTTCACCCAGATCATCGAAAACATTTTGGCCTTCGGACAAGGTATAAGAACGGGTTTCGTTATCCTCGTCGCCGATGGCAGCATTAAAGCCTTTAAGATTTTTCTTAACCAAATCGGTGCTTAAAATACCGGCAGCATCGCTTTTGAATGTATAGCTGTAATCGGCGGTATAAGCAGCAAAACTGTCTAAATTGGCAAAATCGGGAGCTTTTCCTCCTTCAAAAACCACGATATCCTGGCGGCCGTCATTGAGAATATTGATATTATTGATATTGATTTTTGATCCGGCAGCGACTGAAGCAGCGACAATACGGTCAGATTCTCCATTGCTAAGATCTGCATCAATTTTTAGGCCTGTTTTGTCAGTTGTGGTTAATGCGCCGACGTTAATCGTTTGCATGGCGTCGTTTTGCAAATCGAGCACCCCGCTGTTGACAATAAGGCTGACACCGGTCAGGTCGGCGGAAGCGTTGTCTGTTTTTCCTAAAGCTAAAGCAACATTTTCCGAAGTGATGGAGGAAGCATTTTCGATTTTGTTGTTAAAAGCAACCCGTCCGGTTTCATCACCGGTTATGGTAATTGTGTAACCATTGGCACCGTTAATGGCATCGTTAAAAACGATACTTCCTTCGTCAGTTGCTTCCAAACTTATGTTGCCCTTTTTGTAGGCCATATAAATGGCGTTGTTAGTTTTGTTACCATTTGATGATTGAGTGTAATTGTTGCTGAACTCAGAAACAGAGCCGTTATTAGCCTTAATCGTCAAATCGCTTGAGGAATAGATGGCACCACCTGAGGGGGTGTCGGTGTTGCTGTCAGCATGATTGCCGAGGAACGAAGTGTTGACAATTTCGGAAATTGTGTTGGTGCTGTAAATGGCGCCACCATAACTTTGTTTTCCAAAAGTATGGTTATTAATAAAGCGTGAATCTTTAATTGAAGTAATTTTTCCTATATTATAAATGGCACCACCCTGTGTTTTGGCTTTGTTTTCTATACTGATAGCTTTATTACCTTCAAAGGTTCCGCTAATTGTCGTAATGTTGCTATTATTATAAATTGCGCCACCCTGTGCATAAACAAAGTTGCCGCGCGATTCTGCAGTGTTGTCGGTGAAATCAGCATGAATATCCTTTATGGTTCCCTGATTGATATATATCACCCCTCCTTGAGCAGAATCGCGATAAGTGAAGGCTTTGTTCTGATTATAAGTGCCACTGATGTTGTTAACGGTTGTGGAAGGGCCGCCTCCTTGATACAAAACAGTTCCTCTGACCCAGCCGGAGTTGTTCTCGTTTGTGTTTTGTAATGTATTGCGTTCAAACGTACCGGAAATGTTTTCAATAGTAGCATTATTGTGATAGATTAAACCACCGTTAAACGAGGTGGCAATGTTATGGCTGATAGTGTTATCTGAGAAATTTCCTTGAACAGACAAGTTGCCGTAGTTGCGGATCAGAGTACCCGAAAGCAGTAAAGCCCCAGTTCCTGACGATGTTGCAACGATGTTGTTGCCGGTAACATCAGCGTTATTGATTGTAACCGATCCTCCTTGTTTGTTTTCAACCAAAAAACCGCGATTACCTGTACCGCCGAAACCGGTCAAGGTAGTGTTATTCAAATGTAGGCTTTGACTATTATCAACCACAAATCCGGCAGCATTGTTGCCGTTGATTTTAAATTTGTTTTCTGTTCCGTCAATATTAACGTTGCCATTAATGTTGAGGTTGCCAGGGAGGGTGATATCGTTGCCCAATTCGGCAGCAACGGTTGTGCCGGTCTGATTGTTGTTGATAATTTCAGCAAGTTTTTCACCGGTAGTGATAACTTCCGCTTTTACTGGTACAGAAGTCAGATATGACAGGGACAATAATAAGGCATATTGAGATATCTTGGTCATAATTCGTTTCCTTACAGTTATTTTTTTGTATAAAAAATAGAAAAAATATTTTGTCAGGTCAAGTATAAAAAAGGCAATAAAATTTTTGGGCGGGATAGTGATGAATTTTGTTGCGATTGCTGCTCTTTCGTTTTAAAAATAAACCGAAGAATTTTGAGGACAGAGGAATAACTGGCAAATGGCAGACAAACCGCAAAGCCGGACAAAGAAAATTTTGTTGTGGGCGCTGACTTCCCCGGTGACGCTTATTTTCGGCGTCCTGATGCTCTATTACGGTACTCAGGCTTATGTGTTGGGTAACAGTCCGTGGCAAAACAAAATCATCATGGCCGCGATTGCGGCAGCATGGGTTTTGTGGCTGGTATTTAAAAACCTGATAAAATTTATCTTGCTGGCGCTGATTGCCGGAGGACTGTTTTATGGTTATTATCGTTTTGAAAACCGGGAGGAAATAGCCTGTAAAGAGCAGGGGCGGGTATGGAATAAGGAAGAGCGTACCTGCGAAGATAAAACGGGGTGGAAAGAAAAACTGGAACAATTGTGGCAGCAGTATATCGGCCCTAAAGAAGAAAAAGCGACAGACAAACAAGAAACTCCTTCATCCGGCTCCAAATAAAAAGCTGGATTTTTGCAGACCGTACGTTATATTATACTCAGGCGATATGAAGGGAGAAAAAAATGAAACTGATGAGCAAACTGACGTCTTTGGTGTCGGACACCGGCAATAAATGGTTTCGGCGCGGGCGCGAGCCCCTGATCAGTGCCAAAGCCGCCAAAAAGATTCAGCAATCGGCGAGCAAACGCGGCTCCCGATGTGCGGACGACACTTCAACCCCTCCCTATCTGACGATTATTCCTCAACTGAATGACAAAAATGACCAGATTTTTAAAGCGGCGGTTCTGAATTTGTATAAGATTGCCGTGGAGATGAAGGAATATCGTTCTGACATTTTGCAAGCTTTATCACGGCAGGCTGAGTCCCGGCGGGCAGAAACGGAGAGTGGTCGCTGGCTGCATGAGAAAATCGAGCGTTTGCAGCAATTATGATCATCTCTTTTTAGTCTATAAAGTTCCGGCTCCGGCCGGATTTTTTATTTGGTGCACTGTAAAAAATTGACGGTACAGGCAAAAAACGGCTATGAGACGTTGCCCTTAACAGTTTGAATCTTATCAGTTTTATCTTCTTATTATTTGCGGCAAAAAAAGGTACGTTAAAATAAGAGGATTTTTTTCTTCGCTATCCCTTGATTTTTGGTCTTGATTTCTGATGCAAAATAACGTACAATATTTTCAATCACCTGTGCTAACCAAGATAATAAAGGGGAAGGGTAATGAAAATATCGGGTAAAATTTGGGCAGTATGCATGCTGTTGGCATGTGGCTGCATTTGCTGTGCCGGTAACGTTTCGGCCAAAGTCTGTTTTGTCGGCGACGAAGACTGTGCCGGCGGTGCTGATTTCGGGGACGGTTATACCGACGATAGTGAAGATCTTTGCAAAGACGTCAAAGATGCTAACGGCAAATTGATGTATCAAAAGGCGCCGTGCCCTGCCAAAAGCCATGTTTCGGCAGTTTGTCCGTACAATGCCGCGTATGTGCAGTGTTGCGGCGACTCGTATGCTTATTCGACCTGCCCGTATCCTTTGGAAAGTGCGGGACGCTGCGGCAACAGTTATAAATGTGCCTGCCCCAAAGAGAAGTTCCCGTATACTTCCTGTCCTTCACCGACAATTCCGGGAGGTATCAATTGTCTGCAAATTGATGATGACAGCAAGACCACCAGTATCCATTATGAAAAATGTGTCTGTGATCCCGGTCTTTATCCCTATAAACAGAACAGCGATTGTGACGATAATCAGATTGTCGATCCCAAACGTACCTGTACCGATACCGACGGCGGCACTTTCTATTACCGCTGCAAATGTCCGGACAGCTGGAGTACCTGTGCCAGTATGGACGGGCAGGGAGCAATCGGCGCCAGAAAATGTTACAGCGACGGCAACACTTACCATAGCCAGTGTTGTGAATGCCCTTCGCCGTTTGAACGTTCGATGAACGATCCCTATGCAACCGATTATGAATATTGTCCCTGCAACAACAATTTCCGTAAGGCTTCGGGATGTAAGTTCGGTTATAAGGTTGATAACGGCCGTTGTATTGAAATGACTTGCGGTGATGCCCTGAAAGCTTTGTTTGACAGCAGCAGCTCCTACTCGTCATATGGTTTATACACCGGGAACGCCCTGAGTCAGAAGACCCTGATTGTCGGTGATGACGTGTCTTCGGCCAGATGGTCCCATTTTTCGGGTAAAACCGTGATGTCAGGTGCCGCTTTTGTTAAAAAACTGAACGGAAGCAATAATTATATTAAGAATGTTCAGGAAAAATGTACCAACAGTATTCCGACGATTCAGTTTACATACAGCGATTCAAGTATTACCGGAACTCAAAACTTTACTTCGGTTATTTTGAAGTATACTTCAAGCCTGTGGAACAAAGGGTCGTTTACCTGTACCAACTGCGGTATTGAGTTCTGGAAGCTGTACAATACGGATAACGGCGCTACAGTTAATCTGGCCTACAATTCAAATATGCCGAATGTTGACAATATGTATGTTAATGCAACCGGCATTGAGATTTCCAAGTCTTATCGTTCGGTCGGTTATAATTATATGGTCGGCAGTTTGGGAACCAAAATCACCAACTATGGCGGCAACGGCGCGCATGTGATTATGTTTGAAGGCAAAAGCAACTCTAACCGTATGGCCTTTAACGGTGACTATCTGACGGTTAACGGCTTGGCAGCAATGAAATATGCCAACGTCCGGGTCGGACAGACCTGTATCGGCACCAACTGTTCGTACGGAAGTTCTTCCGGGGTTTATTTCAATCCGGGTGATGTATGCAATACCAGCAGTACGTTGTCTTTATATTACACCAACTACTATCTGTACGAAGCCGGGACGGTCAGGACGGTCCATATGTCAACTTCCACTATGCTGGGTAAAGAAAACGACGGTACGGTGTCAATTGTTTTCAGTGATGCCAGCTACAATACCCTGACTTTCTCCCAGTTATGGAAGTACTGCAGCAAACGCCCGGGCTGTGCGTACCGTTACATCACTTCCTACGGTTCGGTCAGCAGCCGTACGATGGATTGCGGATATTATTCACAGTCGGTTCGTGACGGTGAAAAGCACTCTAAACCTGATGACGCCCGTTGCAAGATCGACGGTAACAATAACCAGTATGGTTTTGCCCAGGCAAGTTCGGCCGGATGTAACTGGCGTGACGGCGACGGCTCTGATCGCACGCCTTATTTCCAGCTGAACGGTCAGCGGGGTTGGTCGCGAAACTGATAACATCCCCCGCCCAGCATCCGTTTTAAATGGATGACACAATCCCCTTTAAGGGCGGGGCCCTCAATACGGGGCGGGAAGAAAAACCTGAAATCAAAGTTTTTCTTCCCGCGGATCCCGGGTTTTGCCAGAGCAAGGCAATAAAGA
>UQCS01000046.1 GCA_900539605.1 uncultured Azospirillum sp. | reverse complement strand
TCCCTTGATTTTTGGTCTTGATTTCTGATGCAAAATAACGTACCTTTTTTTGCAATAGGTCAAAAGGACAAAAAACGTTTCATATTCAACGAATTACATAAAACAAAAATGCATGCGGAGAGCATCCGCAGATAACAACAAAAAACCGGTGACAATCACCGGTTTTTTGTTGTCTTCCTTTTAACAGCAACTTTAAAAATAAACCACGTTTCCGTACCCAGCCGGCTGATTGCTGCAATTTTGAACCACTACGCCGTTGGTTACCACGGTCGAACAAACTTGCGGCCCCGACGGACCCGACACATAAATCGGCTGCGGCATCGATTGCTCATAACGATTTCCTCCCAGCAGGCTGCCGACAATACCGCCGACCACTCCCGCAACAAAGGCCTGAGTTCTGCCTTTGTGACGCACCACGACTTTTTCATGACGCGGCGGTCGCGGATGAAAGCTGCCGTGCGGACGCGCTGATACCGAGGTCGATAACAAAACGGCACTCAGCATAATTACCCAAAATTTCTTCATAACATTCTCCCATTACAGTCCATTTACATAAACCAAAACGAGAGATTGACAACAAAGGTTCATTTTAACTTCGGGGAAACACGCCTTCCGCCGCCAAAAAAACGAACAGCAACTTAGAAAATCCATTCGACCAAACTGTCAAGCAACAGATAAAAAAGCAAAAAATACAAAACTCGTCTGCCCCACCCGGCCTTGCTGATTTTCTCGGGTAGAAAACCGAAGAGGGTAAAAGCAATCGTGTAAACTCCGAGGGCACTAACCAACTCGCCGGGATGCGTCACACGCTGCCACACTTCCCCGGCATCAAGACCACCAAACAGATCATACCAAACGCCGCCGGTCAGAAACGGAACCGTAAACCATCCGGCCAAAAATACAATTGCTTTCTCAATCAGCCGGCGACGGTGTTCTGCGGCGCTTTCTTGTCCGCTTTGTTGTTCCGTCATGACTAAAACTCATAGCCTCTCAGCAGTTCCGCAGCGCTCATCGCTTTTTTGCCCTGACGCTGTATCTCCGTAATTTCCAACGCGCGATCGGCGCATCCGATAAATAACCGTCCTTCCCGGGCAATAATCTGCCCCGGTTGGGCTTCGTCGGTAGCTGTCACGGCCCGCAAAATTTTAAACCGCTCGCCTTTATGCTCAAAATAAATTGCCGGATAAGGGTTAAAAGCACGGATTTTGCGCTCCAGCGTTTCCGCATCCGTATTCAGATCAAGCACGCTTTCGCTTTTTTCGACCTTCGCCGCATAACAGGACAAAGCATCATCCTGCTTTTGCGGCACGATCTGATCCCACTCGCGCAACGTTTGCACAATCAGAGCGGCCCCGATTGCCGCCAAGCGGTCATGAAGCTCACCGCCGGTGGTTTCCGGCCAGATTTCCGTTTCACTTTTCAACAACATATCGCCGGTATCCAGCCCGGCATCCATCTTCATGGTGGTAATGCCGCTCACTTTATCGCCGGCTTCTATCGCCCGCTGAATCGGTGCGGCGCCGCGCCAACGCGGTAACAACGAGCCGTGAATATTGACACATCCGTTGGGAAAGGCTTCCAACACCGGCGGCGGCAAAATCAACCCGTAAGCGGCCACAACCGCAATATCGGCCTTCAACGCCGCAAATTTCCGCTGTTCATCCTCATGACGCAGCGTACGGGGCGTCCTGACTTCAATCCCGTTTTCTTCCGCCCACAGATGAACCGGCGTTTTGACCAGCTTGTTGCCGCGTCCGGAAATTTTAGGTTCCTTGGTATAAACGGCAACAATCTCATGCTCTGCCGCCAGCTTTTTCAGAGCTTCCAACGCAAACTCCGGCGTCCCCATAAATACGATTTTCATTATTCCTGTTCTCCGGCCCGCAATTTTTGCAATTTTTTTAACAGCATTTGTCGTTTGAGGCGGCTGATGCGATCAATATACAAAATGCCGTCAAGATGATCGATTTCATGTTGCAGCGCAATCGCCAGCAGTCCGTCGGCAGTCACTTCGCATATGTTTCCGCGATAATCGCGGTAACGCACCCGCACCTGTTCAAAACGCACCACTTCGGCATGTTGGTCGGGAACCGACAGGCATCCCTCTTCATGGCAAATTTTCTCTTCCGAATGCCAGACGATTTCCGGATTGGCCAAATACAACGGTGACGGCGCTTCGCCCTCTTCCTGATCGTGGGTGTCAATCACCACCACTCTTTTTGACACGCCGACTTGCGGCGCAGCCAACCCGACACCGGTTGCCGAATACATGGTCTCCAGCATATCGTCAAAAAGGCGGCGCAATTCGTCGTTCACTTCCTCGACCGGTGCGGCCTTTTGCTTTAGTATCGGATCGGGATATTCATATATTTTCAGTACGGCCATTTCAAACTTCCTTTATGCATTTGCAGCGCGGACTTCTTTGGCAATTTGATCCAACAGGGCATTGACCATTTTCGGCTCGCCTTTGGAAAAAAACGCATAGGCCATGTCCACATATTCCTGAATCACAACTTTAACATCCAAATCAAGCGTATTGTTAATTTCATATATAGCACAAAGCAGCAGGGCCTGTAAAGTCCCGTCAAGGCGTTCCAACGACCGTCCGGCGCTCAAAAACAAATTCAGCGACTTTTCCAGCCCTTCTTTTTTGCCGTGAACACCGCGCACCAGTTTTTCAAAATA
The DNA here is from genome assembly GCA_900539605.1 of uncultured Azospirillum sp. Lineage (GTDB taxonomy): Bacteria > Pseudomonadota > Alphaproteobacteria > RF32 > CAG-239 > JAFUYI01. The sequence continues at coordinate 6,857 of UQCS01000046.1, read as the reverse complement.
AACTTTGTCCATCGGTTCCACTTCGCGAAATTCCTCACTGCCGTCTTCGGGAGTTTCTTCAATCACAAACCGCCCGACCTCGCCGCTGGTAAAATCCTTAATTACTTCGTCGACCGGCAGCTGGCTGTAGGCAATCATATAGGTAGCCTGAACCGCTGCCAGACGCGCCGCCGTTTTCATCTTAATTTTTTCCGAAACAAATTTTGCCATTGCTATTCCTCTTCTTCCTTATTTTGTAGTTTGGCCATTTCATCAATTCGGGCAACAAATTCCTCAAAATCGCTTACCTCGCAAAAATCTTTGTATACCGACGCAAAGCGGACATAAGCAATATTATCCAGTTTGGCCAGCGCCTCCATTGCATATTCGCCGATCACCCGTGACGGGATCTCCGTATCGCCCGAGCTTTCGAGCCGCCGTTGGATCGAAGTGACGATTTTTTCCACCCGTTCCGGCGCCACCGGCCGCTTACGCACCGCCAGCTGCAGCGAGCGTTCAAGTTTATCGCGGTCAAAGCGAACTTTGTCGCCGTTCTTCTTAATTACGATCAGTTCCCGCAACTGAACCCGCTCAAAGGTGGTAAAGCGCGAACCGCATTCCGGGCATTCGCGGCGCCGACGGATGCAGGCGTTGTCCTCGGTCAGACGCGAGTCCTTAACCTGAGAATCCAAAAAACCGCAAAACGGACATTTCATACTTTTTCCAGCCCTTTCAACAACGCATCGGTAACCTGATATAATTTTGAAGAATATCTGGCCCCTTTTATAAGCAGAATATCATTATTTTGCAACAGTTTATTTATCAGAAAGTCTTCCAGCCCTTCTTTATCCTCGAAATAATGCGCTTCCTGATCGGGGCGCAACCGGGCCAGCATCGCCTTCATTTCGGGGCATATTCCGACCACCACATCAACCGGCGCAGTCGCCAGTTTTTCACCGATCTCAATATGCCGCGCCTCCGATGTATCGCCCAATTCGGCCATCTTGCCGAGAACGGCGATTCGCCGCCCCGCCGTCTCGGTCTGGGCCAAACCGTCAATCGCGATCTTCATCGCTTCGGGCTGACCAGAATAGCTGTCATCAATGAGGGTAAATGCGCCGCCGTCGGGCAGTTTCAGCCGATGCCTTTTTCCGCGTCCCGGCAAGGCGTCAAAGTCTTTTAAAGCAACGGCCACCTTATCTGTATCTAGCCCCAGTGCCGCAATCACCGCCAAAGTTGCCCAGGCGTTGTACAACTGAGCTTCGCCTTCCTGTGGCAACTCCAGTTTACCCTGATAATGATTACTCCGGCCAAACTTAACAATTTTGACCCTCCGTTCCGCTGCCCGCTGTTCCAAAAGCGAAGCAAAATTGGTATCTTCATTGATAACCGCAATTCCCTGTTGCCGCAAGCCTTCAAAAATCTCCGCCTTGGCTTCGGCAATTCCTTCAAAACTGTCAAAAAATTCAATATGCATCGGGTATACGTTGGTAATCAGCGCCAAATCCGGCCGCACATAAGAAGTTAAACGCGCAATTTCTCCTTTTGAACTCATTCCCATTTCAATCACGGCATAATCGGCGTCCATATCCATTTCACACAGACTGAGGGGCACGCCGACATAATTATTGTGATTGCCGGCCGTCGCATAAACTTTGCCGAACTGACTCAACGCAAACTTAATTTCTTCTTTGGTGGTGGTTTTGCCGGCGCTGCCGGTCAAACCAACCACGATTCCTTTAAAACGCGAACGGTTGAAAGCGCCGATTTTGCCAAACGCTTCCAAACTGTCATGTACCACGACTTGACGTTCCGCCGGTGCACCGGGCACCAGATGTTCCACCAGCGCCAGCGCGGCTCCCTTTTGCAACACTTCGCCGACAAAGTCATGCCCGTCAAATTTTTCACCGCGCAATGCGACAAACAACACGCCCGGAGCAGCTTGACGGCTGTCTGTTATCACTCTGTCAAATTCGGCCGCAACAACATTTGACGACGATCCGACAATTTCAATCAATTTCTCTGTTGAAATTTTCTGCATTTTTCCTCAAGTCCGTTAATTTTTAATCATACTGAACTTACTATAACCGTTAATAATAAAAAAATCATTTAAATTATCTTGACAATTTTGGACAAACGAAGTATATTTTGTCTCGACAATCAATTTTTAATATTTATTCACCTCTTAAACTCATTGAAAAATGAAAAAGATCGTTTTCGCATGTCTCATTAGCCTGTTGGCAGTGAGCTGCAACAAGTTCAAATCTGTAGAGACGCCCATCGAAGGATCGCCCAACCTCGTTACCTACACGGCTGAAAACACGACCCTCGTCGGCATCAAAGTCGCCAACGCCGAAGCTACCCTCACGGAACCGTTGTACGTCAAGGCCGAAGCCAAGTACGGCTACCTGATCGCTCAGATCGGCCGCAAGCAGCACAACGACCCCGTTAAGTGGGATCTGCTCGACTTCGCCGGAAAATCGGTAACCGGAAAATCGTACGACAAGATCAGCTACGCGCCAGACTACTTCATCCTCGAGGATGCCGTCGACAAGTACTTCTTGAAAAACGGCGAGAATACACCGTTGGGCCCGAATCAGGACTACTACCTGCACGCCGACAATGTATTCTTCAAACACGACGGCAAATGGGGTGTCGGTCCGCTGAAAGCTGAATGGGAAAAGATCATCGTGCTCGAACAGGCCGACGGCAAGAACTTCCGCTATGTGGCAAAAGTTCCCGGCAAAGTCCAGTGGAAAATTTACGACAATACCGGCAAGTTCATCAAGAACACTACGGCCGCCAAGGTTGCTCTGATGGAAAAGAACGCCAAGGTCAAAAAGTATGCTGACAAAAAGTGGGGCAACGACACCACTTACGGCATCACGGTTGCAAATGTGAAAGCCTACTGACGCATCTGCGTCCCCTGAAAAGAAAAGGAGCCGGTCTTTGACCCGCTCCTTTTTTTGCATTTTGCTACTTTTTGTTTCAGGCAAAAATATCCTCTGCGGTATAATCACCGAAAACAAATTTTTCGCCGGTGATATAACGTTCTCCTTTATCCAACCCGGCAATTGTTTCCATATCTGTTTCATCCAGTTCGATATTCTGGGCGGCAAAATTTTCTTTCAGGCGGTCAACATGGGTGCTTTTGGGAATTACAATCACGCCGCGGTTGATTTGCCAGGCCAGCAGCAGCTGCGCCGGTGTAATCTTCAAACGTTTTGCCGTCTCTTCAATCACCGGATCATTAAGCAACTCGCCGTGACCGGAACCCAACGGCGAATAAGCCGTCACCGCAATCATATTTTTATTGCAAAACTCAATCAACTCTTTCTGAACCAGGTACGGATGCGACTCAATCTGCAAAACGCTGGGCGCTTCTTCGGCTTTTTCCAGCAAATCGGCAATTTTTTTCTGTCCGCAGTTGGACAGCCCGATCGCCCGCACCAATCCCTGATTTTTGGCCTTTTCCAACTCGGCCCACGTCAGTTCCAGCGGGATCTCTTGCAACGATACCATGTCATCATCGCTTTCCGGCATTTCAACTCCCTTTTTCTGTGCTACCGGCCAATGAATCAGATACAAATCCAGATAGTCAAGTTTTAGATCCTGCAACGTTTTCCGAAGTGCCGGCAAAACATCTTCCGGAGCATGGGAATCGTTCCATAATTTGGAAGTAACAAAAAGATTCTCGCGTTTAACGTCTCCTTCGTTCACCGCATCGGTCAGCGCCTGCCCGATTTCGCTTTGATTGCCGTAAATTTCGGCGCAGTCAATATGAGTGTACCCAACCTTGATCGCCCAGCGCACGGCCTGATAAACCTCGCCCGGGGCAGCCTTCCAGGTTCCCAGACCGACCATCGGCATTTTGCTGTCATTGTTCAGCGTAACATACTTCATTTGAGACTCCTTTAAGGTTAACATTAACTAATTTTAAATATTAGTGATATAAATTCGACAAACAGATTTTAAAACATCCGATAAATCATAAATAACATAATTATTATTTTACAGAAATTAAACTTGAAAAACCAAAAAGGACTAAAAGATTATGAAAAAAACTTTATTAATGGCCGGTATTGCCTGCGCATTTGCCGCTAACGCCAACGCCGAAATCAAACCCTATGCCGGTTTGGACTTCAACTATTCGACTTTTGACTATGCATACGATATTGAAAATGCCATTGAAGACGACTATCAGTCGGTCAGCTTTGTCGCCGGTGCCAAATTCCACAAAAACTTCGGAGCCGAAGCTTTCTATCAATATTCGGGTAAAGAGAAAAACACATACTATAGCGATAAATACACCACCCGCTTCCAAGCTTACGGCGTGGATGTCCTCGGCTTCTTGCCGCTCGGTTGCGACGGTAAGGTTGAACTGATTGCCGGTGCCGGTATCGGTGAGTACGAAATGAAAGTCAGACTGGTTGGCGAAGGTTCCGAAAAAGAAGAAGCTTTCGGTTACCGCTTAAATGCAGGCGCCCAGTACAACATTGACGAAAACTGGTCGGTTCGCGGTATGTATCATCATGTTTACACCCAAAAATCCGAAATCGACGCTATTGACGAATTCTCGGTTGGTATCAGATACAATTTCTAAACGAAATGTACCGTTTTCAAACTGCCGCTCTTCAGCGGCAGTTTTTTGTATCCCTAAAACCCCCGGCTGAACCGGGGGATATCTTTTTTATTGTTTTTAATCAGACGTTCCTATTCTCTTCCAGCTTCTTTATACACAACAAAGCCGCCCCGACAAGACCGGCATCATTTTCAAAAGCGGCTTCTTTAAGTAAAAACGGCGCCGTCACAATCATCTCGTTAGCCTCGCGGTTAAGACGCCCGTAATCAATAAAGTGAGCCATTGAACCACCTAGCAAAACAATCTCCGGGTCAAAAATATCGGCAAAAATAACAATCCCATTCTTTACCATTTCCTGCCAGTTATGAAAGGCCGTCACCGCCGGCAACGCATTTTTTTTCAATCCTTCAATAACCGTATGACTGTTGGCATTGTCATCCTTATAAACGGCTTTAGCTTCCAAACTGAGCGCCTTTCCGGACATATAAATTTCCAAACAATCATAACGACCGCATCCGCATAAACGGTTATTGTCATACCGTACCGGAAAATGAACCTCCCCTGCCGCACCGGATTTGCCGGTCAGCAGCCTTCCGCCGACAATAATACCAACACCGACACCGGTACCCAGCGTCAGCAAAATCACATTATCATATCCTTTGGCATTGCCGATCATATATTCAGCCCACACCGCTGAGTTTGCATCATTTTCTACCATTACCGGCTTATTTGACAACGCCTTAAAATCCGTATCCATATAACCTTGCGGCATATTGCCGACCGAACCGGTGATCCGCGAATTGGTCTTGTCCACCGTCCCGGCAGTCGAAACCGCTATCGCATCCACCTGATTTTCAAACTGAGAAATGATCGTTTTCAGCAGCTTTGCCACCGCTCCCGGTGCTGCCGGAGTCGGATGGCGTACCACCTGATTCACAATTTTTCCGTCGCGATCCACCACCGCATAAGCAATCTTCGTCCCTCCGATATCAAAAGCCAAAACCTGATTGATTTTCATTCCCCGCTTCTCCCGTTAACGTTTGTCGTCATCTATAATTTCATATTCTACATCAATAATTTCGCCTTGTGGGCGACGCCGATGCTGCCGGAGACCAACGCCATCAGACAGCTTGAGCGCTTTTTGCTGTTTATAACGGATCCACCAAAAACCGAAGACAACAATCAGCAGCAACAACGGAATAACTATTGAAGCCACATATAAGAAAACCGTAAAAAACAACCCGGCTGCCAAAAACATAAAAATCCACGATAGTACTTTTTGCATAGTTCATCCTTTTTCCATTCATTTGTAAATATAGTTTTTTTTAACCTTGATAGCAACCCCAAACCCCAAATAAACCTTTCATTGTGTTATTAAAACAGCAACAGCTTCTATTTTTGTATAAACCCGGTATTTTGATTTCAGATTCACAGTCCGGAGTGCTTTGCTCAATTTCAGCCTCATTTAAAATATCCCCGAAACACTTTATTCCAAATCTCACAAATATCACCATAAATCAATCAGATAAAAGCTTTGTCAAAAATTTTGCCGATTACATGAAAAAATTATTGCATTTATTAAAAAGATGTTCTATATTCCCCTCAATTCAGTTATGCCGCTATAGCTCAGTGGTAGAGCACACCCTTGGTAAGGGTGGGGTCGCAAGTCCGATTCTTGCTAGCGGCACCATTTTTAAGCCTTGTTTTTCAAGGCTTTTTTGTTTTCACAAAGATATTTTCACATACTTTTAAGCTACTTGTACCACCTCTGAAAACCGCAGAATACCGTCACTTCCTTTATACAAACGCGGCAAATTCTGGGCAAGATTTCATTTTCCGCACACCTCCAATTCCTGCCGGAGTTTATCAATCCGGCCGATCCATTCCCAAGTGTTCGGAAATTCCGAATAGCCGACTTTTTCCAGTTCGGCCGCCACCTTTTCGCCGGCCACCGGATAAACCGGACAACTCGAACTATAAACGGCCGCCGCGCATGAGCTTAAGCAGATCATCGCGGCCGGCATTATCATATTTTGCCAAATGCAGATATTTTGTATGAATCTTTAGATAATTATCTGGTTTTAATAAAAAATTTATAAAATACAAATAATACTATTCATTATGAAAAATAGTTTTATCACAGAAAAACAGTCTCACAACCTTGGTTTTATAACAGATATAGTTAACCGATTAGTGGAAATGTTTTCAATATCCGTTCTTGTATGTCTAATGCATGTAATTCCTATGCCTATCTAATCAATGAGAATTTGATTGTTAAGTTTGCCAAAGATGAAGA
>UQCS01000045.1 GCA_900539605.1 uncultured Azospirillum sp. | reverse complement strand
GAAAAGGATGTGCTATCATTTTTAAAAGATAAAACGACCTTAAAAATCCCGCAACTTGATATTTTTAAAAATGATTTTTACTTTTCCATTCACGAAATAATCAGAGGAGAGATTTTTCTTAATAAACATTATCCCAATTTGCCATACAATACAATCCCGAAATCTTATTTTGAGTTAGACATGTTTAAAAGAAAAAAGATTGAACGGTTTGGATCTTATGATATTCTGAACTTCATAACAACAGAGGACAAAAAATGAAGCAATTTTCTTTTTTAATATTTACAATCTTTTTGATTGCCGCATGCAGCAGCCCGACCGTCGAAGACAAGGCGCTTTTTTGCGGGCACTGGATTGAAGAGACCGCACCGGACAGTCCGTTTGTTCAAGGAATGACGCTGCTGCCTGACGGCACCGCAACATCCATCGGTATGGCCACGCTCAAATATGAAAAATGGACACAGAAAAACGGCAGCCTCGTTCTGTCCGGCAAGAGCATCGGCAACGGACAGACAATAGATTTTTCCGATCAATGGCAAATTATTGAAATAACGCCCCTCACAATGAAACTGAAAAGCACTGACGGCAATTATCGGGTTAATTATCATCGAAGCGAAAAATAACACCTCCAACCATATGGGCATACGATAGAAATCAACTTTGTTACCTCCGACCAAGGCAAAGCCAAATCAACGGCCATATTTATGAACGCCCGTTCCGATCCGTTTTAAAATGATTGACTTTTTTCCGGACTGATGTTACCAAAACGGCCAAAGTCAATTATTATATAACTAAAAAAATACCATTATGTGCAATTTGATTATTTTAACGAATTCAGAATTTCAGTTAGTGCTGACTGTTATTTTGATTTTGGTTCTGTGGGGCGTTCTAAAAGGAATTCGACGGCTGATCCGAAAAACGTCAATCCCGGTTCATACCGTAGACGCCAAACCGGATCCGGAGCCCGAAGACCGACCCTATCCCCGGCGCTGCCCGTCATTCTTCAATGCCGACACCGGTACACTTCCGTATGTTTATCACCCGCAGCCGGCAACCCAAAAGCTACGGAGAATAAAATATACCTCTCCTTATCTGGGAATAGAGCGGGAAGTTGTGTATCATCCTCGAAACAAAGCCGGCAAGGCTTTCGATCATGTTCGCGGCATCGCCGTTTCGCCGACGCTGACGCTGTTAAGAGAAATCATTGTTGAAAGCGACTTTCCCGGTGATATCAGAACCTATATCAAACATTTTAACGGACGCTTGCCTAACGAAAACGAAATTAAGCAAATTTATGCCAAAAGAGTAATGATCTGCAACAATCTGCTTGAATGCGGCGAACCGCTGTTGCAGGAACGGCGCTATCTGTATACCTGCGGAAACCTCGAAAAAGACCGTGATTACAATTACTGTCTCGACTTCTCTACCGGAGAAATCACCATTGCCGACTGTGACAGCTATGTGGCGGCAATACTGGTTGAATAGTCCGAACGACAGCACTAAAAAACAGTCTTCGATAACACCGAAGACTGTTTTTGTTTATACAAAAAGAAACGTTTCTTTTAAAAGTGTTCTTATATATAATATGTTCAGATTTATTGCCGTCATACCCGGCACCTTTATAAAAAACTCTGATGGAGAGAGCCTTATGGAGATCCGACATTTGCTGAACGCCCAAAATAAAGATCAACTGCGGGACTGGTTGCTGCAAAACCATGCCACGGCCTCCGAATGCTGGGTAGCGGTCAAACGCGGTCATCCGGTCGACAACAACACCTTCTGGTATCTGGACGCCGTTGAACAGGCATTATGTTTCGGCTGGATCGACAGCACAGTCAAAAAAATATCGGCAACCGCCACCGTCCAGAGACTGGCACCCCGACGTCCCCAAAGCGTCTGGTCCGAGCTCAACAAAGAACGCTGCCGCCGCCTGGAAAAGTTAGGTTTAATGACGGACGCCGGCCGAGCCGTTCTCCCGGATATGACACCGGCCGGTTTTGTGATTGATCCGCTAATATGGCAAAATCTGCGGCAAGATCCGTCCGTATGGAATAACTTTCAAAAATTTCCCCCTCTTTATCAAAGGGTAAGAATAGACACCATTCAAATAAAGAAAAAACAACCGGATTTATTTAAAAACCGCCTCAACAAGTTTATCCAAAATACCCGCTGTAACATAATGTACGGCGACTGGAATGACGGCGGCCGACTATTGGATTATTGACATCGAGCCGAACCGGTATCAGCCGGTCGAGTCTCAAAAAAACAAGAGGTTTCCGATATCGGAAACCTCTTTTCGTTTGCTCAAATAAAGGAAACGTTTCAAACCGTAACCGGCTCGGGCATTTCACTGCTTAAGATTGATAACCGGCAGAGTCAACGTCCAACTGTTGTGAGCGCTTTTTATTCCCCGTCGCATATCATAATAATTCTGCCAGTCGCCGGAGTTGCTCTCATCAACAATCGCCAAAGGGCTTTTTCCCAGTCTTCCGTGTTGCAGGAACTCAGAGATCTGTTCATAGAGATCCAAATTCTCCGTTAAAAGCATAACTTGCTCTTCGGTCGGCAATGTTCCCGTCAAATCGCGCGAAAAGGCCTGACGGCAATATCGTTCGGCCTTGCCGCACTCAATACTTTCCGCCACATTTGCCAAAGCGAAAACAGTGTTGCCGATGATAACACCTTCCGGCGTACGGTGTTTTCCCTTGTAATAGTGCTCCACGTCAAAAGAGCGGGTTTGGTCGGAGAAGTAGACTTCCAGAGGAAACTTCCCGGTGGTCTCTATACTGTCGTCATAGATGACCAGATCGCTAATTGCCACCCCCATTTCCTTCATCAGGTTTAATAGGGCTCTTACTTTTTGTTTCATCCTGTCAAAGTTTAAAGTTAATAATAAAAGACAATTAATAAATTTTGCATGCTTAAAAATTAGCTCGTTTTGTCCAAACTGTCAACTCTTTTCCCTGCCGACATTTATCCGTCTCATGATATGCCTGCAAAGCATGGAAGAAGATAAAATATAAGTATTTGTTATCCAAACTAAAACAGCTTATATTATGTATAATTGCTTTTTAACCGCTTAACGACAGGAGAAAACAATGGCAACAACATGGTCTAACAATGGTTTTAAAATCACCCTGTCCGCCTTATTCGGACTGTTTTTATCAACCTTACCCCTCAACGGAGCATCTGCAATGGATTCGGAATCTAACCATCCCTGGGACAAAACCTTTGTGCAAAGCGACAAAGTCGATGTGCGAAAAGTCACCTTTAAAAACCGCTACGGCATAACTTTGAGCGGCGACCTCTACATGCCCCAAAACAAAACCGGCACCCAAATGCCGGCGATTGCAATAAGCGGGCCCTTCGGTGCCGTCAAAGAACAGGCTTCGGGACTTTATGCCCAAACGATGGCAGAACGGGGTTTTATCACCCTGGCCTTTGACGCTTCTTTCACCGGCGAAAGCGGCGGCCAGCCGCGAAATGTCGCTTCTCCCGATATCAATACCGAAGACTTCAGCGCTGCGGTCGATTATCTGAGCACCCGACCTGATGTGGATCCCAAAAAAATAGGCGTTATCGGCATTTGCGGATTTGGCGGTTTTGCTCTCAACGCCGCGGCAATCGACCCCCGGATTAAGGCAACGGCAACATCCACCATGTATGATATGAGCCGCGTCAATGCCAACGGCTATTTCGACGCCATGACCCAAGAAGAACGTCGTCAGCTAAAACACCACCTTAATGCCCAGCGAACCGAAGACTATAAAAACGGCTCATATGCCGTCGCTCCCGGACTCCCCGACCACCTGACCGGTGAAGAACCGCAATTTGTAAAAGACTATTACGACTATTATAAAACGTCGCGCGGCTATCATAAAAATTCGCTGAATTCTAACGGCGGTTGGAACATGACTTCTTCCCTGTCATTTATCAATATGCCGATACTGTCCTACAGCGACGAAATTCAAAGCGCTGTCTTGCTGCTTCATGGTGAAAATGCCCACAGCCGTTACTTTAGCGAAGATGCCTATAAAAAGCTCAAGGGCAATAACAAGGAATTAGTTATCATTTCCAACGCCAACCATGTTGATTTATATGACCAAACCGATAAAATTCCATTTGACAGGCTGGAAAAGTTTTTCGACGTCAATCTGAAATAAAAACAAACAAACTGATTTTCGCTACTATTTTTCACGCTACCGCTTCTCATCTTCCGAGAAGCGGCAACTCCCGAAAAAACATGCCTCCGAACCCCGACTGCGGCGCAAAAAAATGACGGATATTAAAAAATCTCCACCATCCAAATTAAAAAAGCTTCGAAAACCGAAGCTTTTTTTCTGCCGGATTCAATACAACCCGAATATTGCCGACTTTATGCTTATTTGCAATAAAACATAATTGAGCGGTTAATCATCGGGGTACTCGAATAACTCGGTCCCATCAGTGGGGTCATATCAATTTGTCCCGAAGAGCCGGCATTTTCTACCGAAGAACTGATCACTTCAAAATTGCCGTTGCAGCTCTTACTTGCCAAACGATAACACATGGAAATGTCAAAAAAAGCTCCGTTGCATTGCGCTGTATAAACATCTACACCATTTTGCCGATGCGAGAAGTTAACAGCACTGCACCCTGACAAAAGTACCCATAAAAGCAAAACATATTTTTTCATAACAATCACCCGTCTTAATTTTAGATTTAAGAAAATTACAATCAATAATTTACATATTTTTTTATAAACATCAATAGTTATTATTAAGTTTTTCTTATAAACTATCAGTTGTCTTATCGCGTGCCTTTTTTTACCTTCTTTGACACAATCGGCTTTTGTTGCCGGGTTTTGTTTTGCACAAATACATCCGAAGCGCTTGATTTCAACAACCGAAAGCTGTTATAGTAACAGCCGACATTTTACCGATAGGACTTAATATGACTGAAAGAAAACCCCGGCGGTCTGATCTGCGCTTTGAGCGCGAGGCCAAAGCCCTGCAAAAAAATCTTGAAAAACGCAAAAAACAGCAGGAAGCTCTGCAAAAACTGAAATTACAGAAAGCACAAAACCATGGACAAACTGAAAATTAAGGGTGGCAATAAGCTTACCGGACAAATTTACATCAGCGGTGCCAAAAACGCCGCTTTGCCGTTGATATGTGCTTCTCTTCTCACAAACGAACGGGTAACCCTCACCAACATGCCGCTTCTTTCCGACATCCGTTCAATGAATTTGCTGCTCGAACAACTCGGAACCAAAATCGACAGCCATGATGAAGTCATCGACGGCAATCCATGCAAAGTATATTCCTATCAAACAACACAACTGGCAAGCTTGGTTGCCCCCTATGACTATGTTCGCAAAATGCGTGCTTCCTATTATGTTCTCGGCCCGCTGCTGGCACGAGAACATTACGTCGAGCTCTCATTGCCGGGCGGCTGCGCCATCGGGGCACGCCCGATGGACATCCATCTCTCGGCGCTTGAACAAATGGGGGCTTCAATCGAAATCAAAAACGGTTATGTGATTGCCAAAGCCGAAAACGGCCTCCAAGGCGCGCACCTGATTTTTAACATTGCTTCGGTCGGCGCCACCTGCAACATTTTAATGGCCGCAACCTTAGCCCGCGGTACCACTGTGATTGAAAACGCCGCAATGGAACCCGAAATCGGCAATTTGGCAGAAATGCTCAATGCGATGGGGGCCAAAATCAGCGGTATCAACACGCCGGTATTGACCATCGAAGGCGTCAAAGAACTGCACGGTGTCATCCATAAAGTCATTCCCGACCGCATTGAAGCCGGCTCATACGCCGTCGCTGCGGCCATCACCCGCGGTAAAATAGAATTAGTCAACGCTCAGGTCGCAACTTTGCAAACCCCGCTGAAAATTCTTGTCGAGGCCGGGGTACGCATCAGCGAAAAACCGCATAGTATCATGATTGATGCCGAAAATTGTGTCTTGGAAGGCAAGGACATTATGACCGACTACTACCCGGGTTTTCCGACTGACCTGCAGGCACAGTTTCTGACTTTGATGCTGACCGCCAACGGCGCTTCCATGGTTACCGAAACCATTTTTGAAAACCGTTTCATGCATGTGCCCGAACTATTGCGTATGGGCGCCAACATCAATGTTCACGGCCATGCTTCCGCGATTGTACGCAGTGTTCCTAAACTCTACGGCGCTCAGGTCATGGCAACCGATCTTCGTGCTTCTTTTGCCCTGGTTCTGGCCGGGTTGGTCGCCGAAGGGGAAACGATTGTCAACCGTGTCTACCACCTTGACCGCGGATATGAAAAACTGGAACACAAACTGCGCGGCGTCGGCGCGGATATTTTGCGCATTAAAGATGATCAGGAAGAATAAAAAAGCCGGTTAAAAACCGGCTTTTGCTTTCAGCGTTCATCGCCGCGATTAAGAATACGGCGCATTTTTGCCAACGCCCTATTTTTGGCCAACGTCAGATTATATTCCCGTTCCCCTTTTTCAATTCGCTGTTGTTCCAGCTTGTCGAGATAGGTCATTTTTTTGAACTTTTCCTTTTTCAGGTATCGGAAAACTTTCAATTTTTCATTGGGAATTTTGGAACGTATTTCATCTTCACGCCCGGCAATATAAGGATAAAAGTCAATGCCGTTTATCGTAAAACATTTCGCCATCAGTTCGCGATGCCGTGTTTCATTGGGCTGAATTCCGTTATAATTGGTTTTGCTCAAAATATTAATTGCCCGACCGCTGCTGCTTTTAACATACAAATTAAATTTTTCTTTCATCCAAGTATCAAACACACCGTCGGCAATCAGCTTAATTTCTTCTTTCGTGTAAACACCCGCCTGCGGTTTTATTTTTCCGCTTTTAATACCGTCGGCATAAAACTTGAAACGCCACGTAATATAAGAAGCGTCCTTTCCATTATTCAGATAGTTTTTGCGCTGCTCCAGCAGTTGGGCAATATTGGCCGAGACTTCATCCAGGCAACATTCGACAAACTTGGTTTCATAGCTCTGGCCGCTGCGTCCTATACCGGCCAAGGCATTCAGATAATGCTGATACTCATGGCGCCAGGTACAGTTATATTTATCATTAAATAAATCCACAATTCGCTGCAGTTTTTCGTTATCCGCCTTAAAATAACGCATTTTCAACTGATCCCAGCTGTACAAACCGAAAGAGGGCAGATAGCCCAAACTGTCCCGGGCTCCCATCCCGTAAACAATCGCCGGGGAATATTGCTTTTCGCTGTTTTTGGCGTAGCGCACTCTAACGGTGTCAACTATCGTTTTCAGCTTCACGTTTCGCAATATTTGATGATGCTTGCGGTCTTTAACCCGAAAATCGGTTATCTCACCGGCATCAACCACTTTACCGTTGTTCAGCATCAATTCCCATTTGCCGTTATGATAATCAAGATTTTCATAAAATTGTTGTTTGGAAACCGTATCGCCTGCAATCACCGCCGTGGCTTTGTCAAAATCCGCCGCATAGGTATCAACCGTATAACGCATCAGGGGATACAATGACACGCCGGCAGCCAACGTCAGCCCCAACGTCGTTCCGACTATGATTTTTCGTGCTTTTTTTCCTGCCATGGCATACCTCTTTTTGTTGTGACCGATTATAAGATAATTTTCAACAAAAGCCAAGATATTTTGACAAAAAAACGATTCTGATTCTTTACTTTCAACATTTTCGGAGACAGCCGCGGCCTTTGATCTCCACTACCGGCGCCCTATATCATTATTTTTCTTTCATAGACGTATTCGTATACAGCCAGCTTTTGAATTCCTCCAAACTTCGTACTTCCGGTATCCATCTCATATCTTCGGGCAGATCCGTTGTGAACTCACAGCGGTAACGCAGCGGATGAGCCCCGCTTTTAATTGCTGCCTGCTGGTTATAAATACGGTCATCAACCAAAACGGTTTCTTCTGCCTTCAGGCCATATTTTTCATAACAACTACGCAACATGTCTTCTTTGGCGGTATCATGCATAAATTTCCCATGCTGCACACATTCAATAGTTAAAAAGTCTGTTACTTCACTTAATAAGCCGGTTAAAAACTTTTTCTTTGTTTCAACATCAAACGTTGCCGACATCGTAAACTGACGGTATCCTTTCCGGTTGAGCTCTTTTAAAGTATCAATAACATGAGGGTACAATGGACGGTTGCAGAAGAATTCGGGAGAATGGCAAAAATCATAATCAAGCTCCGCTCCGAGTTCCGGATGCGTCTTAAGTTCCAGCGCGCCGTATTTGGGATTGATCGGCAGAACCGTAGGCAAGTCTTCCCACTTGATATTGCCATAAATCGGTGCATACTTCGGATGTTTGGTTAAAAAATTAAAATATGCATAATTAAGATTTGCCAACACACCGTCGACATCCCAAAAAATATTCTTAATTATCATTTTGTATCCTTAGATTATAAAAATAAAAGAAATATCTTTTTAAGGTACTCTTTTTGGCTTTGTTTTCAGTATATTTGCCCCCCTGCACAAAGTCAAGTTTTTAATCAATAACAGTCGTAAAGAAAATATACACATATAAAGCAGAAATAAACAACTGCATTCAGTACCCAAATACTGATTTCACTGCTTATTTTTCTATAAATGTTTCGGCAGAAACTCTATAAAAAGACGCGAACAAAAGCCGGAATGCCTTGATAAAAAAATTTTAATTCTTTACTTTCATCGTTTTTAGGTTAATCTGCGACCTGTAATTTTTAAAAGGAGTTTATTTTCTATGATTGACCATTTGACAAATCTGACTAAGGCCGTCCATCTGAGTAAACAATCCATCGACTGCGGCAGCTCGCCTTTCGGCTGCATCATTGTCAACCGGCAGGGAGAAATTATCGGAGAAGGACACAACCGGGTAGCGCTCGACAATGACCCCACCGCCCACGGTGAAGTCATGGCTATCCGCAATGCCTGTCACAACCTCAACAGTTTTGATTTGAGCGGCTGCATTCTCTATACCTCGTGCGAGCCCTGTCCGATGTGTCTTAATGCTTGCAAATGGGCCAATATTGCCGAAGTTTATTATGCTGCCGATCGATATGATGCCGAAAACATAGGTTTTCGCGACCGTGTGTTTTACGAAGGAGATCCGATCAAACTGCACCATATGGAAATTAAAGAGGCGGTCGAAATCATGCAGGAATGGAAAAATAAACAGGATCGTATCGAATATTAACCTCGATTCGTCTTATATGAAGTAACGATCTTACTCCAGTAAAAATCCGGCTTCACATTGCCGGATTTTTTGACAGCTGCCTGCACCAATCAAAAAATTCCGCCGATTACGGTTCCCTTCCCATTTTCATATATCAAATGAAAGGCTCCACAGTTGGGAATGACTTCAAATTCAAAACCGAAATAATTCAGCAATGACGCCATGGTTCCGCCATGAATTGCCACACCAATCACAGCGGCATTCTCTTCGGCCAACCGGTCCAAAACCGCCAAAACCCGTTGCAGAGCTTCACCTTTACTTTCGCCGCCGCTAAAACGCAAGTCCCAAAATTGCGGGCGATTCCAATTGTTAACAATTTGCGGAACTTCCCGCTGTAAATCGATAATCAGGCGCCCTTCCGCTTCACCATAAAAGCACTCCCGTAGATCATTTTCAACCGCAACCGGCACCCCAAGCACTGCCGCCGCAATTTCAGCAGTATGAAAGGCTCTTCTCAGAGGACTGGAAAACACGATTTCAATTCCTTTTCCCTGTAGTTTTGCCGCCAGTCTCTGAGCTTGGGCAACACCGTTTTCGGTCAAATCATAATCCATTCCGGAACCCTGCCAGCGCTTTTGACAGTTCAGTTCGGTTTCTCCGTGACGAAATATATAAAACTCTTTGGGCAAAATTATTCTCCTGTAATCCAGAATTTAATTATTAATTATAGAGCACAATATCATAATAGCAAGCTCAAACAATCCGCCTTGACATATTAGACAAAATAAACTAGATTACATTTATAACCCTTTCGGAAAAAATGATGTCTCAAAAGGCAGGATAAAAACAACACCGACAGGTTTATAACATCCTCCTCAAAATTGAAAAACCCTGATTTCAACAATCAGGGTTTTTATAAAAAAACAGAGCCGCTTCACTGATGAAGGAACTCTGTTGAAATATGCTTTCACGACTTGCAGAAAACATAAGACTTTCCGAAACTAAAACCGTAAAGCCGTTGTAAGCAAAAGCATTGAAGTCGGATTGGAAATGCCACCGCCGTTTTTGTTGCTGCGAAACATATAAAACAGCACGACACCCATTGCCAGAAAAAATACTCTGACACAGAACTCTATCAGCGCCCGCATAAAAAATACGCCGCGCAGATCGTCTTTGACCGTCGTCGCCGCCGTCCACTTCAACGGTCCAACCGCATAAACGTAAATATGCTGTCCAGCAGTAAGCGTCTCAGGCAACAAGCAAGAATTGTCGACACCATTCATGTCCAAAACCTCCCACCGATTACACATCCGGTTATAATACCTAAAATGGCTCACCAACGTATTGCGCATCCGGTCGGGACGGGGTTGATACTCGGAATAGTGGCTGACAAAAGTGCCTTCGCCGACCAGTTCGCGATCCAATTTATACAGATAAGGAACCGGAAACGGCGCCAAAAAAGCGGCCGCAACCAAAACAACAGCCAACGCCTTCAAAATTTTGTAAATTTTTGTTTTCATATTTGATAAATTTAAAAATATCATTAATAATCTTTTTTATTCCTTACGATAACACGATTAGACAAAATTTGTCAACATAGAAAATCCAACGCCGGAAGTTGCCGCACGGTCTGCCGCCGAGACCTACGGACGGAAGCATAGCAACGCAAAAATCCCGCTGTCTTTGACAACGGGATTTTTTAAAAAAACTCAAAATGGTGCCGACTAAGTGATTCGAACACTCGACCCACGCATTACGAATGCGTTGCTCTACCAGCTGAGCTAAG
>UQCS01000044.1 GCA_900539605.1 uncultured Azospirillum sp. | reverse complement strand
GCGACGATTACAAAGCGTCGACTGTCGGTCTCGGCCTCAGCTACAGCTGGTAACCTTTTTGCATAAGTTTGCCGGGCAACAAGTTTTTACTTGGAAAAGCCCGGCAACTATGCTATTATATAAGGGTATGAACAGGAGCATAGCATGAAACTGAACGTATCCGAATATCGTTGGATTCTGCTGAACTGTAATCTTATGCTGGGACAGTATAAGGGAAAACAATATGCGGTCATTGAACCAAAGTTTTCCAAATATCAGACTAAACTCGACCGGCTGCTCGGCAGTGTCACTTTTCCCTCTATCGAAGAATGGAACAAATTGTCACGCGAACTGCGGCCGCGGCTGCAAGAAATCAACCGTCGACACTACGAAGCCGCTGTACGTAAGCTTTCCGGAATGTCAAATGCCAAACTGGCAGCCCTTAACAACAAACAAAGAATTGAGCTTTTAGACGGTCTTCTGGTCGACGTTATCAATCGCGATATGGCAGCTTTCAACCAAAACCGGCAAACGGTTCATGACTATAAAAACCAGATCAAAATATTGTTGTTCGGCCTGACTTTGCCGCCTGAATTTCTTGAGCAGGAAACTGCCCGCGTCAACCAGTTTTGCAATCGGCTTCAAAGCGTGCCCCGTTTGAAAGAAGATCTGGAAAGCTGGCAAAATCCTGAATTTTTAGGCCATCGTGAGTTGTGTTACAACCTTGTTGACACCTTTAACGCCGTTTATCATACGGCAATTGTTCTCAAATTTTTTACCGCCGAAGAATGGCAAACCGGCCAAGCCGCCAAAGGCCTCAACACCGATATCAGAACAATGGCCGCCGCCTATGCCGAAGGAAATACTGTTTATCTTAACCGGGAAAAAATTGCTTTATGCGACAATCTGGCAGTCCCGGCGCTTATTTTTCACCAAGCACTCCATATTGCCCGGCAAGGCGAAGATTGGTCTGCTTTTCCGATGATCGAAAAACTTTTCGAAAGCAAATTTACCTGTTTGGCATTTGAACAGGACGAACTGTATGCGTTGATGCCGATGGAAGTACATGCTTACGCGATGGATGAAGTGATTATTAACTTTTTGTTGGAAAAAATGCAGATAAAGTTTATCGAAAACAGTTATCCGCCGGCTTTGCGCCGGGTAACCCGGCAGCTGCAGGGAAAGAGAAAGAGGGGTGCTTCTCCTTCCGACATTCATTTGGAAAAACCGACCGACTGAATTTAAATCCGCAGCTGCCTACAAACGGCGGCTGTGTTTATTATATCTGTTTTACGGGAGAAAAAATGTGAAAAAATTAATTTTAGGAGTATTGACGGCCATGACAATAATTCATAACGGCACCGCAGCCGAACATAAACTTCCGTCTCCGGAACGCAACGGCGGAATGCCGCTGATGCAGGCGCTAAATGAGCGGCGCTCGGTTAAGGAGTTTGACAACCGGCAAGTTGACGATCAGACATTAAGCGAAATTTTATGGGCAGCATATGGCGTCAACCGTAGCGGCGGCTTACGGACAATTCCAACGGCAATGAATCAGAAAGATTTGGATGTTTTTGTGGCCAAAACAGACGGTGTTTGGCATTTTGACGCCAATAAACATGCCCTGATACCGGTAAGCAGCGACAACATCCTGCCGCTTTTCTCTACTCAGGATTATATGAAAAACGTTCCCCTGGTTCTGATTTATACCGGCAGCAAGAACGAAGATTATCCGGTTATGCACGCCGGCTCCGCCTATCAGAACGTGGAATTGTACGCCGCCTCCAAAGGGCTGGCTTCGGTTGTCCGCGGCTATTTTGACAAACAGGCCGTCGAAAAAGCGTTAAAGCTGCCCAACACCAAAACCGTGATCGTTTCACAAGCGGTGGGTTGGGGAAATTAGGCGTCGATTTTTTCATCAAATGCAAAAATAAATCTTGCAAAATAAGTTAAAACAGGCTAATAAACTTAACAGTTTTGGACAGGTGGCCGAGTGGTCGAAGGCGCACGATTGGAAATCGTGTGTACCCCTAAAGGGTACCAAGGGTTCGAATCCCTTTCTGTCCGCCATTTACGAAAGAAACGCCCTTGCGGCGTTTTTTTTGTAAATGATGAGGAGAGACAGGCTGATTGGCAATTGGCTATGACAAAATTCATTCTAAATCAATAATCGTGAGTTTAAAAAGCTTTCGAATGCAGAAGCTGATACTTCGCATTTTGTAGAGGATAGATTTGTTTTGTAATTATATTTAAGTTATCCATTGCAATAATAACTTTTGAGAAAAGGAAAAAACAATGGATATGTATTCAAAATATAAATCGCCGTCAGGCTATTTCATAGGCTGCAACAACATTGATACCTATGGCGTTGATCACAGCACTTTCTCTACTCGCGATGAGTTGGCTTATCAAATGGAAAGACAAGAAAGAGAAAACAAAATCATCCCAAACTATAACAAGCTGGACATAACTGATAACTATCCGCCGTCCGGAACTGGATTTTGGGACAAATCCGATGATGATAATTACGGTTTTGGATCGTTAAATATCAGAGAAAATACCCTGAAAGAATACCCTTGGATAGAATCTAAAATGCGGGAAACTACCGCAAAAAGAAAACAGGCATATGATTTTGTTGATAAAATGAGACCAGCCCTAAAAAAATTTGGAAAACAGGAGAATCTTTAGGCGAATTGGCTGCTGACACACAAATAGCTTATGATTATTGGCAACAGATGAAACAGACTGGCCGAAAACTCGTAAATACTTATGGTTCAGGCCAAGGGAATGGTATTGATAACTATTATCATCCTCTTCTGCAGTGTGAACTTGCAAAAATTAGTCCGGCAAGTCGTGATTGGGGTTTGAGATTGGGTTATGCTAAAGAAATATTGGACTATCACAAAAAGAAAGGGACCATGCCGATGTCAGAAATTTCTGCGGATAGCAGGAAAGACTTGCACAACAATTTTTATGGCAGTAATTTGGGTTATTATAATCCGGATAAAAACTGTTGGGAGATGCTTGATGACCGAAGGACGCCAAATATGCGTAAAGCAAATATCAGATAAAGTTGTGAACCTAATTCATAAGGGTGTCGGTTATATTGTTATTTTAGCTTTATTGTTCTTTTTCTTGTATCCATATTATCAAAAATATGACTATATAAATGAATGTATATCGAAAGGAAGAACAAAGAATTGATGCGAAGAAACTTGGTGGGAATTAAGAATGATGGAATAAAATATTTTGTATACTTAATATCTTTAAAAATTACATATACCGCCATTTACAAAAAAACGTCCTTGTGGCGTTTTTTTGTAAATGATGAGGAAGGTTGGCAATTGATATAGATTTATGAGCTAACGGCCGGAATCATCCTTATGTCAAAGAGCAATCATCAGGTAACAAGAGCTCAAACAGAAAATTCAACAAACGATCGGAATGCTTGTTATCTCAAATGGTTGCTCTATATTTTGACACAATTAGGCATCTTTTGGTTTCAATATTAAAAATATACTTGACAAAAAGACAAAAACGAGATATAGTAAAGGTTAAGAGAGATTATTTTTTATTTATTAACCAAAAAACTTATACTATGAACACGATAGCAAGAATTTTTCATTGGCTGCTTGGTTTGAGCGTTGCTTTAATCGTTTTTAACCTGGTGGTTCTGGCCGCAGACATTCAATGCGTTGCTCCTGACATGCGCGCTACTTTGTGGAAATTCGCCGGAATCGGCTTTTTTACCGGCGCAATCGGAAGCATTTTCATGGCTTTTTATGAAGAAAGATAAGCGCTTAGTATAAACCCTGCCCCGCACAAAACCCAACGGTTTTAGCGGGGCAATTTTTTTGCTCCAGTTCGGTTCCGCCCGGGAATTTTTATTTTACATTAAGCACAATTCGGAATATAATGCGTTATTCAAACTTATTTGAAAGGGTCACCTTACAATGGACAAAGTTTCCGTTATTATCCCGGTTTACAACTGCGAAAAATTTCTCAAACACACCGTCCAGTCGGTTCTGAATCAAACTTACACCGATTGGGAAATGATTATCATCAACGACGCTTCCACCGATAACAGCGGGACGGTTGCCGCCACCTATGCCGCTACCGACAAAAGAATTAGGGTCATAAACCAACCGCAAAACAGCGGTGTCGGCGCCTGCCGCAACCGGGGAATTGAAGCTGCCGAAGGCCGATACGTCGCCTTCTTGGATTCTGATGATTTATGGTCATGCGAGAAACTAAGCAAACAAGTTGAATTTATGCAAAAAAACGATATAGCCGCTTCGCATACCGGTTTTGCTTTTATGAGTGAAAAAGGCGAAGTTTTGAGCAAAGGAAAAGTTGAAGTCGATCCGGAAATTGATTTAGTTCAATATATGAAAACCACTCAGATCGGCTTGTCAACTGTCATGATCGACCGCGAAAAAATTCCGGACATCCGTTTTCCCGAAGAGCGGGAACTTTGTGAAGATGCCAAAACCTGGGTCGGTCTGTTTCACCGTGGATACAAATTTCATGGGCTAAATGACGCATTGATGCTTTATCGGGTGCGGCAAAACCAACTCTCCGGCAACAAAATCCATATGGCCGTTAACACTCTCAAACGCTACCTGCGCGAAGACAACCTTCCCGCATACAAGCGCCTGTATTGTTTTCTGAATTATGCCTACAACGGCACCATGAAGCGGATGAACAAAACCCGCCTCAATCCGGAGACAATTCAGAAGTTCAACTGCCGTGACAGCGAACGCTGAAGTTTACCCATGCAAATCACATAATATAAAATCGGACAAAGTATCAACGCCGCGGATATGCAAAGGTTTGTCTTCTTTGTAAACGGCCAGGCCGTCACCGCCAACCAGCAGATTTCCGCTCACTTCAATTGCGCCGGATATCATCTGAACCCACACCGCCCGTTTGGTATCCAGCGGATAATCCACAGTTTTCTCCGCTTCCAGACGGGTTCGATAGATTCGGGCATTTTGACGGATCGGCAGCGATTCTTCCGCCGCATCCGGCGAGACTAACAAACAAAGATTATTATCCATCTTATCATCGGCAAACCGACGCTGCTGATAATCCGGCTCAAGTCCCCGCTGTTGCGGAATAATCCAAATTTGCAGAAAATGAACCGGTTCTTTTTCCGACGGATTGAATTCACTATGTTCAATTCCGCGGCCGGCTGTCATCGTTTGAACATCACCGGCACCCAATTCGGATTCATGCCCGAGGCTGTCTTTATGTTTCAAGCGTCCCGATATCACAATGCTGACAATTTCCATATTGTCATGGGGATGGGTGTCGAAGCCGCCGTCAGGCGCAATCACATCGTCATTGATGACCCGCAGATCGCTGAATCCCATATAACGGGAATCGTAATATTGACCGAACGAAAAACTATGATAACTGTTCAGCCACTCGGTATAAGTATGGCCGCGGTGGTTGGCCGGACGCAGATAAAACATTTTTTTCTCCTTCTTTGTTGGCTATTTTTTTAATATGGGGGTAAAAAATGTATTTTAAATGGCGAACCAAACAGGTTTAAAACAGGAAAGGAGCGACGGTTTAAACCGTCACTCCTCTTCCCAAAAGTCCTTAGTACAGTTCGTAGCTCTCAATCACGTTCCCCCCGATGTCAACATAGTTGACCCGGCAGACCCCGTCATAAAAGATTTCCACCAGTCGAAGCCCCTGAGACGTGTTCATCTCAAAATGGCTGTGGCAACCGGCATATAGTTCCTGTCGTGACATCAGACTGCCTCTGGTGCTCCAGATATACAGCCGATTGTTATCGCGAATCAACTGCACCTGATCGTCAATCGTTACGCCTAACATACAGTTGGTGCTGGTATAGAACGCGATGTTGCCGCAGGAAGTGGGATACCAGTAGAACGGCGAATTGTTCATGTATCTCACCGGCCAGAAAGGCATACCGCGACGGCCGTATACCCAACGGTTGGGCTCGTGGCTGTCGAAATAGCTGTAATAGCTTTCGGTGCAATAGGGGGCGAAGATCCGGTCGGCGATAACAATACCGCGCAGAATCTCGCTGGCCACATATGCTGCCTTGGCTACTTTGCTGGGCCGGGGCTCACGATATCCTCTTCCGCGTCTCGGTTCATAGTGACGATTAACGCCGCTGCGACCGGAACTCCAGGAATAGGAATAGGGATCGGCGTATCCGCGGGCGGGAAGATGGTGTTCACCATAATAACCCTGTGCGGAAACGTGGGATACTGACATAGCTGCTACGCACAGTACCAAAAAAATAATTTTTCTCATAATATAATAAGTTTATAGTTTTCTCATTGAGAAGTATAACACAAACAAAAATATTTGTCTATCAAAGTTTGAATTTGTCAAAAAAGTTTGTTTCCGGAAATCGGGAAAGACAGTTTAACAATCCGCCGGCGGATACAGGTAGCCGTCATCGTCAAATTGCAAAGCCGAGGGCGGAACAAACTTTCCTCCGGCAAAACTGTCGGATTTCAAAACACCGTTTTGGTAGGACACGCCCGGCAGCAAAGCACCGCAACTGCCCCAGCGATTATAAAGCGGCGTGTTAAAGCTGACCGCGGCACCGCACGCCTGCGGTACCCATCCTTCCAAAATCCGCACCCCGAATTTCTTAACCCACAAATCAAATGTCTCCGCCGTAAGCGAATTGTCAGCCAGCGCACAACGCAACGAAAAAAAGTCGTACGGGTGCGCTGCCTCGCCGCAACCGGCAAAGACTGCCTCGTCGCCGAACAAAACCGTTGCTTCGTTATCATAACAGAGTTCGGCAATAATACGGCTGTGCCCCGGATGCGGATAAAAGAGAATCCGACTGCCTGAAAACAGCGGCAATAAAGTAGCCAGACAGAATCCGGTCACCGTATACGGCGGCAAAACATTGACCACCCGGTCGCGAACGTTTAACGGCAAAACCGTATTCAACTGATTGCAGGTTGCCAAAAGATTGCGATGCGAAAGCCCGACTGTTCCGCCTCGGCCGTCGGGCAGGATTAAAGCAAGCGCGTCAGGCGACACTGCCGGAGAACGGCGCCGTAACCACGCCCAAAAACCACGGATCTTGTCCCCCCAACTGACCGGGACTTCGGCTAACGAACTCAGCAACGGTTCCTCGGTTATCATCTCGCCTTCCGGAACAAATTCGGCCGTTTTGCCGCTCAGTTGCACGGCGAAAAACAAGACCAGATGATCAATCCCGCCGCAAAGCCGTAACCGTACCAGTCCGATCTGCGGCCAACAACGCCGAAGCGCGGCAGCCAACACATAACTCCGTCGCAACAAACTGCCGAAAGTCAGCGGGCGTCGGCCCGGTTCCTGTGCCGCGACATGACGGTTGCGACAGGTTTGGGCAGCAAAGAGCAAAGCTGCGCTTAAACTGCTTTTACAATCGGCAGTCTTATAAATCATTTCGGCCATCAGATTATAGAGACGCTGCGCCACCCGGTGACGCGCTTCACGACCGCCGGCCGGAGAATCGAACCGGCAGGGTTCCATAATGCTGAGAGTAATACGCGGAAACCAGCGGGTGGGGAATTTGTCTTTCAAATAGGAAAACTTGGAATACTGAGCACCGTTGATACGTACCGGCAGAATTTTGGCGCCGGCTTTGGCGGCAATCACGCCCGCCCCTTCATAAACTTTCATCATTGCACCGGTGGTTGTTACCCGTCCTTCAGGAAAAATCATGACTTTACGGCCCTTTTTGATTTCCTCGGCCAAGGCACGCACCGACAACGGATTTGCCGGATCAATCGGATAAAAGTCAACCAGCAGCCGGATCACCGGTATAAACCATTTTTGAGTCCAGCCGGTATTAATCGCAAAAGTGATTCTCTCCGGCATAAACGCTGCCAGCAACACCCCGTCCAGCAGCGACACATGGTTGCAAACAATTAAGACTTTCGAACCGGCACGCTTAAAGTTGGCAATGCCGCTCACTTTGCCGTGAAACAAAAAGCCGAGCAGACTCTGCACCAGCGAACGCGTCAGGGCATCCGGCAACAAAGCGCATATATAGAGCGAAACCAGAGCACTGAAAAATGCCATCGTCAAAAACAACTGCGGCAGCGAAAAACCGAATGCAAGAAAGACAATGGCAAAAACCGCCGCCAGTGCCATCCCCAGTGCATTAAAAATATTGTTGCCGGCAATCACCGTTGCAACATAAGCTTTCGGCGCACGACTTTGCATAAAGGCATTAAGCGGAATAATATACATGCCGCCCCAAAACGCCAGTGCAAACAAATTGAAGCTTATTCCGAAAGCATGCGGCTGCGAAAAGAAAACAGCAAAAGAAATTTTTTCGGCAGGAGTCGGGTAAGCGGACGAAAACCAATAGAGCAAAAACAGGCTGACGCCCATGCCGACGGCGCTCAGCGGCACGTAAGTCGCATGAATAAATCCTTTTAAAATGCGGCTGCAGCAAAAAGACCCAACCGCCACGCCAACCGAAAACAAAACCAGAAAAAAGGTAATAACGCCTTCACCGGTATTCAATATCTTTCCGCACAGCGGGTAAATCTGCACCGCTACCAACGCACCGATAATCCAAAACCAGGTCGCACCGAGAATACTCATGAAAATCAACCGGTGTTTGCGCAAAAAACGAAAGTTTTCAACCGTCGAAACAAAAACGTTTTTAGCAATTTTCAATTGCGGGCGCGGCGCCGGCGCATGGGGAATTTGCCGCGCCGACAGATAACCGGTGGCAGCCAGCGTAATCAAAACAGCGATGGTTGCCGTCGTCGGCAGCAAAGTGCCGAGAATCAGTCCCAGCAAAATCGCCATATAGGTGCTGCTTTCAATATAGGCATTGCCGGCAACCAGTTCCTGCGGCTGCAGTTGCTGCGGCAGCAAGGCGTATTTAACCGGACCGAAGAAAGCCGACTGTGCCCCCATTAAAGTCATAATCACCACCAGCAGCGGCAGGTTATACCAATAATATGCCGCGGCAACGCCGATCATCAAAACCAGTTCCGTTACTTTTAAAATACGGGCAATACGGTCGCGGGGATATTTGTCGGCCATTTGTCCGGCCGTGGCCGAAAAAAGAAAAAAAGGCAAAATAAAAAGCCCGGCAATCAGGTTGGACAGGATATCCGACTGTGCGGTCATCTTGACCGTCACCAAGGTCAACAGAGCATTTTTGAACAAATTATCATTGAGGGCGCCCAAAAACTGGGTAATCAGCAAAGGAAGAAAACGCCTGGTTTTCAAAAGATCGGCAGTCATAGTCATTCTCACTAAAATTTAGCGTTTAAAAACTAAAACATTTTATCCCTGCCCTGTCAAGAAATTAAAAAAATTAAATAGAGGTTGCTATTTAGAAAAATAGGTGTATCCTTAAATCTGCGTTAGATTTTTACGGTCGCTTCAAAAACGGCAAAACCCCGAACTAGATTTTTCTTTTTTATGCCAAAAAGATTTTTCTACACGTCAGGAAAAATCTTTACGGCACAGGCTGCCCGAGGTGGGCATCTGTAAATTTATTTTAGAAAAGGAAAAATTAAAATGGCTAATGGAACAGTTAAATGGTTTAATACCCGCAAAGGTTACGGCTTCATCGAACCGGCAGACGGCTCGAAAGATATCTTTGTTCATATCAGTGCGGTAGAAAAAGCAGGCCTGCGCGCTCTGCAGGAAAACCAGAAGATTTCTTATGATGCAATTGAACATAAAGGCAAAATTTCTGCCGAAAATCTGAGCATTTTGTAAGATTTCAAAACTGAAGTTTATCAAAAAGCCCCGGTCAATCAGACCGGGGCTTTTTTGACCGGTTAGTTGCCGTTCTCCTAAAACAGAGACAGCTTTTCCTCATCGGCAACATTCCCGGTGTTCAGGAACAATCCCCGGTCCAGCTGCAAGCGATAACGCGCATCCAGCGGGCGACTCATGATCTGAATCGGATTTTCTTCCGGATACTCGGTATACGGCGGATTAATCATCCGCGCTTCCAGATCAAGGTTGGTCAACCAGATATTGTAGAACGGCATTCCCTCGCGGATTGTCAGTTTAAATCCGTCGGCAGCCCGGACATCGGCAATATGAGCATGGCCCGACGGCAGTTCAATCCATATTTTGCCTCTCCCATCGTTATAAATATAATCCGAAACCAAACCCTCTCCTAATTTGCGGACGACAATCCCCTGACCAGCCTGCAAATTGATTTTGCCCCGACGATTATTATTCAACGCCAGCACCAACGGATTATCCGAACCACCGATCTGCCCTTTGGAATGCAGCGTGATGTTATCGGCCTTAAAATGCGGCAAAGCGGGATCTGCATTGGCAATACCGACAATAGAGCTGTTTACCCGCATATCAATATTGCCGCCCGAAACAAATTGACGGATATTCATCGGACCGTTGACTTCGTCAATATAAATTCCTTTTTGAGCCAGTGCCTTGATCCAGCCGGCACGGTGGTAAGAAGAATCAACTGTCAGATAATTGTCTGTTGTACCGACGGATCCTTTTTGTGCCGTCAGATCAACCGTGTTGGCAACGATCGTGCCTTCGGCACCGCCAAAGCGGCGGAAAAGGAAATAACAAAAAAAGCAGCCGTTAAAAGGCCGGTCAGATGGCTTTTAGTCACAGCAAAAAATCCTGATAAGCGGTTGATATCGACTTTTGTATGATAAAAGCATCCCATACAACTATCAAGAATCTTTCGCGACAACTTCTGATATTTATCTTTTTTCCCAGAATTTTACCGCTTTGCGGTTTTTGAAAAGCCTGCTTAATTTGACGCTGAGGTTTAAAATAAAAAAGAAGCGGAATATTCCGCTTCTTTTTTAAAGACTAAAGAGCAAGGTTTTATTCTTCCTCTTTTTCTTCTTGGTTCTTCTTGTTTTTCTTGCGTAACCCGACATCACGGGCACCGCTAATACCAAGAATCACCGTCAACGCCGTTATCAACTGCGACCAGTCATTGACCTGAAGGTCAATGTAGGGCGCGATAATGCAATTGATGAAGTATCCTCCGGCAAGCGTCCAGCCAACCCACGGAATCCACATTCTCTGCCAGCCTTTTCCCGAAGCGTTTTCCGGAAGTTTGGCCAGCGACTTTCTGAGAAAGTAGTCACGGGTACCGCTGATACCGAGCAGAATGCCCAAAGAAGTGATCAGACCGTTCCAATCGACCAACTCAATGTCGGTGAAAGGATGAACGTAGAGGTTGTTGATAAAACCCCCGACCAGGATCCAGCCGATAACCGATATC
>UQCS01000043.1 GCA_900539605.1 uncultured Azospirillum sp. | reverse complement strand
AGCTATAATATGGATAGATGGTAGAAATCTACAAAAAGATTAAAAATTATCAAAATTTTTTAAAGAGAAAAACAGGATGAAAACACTAAAAGTATTAGGATTGGTATTGAGCTTGAGCGGCTGTATTTATGCCGGCAACATTTCTTTCTGGCCCGAACGCGACAGTTTTGTGGCCGGTTTGAGCAGCTATGATATTGATTATCTTGACGAGGACGGCCCGCGGTTGATTAAAACGGAAACCGTGACCGATTCAAACTTTGCGCCGAATAAGATGTTGACCGCTTATAAAGGTTATTCTATTGCCGATACCAAGTCGTATACCCGAAACTATTATACTCAGGAATCAATTGTGGCGCCGAAAGACGCGTCGTTTGTTTCCGGTCTGAGTCCGATTTTGATTGAAGCCAAGAAAAAATACGACGTGATCGGCCGGGTTGAAATTGATGACGTGGCCTATGCGCTGGTTCCTAATCCGGACGGCAAAGACGTGTTTCTGGTTGCCAATGACGGCAAACCTCTGAACCGGGTCGGAATTATCCGTAGCGATAAGCTTAAGCTGTTGGACACCAAGTATCAGGTTACGCCTGAGAATTTTCGCTTTGAGCCGGTGACAACCAGCAAAATCGTCCAAAGCGAAATGTCGTGGGGGTTTGAGATCAAATATGCCGGAGTGAAACTGAACCGCATTGTTTTCACCGTGATGGAATATGATCAGACCAACGGGCAGTCGGGCGAATTTGTTAACTATAATTATCCCAACCGTCCCGGAGAAATTGAGATCCGCGGCATAAAAATCAGAGTATTTGAGGCTAATGACGCCAAGATTGAATATATGATTGTAGTTGATTAACGAAAATAAGAAAATATTGTAGGAGATTTTACAATGTCTGGACATTCCCAGTTTAAAAATATTATGTATCGCAAAGGGGCTCAGGATGCCAAAAAAGCCAAAGTTTTTGCCAAACTTGCCCGTGATATTACCATTGCAGCCAAAAGCGGATTGCCCGAACCGGATAAAAATCCGCGTTTGCGTCTTGCTATTCAGGCTGCCCGTGCCGAAAGCATGCCGAAAGATAATATTGAACGTGCCATTGCCAAAGCAACTCAGACGGCCGGCGGCGATGATTATGTAAGCATGCGTTATGAAGGTTTTGGTCCCGGAAAAGTAGCTGTTATTGTCGAGGCTCTGACGGATAACCGTAACCGTACGGCCGGCAACGTTCGGACCGTGTTTGGCAAGCGCGGCGGCGTTTTGGGCGAAACCGGATCGGTGGCGTTTAATTTTGAGAGAATTGGTTACATTAAGTATCCGGCGGCAGTGGCTGATGCCGATACGATGTTTGAAAGTGCGTTGGAAGCGGGAGCCAATGATGTGACCTCGGATGAAGAGTTTCATGAAATTGAAACCATTCCGGATGATTTGGGGACCGTAACCGAAGCGTTGGAAGCGAAGTTCGGTACGCCTTCGGCATCGCGGCTTGACTGGAAACCGGTCGTTAAAACCGACATTGATGATGTTGAAACGGCTCAAAAGCTGATGGACTTTTTGGAAGCGCTTGAGGATGATGACGATGTTCAGCAGGTTTATCACAATGCCGAGTTTTCGGAAACGGTGATGAAGGCGCTTGAAGCTTAGTCAAATAAGACAGGGGGCGGTAACGCCCCTCTTGTTTTTTAAAGTATAAAACGGTTATTGAATATGCGGAAAACAATATGCGAATTTTAGGTTTGGATCCGAGCCTCTCTTCAACTGGCTGGGGGATTATTGAAGTGGAAAGCAACCGGATGCGGTATGTGGCTGACGGCTTTATTAAGACCGACGCCAAGATGAGTATTGCCGATCGGTTGGCAGTTATCCACAATACTCTGAACGAAGTGCTGGCGCTTTATCGTCCCGATGAAGCAGCTATCGAGCAAGTGTTTTTGAACGATAATCCGACGTCGACAATTAAGCTTGGGATGGCGAGGGGAGTCGTGATTTTGGCACCGTCGCTGTTTGGGATTACGGTAACCGAATATGAACCAAACAAGATTAAAAAAGCCGTGGTCGGGGTTGGAAAAGCCGCTAAAAATCAGGTAGAAACGATGGTTAAGATTTTGTTGCCGGGCTGTCGTCCGAAGAATAACGACTCATCCGATGCGTTGGCCATTGCAATTTGCCATTTTAATAACAGAGGAATGAAAAACATCATTTCGGAAATGAATGCTCATAAGTAAGAGCAAAAAAACGGATTGCATAGGCAAAAAATGCAAGCGGGTGTCTTGAGGATAGGACCAAAAGTAAGGGTGTTTTGTTTTTCGGAAGTCTTGTTTGGCGTCGAGAGCGAAAGCAAAAACTTTAGAAACATCGAAGAACACGGTGCGTCTGTTGGAGTGGCCGGCAGGCGGAACACAAGAGAGACGGGGCAATGATCTATATTGTGTTCGCTGCATAAAATGAAAGCAGAGCATTTTAAATTAGGGGGAACGGCAGGGGAGAAGCGATTGATGCTGGAGTGTCGTTCATATGCAGTAGCAACCAGGTTGCGAAGCAGTGGACTCGGTTATCGAGAGCAAGATGCAAATATTAACGAGACAGAAATTCTGTTTATATGGGAATTTGTTTGCAAGGAAACGGTTAAAGACGGCAATTCCTATGAAAAAAAGGCAGAAAAATTGCCGCAACGTTAATCGTTGCGGCAATTAAGGAAGCAGAAATTTACCAATTTAAGGTGGTAAGCTTTCGCTATTGTTTCTTTCGGCAAGGTAATCACCAAAAGGGGTGAATATAAAATATTCAAGAAAGCCATTCATACATGAAAATCAGACGATTAGATCGAGTTTTTTCCATAACGGCGGCAGCAATTTGAAACTTTCTTTCCATAGTTCGACGCTGATTCCGTTGAAAAAGTAGTCTACCGATACGCCCATCAGCTGTGCCGTATACCAGAGCCGGCTGGCGGAGATACGGTTGAGGCCTTTTTCGTATTTTTGGATTTGTTGAAAAGTAATTCCCAGTAAAGATGCCAGCTGGGTTTGACTCCAGCCTTTGGATGTTCGAAGGTCGTGTATACGTCTGCCAACGTAAATATCTATCGGGTTGGCCGAACCATCGTGTTTTTTACTGCGAAAATTTTTAGTTTGCCCAGTCATTTAATATCCTTATGTAAAATATTTCAAAATAAAATCACCTGAAATAAAAAGGTGGTCGGGGAGTTCAACAACCATATCAAACATGATCCCTTAAGTCTTTAAAATCCCGATAGGCTGATTTCTGAACATACACTTAAGGCTCCCCGACTATGCGGGGATATATTTCTGCCGTAATCCGGCGGATTGTCGGTGCTATATCTTACACCGGTTTGAAACGAGCTGCTGAAGGCCCGGTATCACTCAGATACTTGCGGGTAACGAAATCATTTCGTGTGCCGCGAAATAATCTAAACTAAAAGTTTTAATTGTGCAATAAAAAATTGTATTTTCAGATTTCTTCCCCTGTTTTAAAAACATAAAAAAAAGATGGCGGGTGTGAAGAAGCAAGCATGGGAAAAGAGCAAAAATGTTGGGGTGAGGGAAATGATAAAGGGTGTGGAGAAATTGGAGTAGAGGAAAAGGGAAAGACACAAGAAAGGAAACAGCAGAAGCAGGAAAAAGAGAAGAAAAAGTGGCAGGAAAAAAGTGGGTGCGGAAAAGGAGGAAGAGAAGGGGAAGAAATCGAAGGGAGAAAAAGTATGGGAAAATTAAAGTGTGGAAAAGGAAGAAGATGTGAAAAGTGGAAGTGAAGAGAAAGCATGAGGGAGTCGGGGTGCGGAAAAGGAGGAAGAGAAGGGGAAGAAATCGAAGGGAGAAAAAGTATGAGGAAGTTGCGATTGTAAAAAAGGAGAGAGCAGGAAAAGTTGAAGCGGGAAAAAGTGAGAAAGCCGGAAGAAATAGGAGTAGATGTGTAAAAGGAAAAGGTTAGAAAAAAGGAAAGTGAAAGACTATGGAGAACTAGGGTGAAAGGAAACGGGGGAGAAGTCGAAATAACGGCAGCAGAGAGAGAAAAGTCTGGAGGGGAAGGAAAGGTAAAAAAATCGGAGTGGAGGAAACGGGGGAGGGAGGAGATAAGGGTAAAAAAATCGGAGTGGAGGAAACGGGGGAGGGAGGAGATAAGGGTAAAAAGTCGGAGTGAGGAAACGGGGGAGGGAGGAGATAAGGGTAAAAAAGTCGGAGTGAGGAAACAGGGAAAGAAGGGGGGAATACGGAGAAAGGTGGTATGTATTTTGAAAACGTGCAAAAAAGTTGTAAGTGTCGGAAAATGGTATATTTCGCAAAGGTGAAAAGGGGGCGGCATAGATGAATTCCTATGTTCTTAAAATGTAAAAAAGGATTGCAGGCGTAGTAAAATTCCTATAATCTCGTCTCCATAATCGGTAACAGGAGTAATATATGATAGCAAAATTGCGCGGTATTGCGGATACAATCGGAGAAGACAGCGTCATTATTGATGTAAACGGGGTCGGGTATCTGGTTTTTGCATCCAACCGTACGCTTTCTAAGTTGGTACGAGGCGGTGAAGTTTGTTTATGGATCGAAACTGTGGTGCGGGAAGATAACATCAGTTTGTACGGATTTGCAGATCAACTGGAAAGAGAGTGGTTTTTGACGTTGACAAAAGTACAGGGCGTGGGTGCTCGGGTATGTCTCAGTATTTTGTCGGTTCTGTCTCCTGCTCAGCTGGCGCAGGCCGTAGCAGCTCAGGACAAGGCTTCGTTTACCCGTGCGAGCGGGGTCGGACCTAAACTGGCAGCGCGGATTGTCAGTGAATTGAAGGGTAAGACAGTCGGGTTGTCGCAAAGTGCCGATACGGCGGAACTGGCAGCAGCAATCACTGCTGATGGCCGTACAACCCCGGTAATGACAGCGGAGGATAATGGCCGGAATACGGAAGATGCCATTTCGGCGTTGGTGAATCTCGGTTACCAGCGGTTGGAGGCTTATCATGCGGTGCATCTGGCTGCAGGCAACCAGCCCGATGCCGATGTCGGTCAGTTGATTAAGCTGGCACTTAAAGAATTTGCCAACAAGGAAGTGTAATTGATGGAAGAAAGAATTGTAACACCGCATCAGCTGCCGGAAGATGAAACGGTAACGGCAGGAGCGCCGGTAAATCTTCGGCCGTCGGCATTGTCGGAATTTGTCGGCCAACGCCAAGTATGCGAAAATCTCAAAATTTTTATCGAAGCAGCGAAAATGCGCCGTGAAGCGTTGGATCATGTTCTGTTGTTTGGTCCTCCCGGATTGGGGAAAACCACTTTGGCATCGATTATTGCCAAGGAACTTGATGTTAATTTTAAGGCGACTTCGGCGCCGATGATTTCCAAATCGGGCGATTTGGCGGCAATTTTGACTAATCTCGAAGCCAATGACGTTTTGTTTATTGATGAAATTCATCGTTTGAATCCGGCGATTGAAGAAGTGCTGTATTCGGCAATGGAAGATTTTCAGCTGGACTTGATAATCGGTGAAGGACCGTCGGCACGGTCGGTCAAAATTGATTTGCAACCGTTTACGCTGGTGGGGGCAACGACCCGTTCGGGACTTTTGTCGACACCGTTGCGCGAACGGTTCGGGATTCCGCTGCGGTTGGAATTTTATTCGCCGGAAGATTTGGAAAAAATCGTTTTGCGCGGAGCCCGGCTGTTGAATGTGCCGATGTCGGCTGCCGGCGCTCATGAAATTGCCCGTCGTTCGCGTGGAACGCCCCGGGTGGCGGGGAGATTGCTGCGCCGGGTGCGGGATTTTGGCGCGATGGCTTCGGCAGGAAGCATTGACGCCGCCATTGCAGACAGCGCGTTATGTCGGCTGAATGTGGATAAATTCGGGCTGGATGCGTTTGATAAACGTTATTTGAACTGCATTGCCCGTAATTATGGCGGCGGTCCGGTCGGCGCCGATACGTTGGCGGCGGCATTGTCGGAAGAGAGAGACACCATTGAGGAAGTGGTTGAACCGTTTTTGCTTAAACTCGGTTTTTTGCAGCGGACGCCGCGCGGCCGGGTAATTACGGATATCGGTTGCGAATATTTGGGGGTGCCGAAAATGCAGAAAAACGTGCGTTTGTATAATGAGCAGGATGATTTGTTTGAAATACAACCGGAATAGCAGGAAGGAGTTGAGAATGACAGAAGTGAAAGCACCGCAAGGTTTGTTTGAAGGAAGTAAATTTTATTTTCCGGTGCGGATTTATTATGAAGACACCGATGCCGGCGGCATTGTGTATTATGCCAACTATCTCAAATTTGCCGAGCGGGCACGAACCGAGTTTTTGCGAGCGCTGGGCGAAGGGAGAGTTGATGAACCGACCCGAGAAAAAAAAGGCTTTATCGTTCGGCGGGCAGCGGCGGAATATTTGAAGTCGGCGTATTTGGGAGACCTTTTGTCAGTGAGTTGTGATGTTGTTGAAGTGAAAGGCGCTTCGGTGGAAATTCGTCAGGAAATCCGTCGTGGCGAAGAATTGTTGACGGAGATAAAAGTGACTGCCGTATATTTTGATTTTGAGCGGATGCGCCCGACCCGGATCCCTGCCGAAATGCTGCAAAAAAGATAGTTTTATCAAGAAGAGCCGGTGAAATCGTTTTTAAGTTGACAAAATGGAGAAAAATTATACAATAAGCGTACTGATAAGTATTATGTTGAATTACTAAAAATAATAGCAGAAATGATTAAAATTAACATTGATGGCTTGGAAAAAGCGGCCGTAATCAAAGCGCTTTATGACAACTCGATTCCTCTTCGGATGGGCGTATTGCAATATGTTCCCGGACCGATGTCGATGGAAGAAGCAGCGCTTCTGGCTAAGTATGAATTTTTAGATTATGTTTATGGGCGGTATATGAAGGTATCGTTCTGTGAAGAAGGTTATGTAGTCATCGCTGATGATTACAATGAACTGGCCGAGTACTACGACAGTGACGAGGGACGTATGTTCCGAGATATAGGGATTTTGACCCGTTGTCCGCTGTCGGCAGAGAAAGTTATTGCCAAGCTGCGCGATCAGATCTGATTTTGATAAGCGGTTGCTGACCGATTTTTTTTAGTTGAAAAAACGGCGGCGGTTGTCTTATCGGATTAAAAAAAGCTCTGTTCTTTGTGAACAGAGCTTTTTTTGTCAGGTAAGAAAAGAAACGTTTTCGGCTGAGCATGTTAGGATGCTGTCGGCGGCGTGGTTTGATTCTTGCGTTTTTTGTACCATTGCCGATGCGGAAAACATGATGACAGGCCGCCGAGGGAGGCTGAAATCAGCCAACAAGCCAGGTAAATGCCCCAGGTTTTGGGAATGGTTTCCGCGTAGCTCAACGTTGCCGGAGAAAATTTATACTCCGAAGCAAAAAAGATATCTTGATAGCGATAGATATAAATTTGCTGAAACGACCGGCAATTTCGGAAGCAGAATAGTGGCTTGAACGCAGAAAACTTCGGATGGCACGGGCATCATCAATGTTGATTTGACTGGCAGCCAAGCCGTTTTTACAGTGATAGATGTAAATCTGACAGCTGTCTGAAAGAAGATTACGGCAGATCAGGCTGTTTGTCGGAACAAACAGGTCTGCAGTTGAGGTAAGGATATAGGCGGTTGCCGTATCTTTGCGGATCAGGGGAATGTTTTTGTCGGTTGTAACACTGCAGGTTGGAGCCGAATCGATTAATTCGCATGAGGTATCTACTTTGCCGCACACAAAAAGCAAAGCGGACAAACAGACCGCGGACAGGTAAAACAAGAGCTTTTTTATGCATGTTAATTTAATAGTGTTAATAATTTTAAATCGGCTGCATTATAATCGGATCCTGCAGACAGTCAATTTTTTTGTAAAAAAAGAAAGGGGTTAATTGATTGTTTATGATTTTATGTTATTTTTCTGCCAAAAGGTAGGCGCTTTTGCCGGGCACCTGAATTTAATTGTTGAAATGAGGTAGAAAATGGATACGCAGAATTTAGCAGACGCAGCCAGTCCGATGTCGATGTGGGATATGGTATGGAGCTCGGACACCGTCACCAAGGTTGTTATGATCGGGCTGATTGCGGCTTCGGTTTGGTCGTGGGCGATTATCATCGAAAAAGTGAGAGCTTTGCGTGAAGTTAAGCAGCGTTCGCGCAGTTTTGAATCCAAGTTTTGGTCGGGCGGCTCGCTTGACCGTTTGTATGACAGTATCGGCAATCGCCCGTCGGATCCGATGTCGGCGATGTTTGTTGCTGCCATGCGGGAATGGAAAAGGACAAATATTTTGAAATCGAAAACCGATCGCGGATTGCGGGGCGTTTCACTGCAACAGCGGATTGAGAAGGCAATGACGGTTTCGATGGATAAGGAACTGGACGAGTTGGACACCCGGATGGGATTTTTGGCTTCGACCGGATCGGTTGCGCCGTTGGTCGGTCTGTTTGGGACTGTTTGGGGAATTATCAACAGCTTTAATGCAATTGCGGTAACGCAGAGCAATTCGTTGTCGGCGATTGCCCCCGGTATTGCCGAAGCGCTGTTTACAACCGCTTTCGGACTGATTGCCGCTATTCCGGCGGTGGTGGCTTATAATAAGATTTCTTCGGATATTGATCGTTATGCCAACCGGTTGGAGAATTTTATGGCTGAATTTTCGAGTATTTTATCACGGGAAATCGACGATACGGCGATTAAAGCAGATATGGCAGGTGAATAATGGTATATTTTGTTTCGTCCGATCATAAAAGGGTCCGGCGTTCCAAACGTCGCAATGCCGAGATTAACATTACCAACCTGATGGATGTGATGATGGTGTTGCTGGTCGTGTTTATGGTGGCGGCGCCGCTGATGACTTCGGGGATTGCATTGAATTTGCCGAAAGTGGGCGGGCGTAATTTGACCGGAAAAGAAACTTCACTGAATATCAGTGTAGACAGTGAAGGCTATTATTATATCGGTACGGAAGAAATTCCGGCGGATAGAATTGTGGCCAAAGTAACGGCGGTGCGGGAAGCAAATCCGGAAATCAACGTCGTTATTTCCGGCGATACCGACGCTCAGTACGGGCGGGTGATCGGATTGATGGCGATGCTTAAAAATGCCGGATTTGAAAAAGTGGGATTGAAAACCGATCCCGAACCTCAGCGGACGGTAAAGAAGAAATAGAAAATGAAATCGGCTCTATATAAATCTCTTGCACTCCATGCCGCGGTAATTCTGCTTTTTGTGGTTGATTTGCCGTTGTTTTGGCGTCGGGACATGGTGTTGGATCAAGTGCCGATTATGGTGGATTTGGAACAGGTGAAAATTTCGGAAATGACGAATTTGCCTGCTAAAGCCAAAATTGCCGATGAAGACAAACCGGCGAAGGCCAAAAACGTGCCCCCGGCGCCGCAGCCGAAACCGGAACCCAAATCTCAGCCGGCAGCAGAAAAAAAACTGACCGAAATGCCGGAAGAAGAACCGGCGCCTGCCGAAGAAGCGCCCTTGCCGCCGAAGCAGGATTTTGTAGTGCCGCCGCAGCCTTCAAAGCCAAAACTGCCGGATAAAAAAACGGAACCGAAGCGTCCGACTCCGCCGCAACCGGCGAAGCCGAAAGCAAAGCCGCAACCCAAAAAGCCGGAGCCGAAAAAGGTCGATAAACCGAAACTACCGCAAGTCAGTGCTTTGAAGAATCTGATGGATTCTGTTAATGCGCTGGAAAAGAATTTGGACGAAAGCGACACCACCGCTTCGATTAAGAAGGGGACGAAGGTGGCGAACATGGGGATTGAGGGAGGAAAAGCCGGGTCATATTTCTCTGATCTGACGATTTCGGAGACCGATGCGATTGCCGCACGGCTACGTCAATGCTGGAACCTGGACCCGGGGGCGATGGGCATTGAGGAAATGATCGTTGAAATTTTGGCTTTCCTGAATCCGAATGGTTCGCTGCGGCAGGTGGAAATTGTGGACAAGTCGCGCTATAATAATGATGCTCACTTCCGTTCGGTGGCGGACAGTGCCAAGCGGGCAGTTTATATTTGTGAACCTTATTACGCCATATTGGCGCAAAAATATGGTGATAAGTATCAGCTATGGGAAACTATGCGCTTGCGTTTTAATCCGATTAATCATACTGTATACTGAACAAAAGGATAGTAATTATGGCCGATATTAAGGTAATCCCGTTGAAAGAGCTGTTTCGGGAAAGTTTTTCTTATATGTTTGAAAATTGCCGGAATATGGTGTTGTTTTCGGTTGTGCATATGCTGTTTTTGATCGCCGGTTTTGAAATGATTGACGGTTGGCATGACGTGTTTTTTCTGCCTT
This sequence comes from uncultured Azospirillum sp., assembly GCA_900539605.1. GTDB lineage: Bacteria > Pseudomonadota > Alphaproteobacteria > RF32 > CAG-239 > JAFUYI01. The sequence goes on along the minus strand of UQCS01000043.1, from coordinate 1,460 downwards.
GGCTGGTCGGGTATTATCTTTTTTGGTGTTTCTTTTTTCGTTTTTATTTTAAACGCAAGCCTTACCTTGCCACTGTTAAGTTGTTTTATACACTGGTTCCGTCGACCAAAATGCTGGCACTTACTTTTTTTGTGGTGACGGCGCTTTTGATGTTGCCGCTGATTCCGCCTTTTTTCGGAATCGGTTCGGAATGGGCAAATGAGTATACTCTGTATTTGAAACGGTATATGGAAGACACCCGGGTGGTGGACGGGATTACGGTTGTAATTATGACTTTGGCGGCGCCGTTGGTTTTTTACCGTCCGATGATGGCGTGGATCAGTTCGTTGATTGGGCGCAGCGGTTCAATGAAATCGGCCTTTGCAAAAACCCGGGGCAATTATTGGAAAATGGCCTTTTTGCTGGCGATGTTCGAATTGTTGTTTGTCGGGCTGACCTGGGTGGGGCAACAACTGGGAATCGGAAATTGGCTGTCGATCGTGGCTGGGTCGCCGCTGGTGATTTATCTGAATGTTATTTTTGCCAAAACTTATGACTATTTTTTCTTGGAGATTGACGGATGAAAAAAGTGACAATGAACATTTTTTTTATTGCATTTTGTTTGTTTGATTTGATTTATCTGGCGATGGTGGCCGATAGTTTTTATCAGGAATATGTGCGGGATAAATTCGTTTACTGGGGATATCCGCAATGGGGATGGATGTATGCCGATCCTAAGGTTTATTTGTGGTTTAATATTTTCTATTTGTTGTTTTTGGCTGTATTGCCGGCAGTTTCGGTATGGTTGCGATGGCGGCGTTTTCGCAAAACATCGTTGATTTTGTCGGCGCTGCCGTTGCTGAGTGCTGCCGTTTTTGCCTATATGCCGAATTATAACTGGAATCGGCAATTTGAAATTTTTCAGGCGGAACGGACGATTGAAAACAGCCGGATTCCGGCCGGAAGATGGTGGGCCTCGGCAAAGCAGATGCAACGGTATGACGATAACTCGGCATGGGAAAAGTTTAAGGGGTATTTTGGACGCGGCGAGTGGCCGGGCGGTTATCCGATCTGGGGGGATTACCGGGTATGGCTGTTACCGGATTTTGCCACAGATACGCTGGGACGACGCGGAATGGTTTTTCACGGCGGAAACAAGACAAGTTCGCCGTGGGGAATTGACATGGGAGATGACATTATTGATTTTGCAATCCGCCTGCGTCGCAATCAGGGGCCGATGAGTATTGAAGTTAGTTATGGCGATACAGAGTCGGAAAATGGAGTGGAAGCAGAAGTAAAAGCAGAAGAGTAGATTCTGTTTAAAGTGATTGGCCAGTTGGTACAAAAAACGTCCTAGAAACAGGACGTTTTTTATTAAGTGAAGCGAGAAAAATCGGTTTGTAAATGTGTATCAAAAAAAGGATCGTTTTTTTGCTATGGTCTAATGCTGATAAGAAATTTTGCAAAAAATAAATAAAATT
>UQCS01000042.1 GCA_900539605.1 uncultured Azospirillum sp. | reverse complement strand
AAAAGCCCCTCTCATCCGAGAGGGGTTTTTGCTGCCGGTCAGGCAGAACAAAAACACCCCCGAAAATCGGGGGCGTTTTCTATAAAGATGAATCGGATTTTGTTGCTTTATTTTTTTGCCGCAATTATTTTTACCGCATCTTCCAAAGTCGGCTGCTTGTCCTTAAATTCTTTCGGCAAAGCATAATTGTTTTTACCGCATTTAAGGTACGGGCCATAGCGTCCGCTGTTTAAAGTAATTTCCAGCTTGCTTTCGGGATGGGTACCGATGACTTGTGCCGGAGATTTTTCCGGGGCTCCTTTCAGCAGTTCTTCCGCCCGTTCCAACGTAATGTTAAAGATGTTGTCATTGCCGTAAAGCGACTTGGACTTGTTGCCTTGTTTAAGATAGGTGCCGAACTTGCCGATATTGGCTTCAATGCCGTTGCCCAGATGGCGTGGCAGCGAGAGTAATACGGAAGCCTGTTCCGGCGTGATGTCTTCGGGAGTGACGCCTTTGGGCAGAGAACAGCGCTTGGGCTTGACTTTTGATTTCGGGTCGTCTTCGCCTAACTGAACATAATATCCGTAAGGGCCTTTTTTGAGATAAATCTTTTGTTCCTGCAACTCGCCCAGAACCCTGTCTTCGGGGTTGGGGGTTTTGTTGGCGGCATGAGCGGCAGCGGCTTCTTCTTCGGCCGTGGTGTCGATCAGCTGTTTGGTGTATTTACATTCCGGATAGTTGGAACAACCGATAAAGGCGCCGAACTTGCCGAATTTGATGCCCAAACGACCGTTTTTGCAGTCGGGACAACTGCGCGGATCGCTGCCGTCCTCGCGTTCGGGGAACAGATGCTTGGCCAACACTTCGTCAACTTTGTCAATTACTTCGCTCATCTGCAGCGGGGTAACCGCATCAATGTTTTTAATAAATTTTGTCCAGAAGCCGGTAAGCAGCTTGCGCCATTCCATTTCACCGGCGGAAATATCATCAAGAAATTCTTCCATCTGAGCAGTAAAATCATACTCGACGTATTTTTGGAAAAAGTTTTCCAAAAAGGCGGTTACAATGCGGCCGCGTTCTTCGGGGATAAAACGTAGTTTTTCAACTTTAACGTATTTGCGTTCCTGCAAAACCGCAATGATGGTGGCATAGGTAGACGGTCGTCCGATTCCCAGTTCTTCGAGCTTTTTGACAAGGCTGGCTTCGGTAAAGCGCGGCGGCGGTACTGTGAAGTGTTGGTCGGTCAGAATTTCTCCTTTGGTTTCTTTTTCGCCGATTTCAACATTCGGCAGAATCCGGTTTTCGTCGTTTTCTTCTTCGTCATCAAAACTTTCCTGGTAAAGCTTTAAGAAACCGTCGAAAGCAATGACCTGGCCGTTGGCGCGCAGGGTGATTTTGCCGTCGGCGGAACAAGAATCGATGCTGACTTTGTCGAGCACTGCCGGATTCATTTGGCAGGCAACCGTACGTTTCCAGATCAGCTCGTACAAACGATGTGCATCGTTGTCGAGCTTGGTTTCCATTTTTTTAGGCGTGTTGGTAACGTCAGACGGGCGGATCGCCTCGTGCGCTTCCTGTGCGTTTTTCGATTTGGTCTTATATTCCTTAGGTGTTTTTGGCAGATATGCATCGCCGAAATATTTACCGATCACTTCGCGGCAGGCGGCAATAGCTTCTTTCGACAGGTTGACCGCATCGGTACGCATATAAGTGATCAAACCGTCTTCATAAAGCTTTTGGGCAATCTGCATGGTTTTCTTGGCTGAAAAACGCAGTTTGCGCGCCGCTTCCTGCTGCAGGGTAGAAGTTGTGAACGGCGCTGCCGGGTAACGGTTGGCTTTTTTGCGTTCGACGTTGGCAACCGAAAACTCCTGAGCCTCGATTTTGGCTTTGGCGTCCAGAGCTTTGGCTTCGCTGTTAATGTCAAATTTTTCAAGTTTTTTGCCGTCCAAAACAATCAGTCGTGATTTGATCAGAGCCTGTTTGGAAGTAAACAACTCGGCATCGACGGTCCAATATTCTTCGGGCTTAAAGTTTTCGATTTCAATTTCCCGTTCGCAGATCAGACGTAACGCCACCGACTGAACCCGTCCTGCCGATTTGGAGCCGGGCAGTTTTCGCCATAAAACCGGCGACAGGTTGAACCCGACCAGATAGTCGAGAGCGCGGCGTGCCATATAAGCGGATACCAGATTATCGTCAATCTGGCGCGGATTTTTAATTGCTTCGGTAACGGCGGACTTGGTAATTTCGTGAAAGACCACTCGTTCGATTTTTTTGTCTTTGATTTTGTTTTTGGCTTTCAGCTCTTCTAAAATATGCCAGGCAATCGCTTCACCTTCTCTATCCGGGTCGGAGGCGAGAATGATGGTGTCGGCTTCTTTAACCGCGGCTATGATGTCATTAAGGCGTTTTTTTCCTCCTGGACTGAGCTCCCAGCTCATGGCAAAATCGTGGTCCGGTTGCACTGAACCGTCTTTGCTCGGCAAGTCACGGATATGACCGAAACTGGCCAGCACTTTATAATCTGTTCCTAAATACTTATTGATAGTTTTAGCTTTGGCGGGAGATTCTACGATAACTAATTTCATCTTCTTACTTTCAGGTTCTTGCCGCTTAAGGCAATCTTGTTACCGGGCAGGCGGATAATTTTTTCATCCATTTCCAATTCGATCAAAAGCATCGCAACAGTAGATGCATCAAGGCCGGAACTCCGTATAATGTCATCGATATCGGTGCCCTCGGCGGTCAGATACTCCAAAATCGAAACATTGTGACTGGCCTTCACCGGTGGAATATCAACAGTTTTTTGCAAAATGTCAAGGGGCTTTGTGAATAAATCGTTTTTGCGCAGGCTGATAAATTCACTCGGTGCCTCGGGTATCCGGTCACCGAGACTTTTCAGAATATCGGTGGCACTTTCGGCCCATAGGGCACCATGACGCAGCAAAAAGTTTGGTCCTTCCGAACGGGCCTCGCCCGGAGACCCCGGAACGGCAAAAATCGGTTTCCCCATGCGGTTTGCCATCTGGGCGGTGATCAGCGAACCCGATTTTTCGGTTGCTTCAGCCACCACGGTGGCGTCAGCCAGTCCAGCAACAATTCGGTTGCGACGCGGAAAATTGCTGCTCTGGGCAATCGTACCCATCGGAAGTTCGGAAACCAACAGTCCTTGAGCGGCAATTTGGTAATAAAGCGCTTCGTTTTCCGCCGGATAGATCTTGTCAATTCCAGTTCCGAGCACGGCAACGGTGGGCCCTTTTTGATTTTTGGCATACAAAGCGCCTTTATGAGAGGCAGCGTCAATTCCCCGTGCCATGCCGGAAATCACCAGAACATGGTTTTCGGTAAGGTCAAAGGCCATCCGCGAAGTGATTTTGCGGCCGGCAATGGTGGCGTTGCGGGATCCGACGACAGCCACCGAGGGATGATGATTGAGGAGAGCGGTGTTTCCCCTGATATACAGAAGCGGCGGCGCATCATCGCCGTTTAGCAGGTTTTGCGGATAACGGGGATCTGTCTCGGACAATATAACCGCGCCAAATTCGCGGGCGCACTCATATTCATCTTGTGCCCATTGAAGAGACGGCGTTTTTTTTGTCTTTGCCGCTTCGGCAACCGCTTGTTCGGCCGAAGAGTATCGTTTGAGCAGGCGATGAAAACCGACCGGGCCGATTCCTTCGGTGTTAATCAGTTGCAGACGGAACAGGATATCTCCTTGTGCAGTCATTATTTGCTCTTATGAAAAGAAATTTTGCTTTCTTCTCCCTTGATCAGGCGGTGGATGTTGGCATGGTGACGGACAACCACCAGTAAGGCAATCGCGCTGAAAAAAATGGTTTCAACCTCGCCGGCATAAAAATACGCATACAAAGGGGTTAAAATTGCGGCAGCGAGGGCAGACAGAGAAGAATATCGGAAAGTGAAAGCAAAAACCAACCAGGTTCCCAAGGCCAGAAGGGCGATCATCGGGTTGATAACCAAAATAAACCCAAAAGCAGAAGCCACGCCTTTTCCGCCTTTGAATTTAAGCCAAAGCGGAAAGTTATGTCCGAAAACGGCCGCCGTGCCGGCATACAGGGCAGCCACCAGTTTGGTATTTGTAAAAATTCCGGCAAAAAACATATCTTGCTCCGGTGCCAGATAACCGGCCAGCCATGCGGCAAATCCGGCTTTTGACGCATCGAGCAACACCGTCAGCAGAGCCAGATCTTTGCGTCCGGTACGCAAGACGTTGGTAGCGCCGATATTGCCCGAACCGATTTTTCGGATGTCCCCCAGACCGGCCAACCGCGTCAAAACCAGTCCGAACGGGATTGAGCCGAGCAAGTAGCCGCCGACAACACAAAAGATGAAAATTTCCATCATACCGAATGTTCCTTATTTTGTTAAATATTTATCTATGTTTAAAACAGTTTGGTGATAATTTAAACATTTTTTTGCCGCTTATGCAACCGGTTTTGCTATTTGTAGAAAATATGAGAGTTGACAAAAAACTAAAATATGCCATAATTATGCCAATAAGAAATTTTTTTGTTCATTACTTTGGTCAATCATGATGATCGCTTCTTTGTAATGATGGCATTGCGCGTATAAATTAAACTGAAATACTAACTCAAAAAACATCTCGTATGAACAAGAACCCGATTATCTGTTTCTTCGCTGTCTATGCTGTGGTTTTTACCGCAATTTATCTCGACGAACGCAAGTTTTGCTTTGATTCCGGAGACGGCATTGCCCTTCTTTATGAAAATGGGGCAGTGGTGTGTCTGGGACGTGGCGGTGATCCGGAGTTTTACGGCAACAACGAAAACCGGCCGGCACAGCTTGAAACCTCTGCGGGCAAGGCTCCGGTTGAAAAGAAGGAACGCAAATTTCCGACCGTATCCCGCGAAGCGCTTCTGACGGAACCGCCGAAAATGAAAAAGCTGTTCCCGGTGTACCTGAAAAAAAGATGGAGAAGGTAACCCAAAAGCGCTTTAAGCAAAAGATAACGCCTCCTGTTCGGATGAACAAGAGGCGTTATCTGATTTTAAACCGCCGTCGTTAATAAGATCGGGCGTAAATAACGTCGATCTCTGCATCTTGGGCGCCGGTCAGCAGGCATTCTCCTTTGGTGCCGCTCTGATCAAACGGAATGCAGCGAATGGTGATTTTGAGCGCTTTCAGCAGTTCTTCCGAGTTGGGATCACCGCTCCATTTGCCGCGAACAAAAGCGACCGCGTTGCTGTCTTCTTCTTTCAGAAAACGGTTGGCGTTGGCGAAATATTTTTCAAATGCGTCATGAGTGACGATATCTGTGCGGATATTGTTCTCCAACCGGGTTTTTGCACGGTTGAACATTTCCTTCTGAATAGCTTCCAACCGGCTGACAACATCCTCGGCAAATTGTTCAACCGATATGATTTGTTTGCCTTCGGGGGTTCCGAGCTTGAGACGCTCTTTGACCATAATTTTTTCGCCTTCAACATCTCGCATGCCGATTTCACAAACGACCGGTGCACCTTTGCGGGTCCAGTCCCAGAATTTGTCGACGCTCGATTTGTTGCGATTGTCGATTTTAATGCGGATTTTTTCGCCGAATGGCGTCAAACTCTTAATCCGGTTTTTTATTTGTTCGATATAGGTCATCACGGCTTCGCGGTCGGCTTCATTTTTGATTACAGGAACCAAAATCACCTGATAAGGCGCAATCCGCGGCGGAACCACCATTCCTTCGTCATCGGCATGGGTCATGATAACGCCGCCGATCAGGCGGGTCGAAACACCCCAGGAAGTTGTATAGGCAAATTCTTGTTTGCCTTCGTTGTTAACAAAGCTGATGCCGGCCGATTTTGCAAAATTCTGGCCCAGGAAATGTGATGTTCCGGCCTGCAGAGCTTTTCCGTCCTGCATCATGGCTTCGATACAGTAAGTGTCGACAGCGCCGGGAAACTTCTCATGTTCGGGTTTACGGCCGACCAACACCGGCAGGGCCAGCGCATTTTCGGCAACATCGCGGTAAACCTCAAGCATTTGTTTGGTTTCGGCTTCGGCTTCGGCAGCAGTGGCATGGGCGGTATGGCCTTCCTGCCACAAAAATTCGCGCGTACGCAAAAAAAGGCGAGGGCGCATTTCCCAACGGACGACGTTGGCCCACTGGTTAACCAGCACCGGCAGATCGCGGTATGATTTTATCCATTTGGCAAAAGAGTCGGCAATAATGGTTTCCGAAGTCGGACGAACCACCAGCGGTTCGTCAAGCGGCGACTGCGGAACCAGCTTTCCGTCAACTTTCTCCAACCGGGAATGGGTAACTACGGCCATTTCTTTGGCAAAGCCTTCGACGTGGTCGGCTTCTTTCTGAAAAAAGGAGAGCGGGATAAAAAGCGGAAAATAACAGTTGTCATGTCCGGTTTCTCTGAATTGTTCGTCAAAAATGTTGCGGATGTTCTCCCAAATGCCGTAGCCCCACGACTTGATGACCATGCAACCCGGCGAGGCCGAATTTTCTGCCATATCGGCGGCGGCAACAACGTTCTGGTACCATTCGGGATAGTTTGCTTCTCTGGTATTTTTCAGTGCCATTTTTATTAATTCCTTTAAAACTGGTTTTAAAACTAACTGAACTTAACAAATTTTATTCTAAATGTGAATACTAAAAATGGGAAAAACGCCGTCAAAAAAACCGGAGAAAAATTCTCCGGTTTGCATTTTTGAAATTCCGCACCATAGCGTTACAAAATGTCGTCAATTTCTTTGACGGCCTTTTTGTTCTCGCGGCTGGCCTTAATGGCGTCTCTGAAGTTGGCGCGTTGCTGGATGTTTTTGCGCATCTGCTGCGAAACGGCATTAATCTGCGAAGACATCAGGTCGCGGTTGGCGGCGGCCTGAGCGGTCAGAATGTTTTTCTGTTCCGCGGTAAAGGAAGATTCGTTGATTTTCTTGATTGCTTCATTGTAATCTTCGGTAACGTCTTCCATTTTGTCTTCGACCCAATCCTGGTCATAGTCTTTGGCTTCGGCATTTGATGCACCGGCCATGATTGCTGCCGGCAGAACCATTGATGCCATCAGGCTGTAAAATACTTTTTTCATGATTCGGATCCTTTGTTAAAGGTTAAAACTATAGCACTTTCCGATATAATCAGCAAAAAGGCCCGGACAAGGGGAAAAGAAAAAATAACTTGCTTAATGTTTAAATTTGTAGTACCGTGAACAACACAGCCGGACAACGGGCTGCAGTTTGTGTTTTAACCTGTTTGTAAAAAGGATTAAGATTATGGCAGCAGGAACAGTTAAATGGTTTAATAAGAGAAAAGGTTACGGGTTCATTACCCCGGACGAAGGTGATAAAGACATATTTGTTCATATTTCGGCGGTTAAGAGCGCAGGGTTGAGAACTCTTAACGAAGGTGACAAAGTCAGTTACGAAACAATGACGGAAAGAGACCGGGTTGTTGCCGGCAATATCAAACTGCTGTAGTCTGTCGTCTGACAAAACTTTTCAGGCCCTGCCGTTTTTAAGCAGGGCTTTTTATTGTTTTGTTGGCAAAATATTAATAATTGGCCGCTTATAATGCCGCCAGATAATCAAATCAATTATTGAAGGGATGACAAATGTCAGAAAAATCTATGGAAATTTATGACCGTCTGGTGCCGATGGTGGTGGAGCAAACTCCGCAGGGCGAACGTTCGTTTGATATTTTCTCACGTCTGTTAAAAGAGCGGATCGTGTTCCTGACCGGCCAGGTCGAAGACGATATGGCTTCGCTGGTATGCGCGCAGTTGTTGTTTTTGGAAGCCGAAGATCCGGACAAGGACATTTTCCTGTACATCAATTCTCCGGGCGGTGTCATTACTTCGGGGATGGCAATTTATGATACCATGCGTTATATCAGTTGCGACGTCAATACCTTGTGTATCGGACAGGCCTGTTCAATGGGATCGTTTTTGCTGGCCGGCGGTACCAAAGGCAAACGTTTTGCCCTGCCTAATTCGCAGATCATGATACATCAACCCTCGGGTGGTGCCAAAGGACAGGCAACCGATATCGAAATCCAGGCCAAGCTGATTTTGGATATGCGGCGTCGGCTGAATAATATCTATGCCGAAAATACCGGACAAGAACTTTCGGTAATTGAAAAAGCAATGGACCGCGATAATTTTATGACCCCGGAAGATGCTTTGAAATTCGGTTTGATCGATCAGATTGTAACCTCCCGTAAAGAAATCAGCAAATAGGGAAATGAAAAATGAGTGAAGATAACGGACATAAAGATGACCAAATCTGCTGTTCCTTCTGCGGAAAATCGCAGTCGGAAGTTAAAAAGCTGGTAGCCGGACGCGGCGTTTATATTTGCGACGAATGTATTGATGTATGCATCAGTATTGTCCATGACGAAATGAACGAGTTGGACAAGGAAAACGGCGGTGCTAAAACTTCCGGCAACACAATGGAAAAACTGCCCACCCCCTCGAAAATCAAAGAGTTTCTTGACCAGTATGTCATCGGACAGGAACACGCCAAAAAAGTGCTGTCGGTGGCGGTTTATAACCATTACAAACGTCTGAACAGCCAACAAGGCGATACGGATGTCGAAGTTTCGAAATCAAATGTGATTTTGGTCGGCCCGACCGGCAGCGGTAAAACGCTGTTGGCGCAAACGCTTGCCAAAATTCTTGACGTACCGTTTGCTATTTCCGATGCAACGACGCTGACGGAGGCCGGCTATGTCGGTGAAGACGTTGAAAATATCGTCCTCAAATTGGTGCAGGCAGCTGATTACGATATCGAAAAAGCACAGCGCGGCATTATTTATATCGATGAGATCGATAAAATCAACCGTAAAGGCGACGGCCCTTCAATTACCCGCGACGTTTCGGGCGAAGGCGTGCAGCAGGCTTTGTTGAAAATCATCGAGGGTACGATTGCCAACGTGCCGCCTCAAGGCGGCCGCAAGCATCCGCAACAGGAATTCTTGCACGTAGATACCACCAACATTTTGTTTATTTGCGGTGGTGCTTTTGCCGGAATTGAAAAAATTATCAATCACCGCAGCCAGAAAACTTCAATCGGTTTCGGTGCCAAAGTCGCCAGCAAACAGGAAAAACCGGTCGGTGAGGTTATGAAGGAGATTCAGCCCGAAGACTTGCTTAAATACGGTCTGATTCCCGAATTTATCGGCCGCCTGCCGATCATTGCCTCGCTGGAAGATCTTGATGAAAAAGCGCTGGTCAAAATTTTGACTGAACCGAAAAATGCTTTGGTTAAACAATATGTTGCTTTGTTCAATATGGAAGATGTCAAGCTCAATATTACCGACGATGCCTTGATCGCGATTGCCAAAAAAGCAATCGAACGCAAGAGCGGGGCCCGGGGATTGCGCGCAATCATGGAAGAAAAGCTGCTGGAATTGATGTATGATATTCCGGACAAAAAGGATGTTGCGGAAATTGTGATTGATGCCGAAGTTGTTAACGGTCAGAAAACCCCGATTTTGGTTTATAAAGAGAACAAACAAGATGTTGTCGGAGCCGAGTAAATGCGTGCAGTCGAAGCTGTTAGCTTTTTTCGTGAGCTGAGTCAGGATCCGGCTCTGCATAACAATATGCCGCATACCGGGTGCTTTATTCGTGCTCGGCAAATTTGCCGTCGCCTGGAACAACGCGGTAACGAAGCCGTGGTCTTGCGTGTGAGTGCCGCCAATCAGATGATGACAGGCCGGGTTTCCTGTTTGGAAGATGACGGCAGCTACAGCAGTCATGATGTTAACTGGGGTTTTCATGTTGCCGCTGCGACACCGGTTGTAAACCCCGACGGCCGGGAACAATTGCTGGTTTTTGATCCGGCATTGTTTGACGGTCCGGTCAGTATCGATAGCTGGAGTCGGGCTATGTGTGCCGGCGGAAAAAATCTGGGAACGGAAAATGTGCAAAAAATTGCCTATCGTCAGGGAGGTGACCGTTTGTTGGCCGATATTGAAAAATTGGTCGGATTGACAACTGATGAAGCGTTTTTTGCCGCGCGGTCCGACCGTTTTTCCGGTAAGAAAATCGTACGCCGGCCGTCACCGTGGCAACGCAATTATTACCGGACTTTGGAGGACGCTTTATCTCGCGGCCGCGGATAAGCAAGACCATGAAGCCTTTAAATAAACCCGGTTCAAAAAACGGGTTTATTTTTTTTAACAATTCCTTGGCTTGTCGTAATTGCAAAATACCGCCCTTGGCGGCAGGTCAAGCTAAAAAGTGGGGTTTTGGTAGAGGATATCTGTATTTGTGGTTTTATTCTTGGAGAGAAGATAAAAACTGTGATTTTTAACTGATCAACAGCGAAAAACCGTTTAAGACGTCAATGGTAAGAGTTCGGCTTTCTTCTTCCAAAATTTTTTGCAGACAATAGAGCGGGGCATATTGCGAAACATTATCCGGCGTTCCGCCCTCCAAAACAGTTTGCATCGCCGCAATTTTCCCCTGAGCCAACGGGGCGTCGCTTTCGGCGGCAACCACAATTGCGCTGCGAGTGCTGCCGACGCGCACCTTGCCGCCGCGGATAATAACATCGGCGGCACACATAGCAGCCAGCATTACGGCACGGTTAAACGGGCTGTTGACAATTTTGATTTCGGTAGCGATCGGATGATGAAGATTGAGAGTGGCTACATATTCTTCGGTAACTTTTTTGACTGTTTCAATGTTTTCCAAATTGGCATTGCTCAATCCGAAAGCCATACGGAAAAATTTTAACCGGGCGGTCAATACCTGAGAACTGGTTTTGAGCGTAGACTTGATTTCTGCCAAAAATTCGTCGTCTTCATCTTCCATCAGTTCAACGGCGTTGGCAAAGGCGCCGACATTGCCGATCAGATCATGACTGATACGGGTGCAGATCAATTGCGAAATGTTGATTTTGTTTTCCATCAAAACCGCCTTAGAAATTATACAGGTTAGTATTCATGTATTTTTGGTCTTCGCGAGACATCCGTGTGAAATCCAGCTCTTTAAGCATCGGATCTTCCAGCAACAGAAAACCAGTCGAGGCTTTCATATAGGGCTTGTTTCCGCCCATTCCCCAGATAACATCTTCCTTGTTGTCTGGGACACCGTATTTCTGGTTGATTTTGCGCCAAAAATCATAAATTTTGATATCGCGCAGATATTGTATCTTTTGACTGCTACCGCGCATGGTGCGGGTGGACATGCTTTGATAAACGATTTTGTAAATTTTGTTGTTTGTGAAATTGCTGGTCAGGTTGATCGAAATTTCTTCCTGAGTGTCGTATTTGACGAATCTTTCGCTTTCCACATATTGATGTTTGTTTTCTTTGGCGGCCTTGACCACACAGCTGGCCAGCCGTTCGTATCCGACCACGCCGGCGTTGCGGCATTGTTCTTCATAGCGCCATTTGATAAAGTTGGGAATTTCAAATTTTTGCGAAATCCGCTTAAATCCGCGTTTGGCCATCGTTGCTTCGGCTTGCGGCAAATTCATCCGCAACATCAGACCCGAGATGTCAAATACCGATGCATTTGAGCGGCGGTTGCCGTTTTTGGAACTGCTGACCATTTTTTCCAAATTGATACTGCCGGCTTCTTTGCGGCCGTCGGTTGTGTCGTCGGAAGCAAAGGAAGTGGTGGCCAGCTTTTCAACCCAGGTTCCCGACAGCGGAGACGAACTTTCGTCATCGTCTTCACCGGCAGTTTCTTTAATTGTCTGAGTGAGCGACTTTTGAGTTTTGGCTTTTGTTGCGCCTGTTTTGACAGTCTGTGGTGCCGGTGTTTTTTTCGGTTGGGCATCATCTTCGTCCGGCAAAGCCTTTTCGACAAAGTCAAATTCGCTGTCACTGATGGTTTCCGGCTTCATGATCACGCCTCCCTCTACAGAAGGGGCAATCGACGTTTTGGCGGGTGCCTTCGGCTTTTTCTTGGCAGCGGTAATCTTGGGCGCCGGTTCAAAAAGCATGGCGTCCATATCATCGGCAGCCTGAGCATGGCAAGTAAAAACAGCGGTAAAAACAGC
>UQCS01000041.1 GCA_900539605.1 uncultured Azospirillum sp. | reverse complement strand
TTTGTATTTCGCCTGCCGATACAGGATTGCTTGAAAAGCTCTCGGTTGAACAGTTTGTAAATATGCGTCGGAACGAACAGTTTATTCTGACCGTTACTTCCACCGGATATGGCAAACGTTCTTCTTCTTACGAATACCGGGTAACCGGTCGTGGCGGCAGTGGTATTGCCAACATGGAAATGTCTGCCCGCAACAAAGAAGTGGTCAGTTCGTTCCCGATTGAAGACGATAACCAGATCATGATGGTAACCGACGGTGGCAAATTGATCCGTATGCCGGTGGAAGATATCCGTATTGCCGGCCGTAAAACTCAAGGTGTCATCCTGTTCCGTACCGCCGAAAACGAACGGGTGGTTTCTGTTACCTGGCTGGATGCCGATGCCGAAGACGAAGAAGAGTTGGAAGAAGAAACCGGCTCCGAGGTGTTGGGGGAGAGCGTTGCTGATACGGATGACAGTTTGTCCGATCAGGTTAATGAACCCGAAACCAAAAGTAATGACGAGTAAGCATCTTGCTTGCAACACGACAAAAACCGGGGTTAAACGCCTCGGTTTTTTTTTACAATTTGTATGATACCGTTTTATAAAAAGACGTATTTGGGGTTGCAATTGATTTTTGAGTGTGTTATAGAACTTGACATAAAATAATTATTTGTCAAATTTGTATATATAATAAGACAAAAGTTAAACGTTCTTTGAAATTCAGATCTTGAAACATATGGCCAGCGAACAATTTGCGGCATGCGGATTTTTTCCGGATTCTTCACTTAGTGGAAACCGTCTTTAATCGATGCGAATAGTATGTTCCGAAAATGGAAAAAGGGGCTAAGTCGCCGTTACAAGTAAAGATCAAATTAAAACCTTTTGGTTTTAAGCAGATAATTTTATTATCTGCTTTTTGTTGAAAAATCATTGAACCGATATAAAAAACGCGTTCCTCTGTTCTGTGCCAAAAAATAAGAGGGATTTCGCGGGCTCTGCTGTTTTACAACAGCAGAGTTTTTTGTCGCCTAGCCGGCCGACGAAATATTATCGAACACTATAAATTATTATAAAAATCTTTCTTATGGAAAAAAAATTGATTTTGAAACAGCAGGAAATTTTGCGGGAAGATCTGTTTACAGGAACAATATCTTTTCAGCAGTTTGAACAAGTTGACCTTGCCTTACAAAAAAAGCTGGAGCGTTGTTCTGCTGACAACGATGAAAAAGAGTGACTGTTATTTCAGCTTATTTTCTCTTCCGCCGGCAGTGAAAGCGGCCGATATTTTTATGAAAAAACCTCTCTGTGACAGAAAGGTTTTTTGTCATCTAAAAATCCGGGCTAGATTCACGGGGTCATCTCAGACCGTTCAGGATACCCGTCGATGAAAACCCCACGTTAGACACGGAGAAAGGTTATGTCTGTTGATTGTTCGGAGCATCGTTAGACACGGGGAGGGGCATGTCGGCTAATTATTCGGAGCATTCAAACAAACACTTACCGTTTCCGTTCAGATGATGCGCGCCAAACAGAAGACGTGCCTTGCGGCGGGAAAGAAAAAGTCCTAATAATCGTCGCGTTCCAGCTTGGTCATTCTTTTGCGGCTATATTTGGTTTTTGGGGTCGGTGTATTATGACTGGTAAACGGTTTGCCGTTATGCTCTTCAATTTCTTCCTGCCGGTTGCCGCGGTGGTAAGCGGCTAGTTTTTCCCGCAGTTCCTGCATTTCCTTTTTAGATTTTTTCATAGTTTTTCTCCTAAAACGAATTTGATTTCTGTCTTTTTTCAGAGCGGCAAAAATCAAATCTCTGCTGCCGTTTTTAACGGCATGTTGTTGTTGATAAAACGTTTCAATTCTTTTTCATCGTCCCAGGTGATTTTAATTTCCAGCACTTTAAAGTGATGTTGCATGGACGAAGGGATTTTAACAAAATCTTTAGCGGTAGTGATCAGTTCTGCATCGGTCAGCCATGCCCGATCAATCAAATCCTGCAGTTCGGTTTCGGAATAATTGTGATGGTCTGGAAAGTCTATGGTTTCAGCCGGCTCAACACCGTTTTCGCGCAGGGAGGCGTAAAATTTTTCCGGTCGGCCGATGCCGGCAAAAGCAATAACCTTGCTTCCGGAAAGGGGAGGCAGTTCAGCTGTCATATGGGCATAAAAAATCGGCAGCCCCTGCAACTTTGCGGACAAATGATGACGATCGTTGCCGATAATAATAGCGGCTGACGCCCGTTTGAAGCCGTTGTTTAATTCTTCCCGCAACGGTCCGGCCGGAACCGGATAACCGTTTCCGATGCCGAATTCTCCGTCAAAAACAACCAGACTGATATCTTTATAAAGTCCCGGATTTTGAAAGCCGTCATCCATAATAACAACATCGGCGCCCTCGGCAACGGCGCGTACGGCAGCCTGATAACGGTCTGGATTGATGCTTACCGGTGCCTGTCTGGCCAGCAACAGCGGTTCGTCTCCCACTTGCCGTGCCGTATGTTTTTCTCGGTCGACAATAACACCGCTCAGACTGCCCCCGTATCCGCGCGAGACAAAGGCCGGATTGTAACCGCATTGTCTGAGCAACGTTGCCATCGCGGCCGCGACCGGAGTCTTTCCGGTTCCGCCGGCGGTCAGATTGCCGATGCAAATAACCGGCACTTTTGCTTTTTGCGGCTGTTTCAAACGCAAACGCAGGGCGGTAGCGGCAGAATACAGTTTTCCGACCGGCAGCAAGAGCCGGGCGATCAGACTTTGCTTGTTCCAATAGGAAGGGGTTTTCATGAGCGAATATATCCTTTGACTTTGTCCATAATACCGTCAAGAACTTTTGCCTCTGAGGTTGCCCAGTTGTAAGCCAGCGATCGCTTGGCTTCCAGCAGCTCTTTATGGTTGAGCAATTGTCTGACGGTTTCCGTCAGTTCCAATACGTCGTTTACCTGAATGACCGCATCGGCTTTTTTGGCACGGTTCATGGCGTCGGTAAAGTTATGCATATGCGGGCCGACAACAACGGCATCGCGACAACGCGAAGGTTCCATGAAGTTTTGTCCGCCATGCGGGATAAGGGAACCGCCGATAAAAACCAGCGGACAAATTCCGTACCAAAGTCCCATTTCACCGATGGTGTTGGCAATGTAAACATCCGTATCGGCCGCAATCGGTTCGTCATTTGAACGCAGGGAAACTTTTAAGCCCAGTTCTTTTTGCAACCGTTGCTGAATTTCAGGGCCGCGATGAGGGTGTCGCGGAGCGATGATCAGCAGCAGGTCGGGGAAGTCTTTTTTAAGTTCGTTGTGAAAACGGGCAATTTTGAATTCCTCATCGTCATGGGTGGAACTGGCCAGCCATAAAGTACGACCGTTGATCTGCTTAAGCAGCACGGCTTTCTTTTCTTCGTCGACTGGCAGCGGCGTTCCGGCATATTTGAGATTGCCGAGACAGGTGGCTTCTTTGGCGCCGAGAACTTTCAGGCGATAGGCATCTTCGTCCGATTGTCCGAGGCAGGTGGTAAAACAATCAAGCAATTCTTTACAGATGAAGTCGAATTGTTGCCAGCGTTTGAAAGATTTGTTGGAAATCCGTCCGTTGACCAACAGCAGCGGAATGTTCTTGCGTTTGATGCCGGATAACATTGCCGGCCACAAATCCGACTCAAACCATAACACCAAATCGGGGTGCCAGTGTTTGATAAAGCGGGTGGTAAATACCGGATTGTCAATCGGGATATATTGATGGAAGGCACGTTCGGGCAGGCGTTTCCCCATCAGTTCGGCCGAAGTCGTAGTTCCGGTGGTTACCATGACATGAGCTTGAGGATAAGTTTCCAGCAAACGGTTAATCAGCGGCAGCATTGAAAGAGATTCACCGACCGAAGCGCCGTGAAACCAAAACAGCATTCCTTCCGGGCGTTGCAAAACTGGACGGCCGATTCTTTCGTTAAAGCGTTTAAGGTCTTCTTTGCCGCGTTCTTTGCGTTTTTTGATGTAACGGCTGATAACTAGGGGATATAAAACACGGATAAGGGTATTGTAAATTTTGATAAACATTAGTTCTTCTCTGATTTGTCGGGATAGCGTTTCGATTTTGCACTGACGCCGGGTTCGATTTTAGGTAGCCCGAACCGCCGGTCAGCTTTGAAAGTTAAATTGTTCATATCGTTTTCGATTTCCTGACGATATTTTTCCAAATCTTCGTCAGAAGCATCGGCCGGTATGTAGTATGGCTTGGTAATATGTAGGATTCCGCGACAGAACGGCGGTGGCAGCAGCATCGCATCCCAGCTTTTTGCAATCAGCGAATGCTCGATGCTGTAAGTGGCGCCGAAAATGGGTTTGCCCGATTTGCGTGCAAAGTAGAGCGGGCTGATGCTCATTTTCATTCGCGGACCGCGTGGACCGTCCGGTATAATGGCGACGGCGGTGTCGTTTTGCAACGAATGCAGCAGGGCTAGAGCGGCAGATTGGGCACCGTTTGTGGATGATCCGCCGATGGTACCGAAACCGTATTTTTCCAGAAAGCCGGCAATAATTCTTCCGTCTTTGTGCAAAGATACCAGAGCCTTAAGCGGTCGTTGCCGGTTCCAAAAATGCGGAATCATCATCGCGCGGCCGTGCCAAATGACCAGAATGATTGCTTTGTCCTGATGCCAAACCTGATACAGCTGGTTCATGCCAAAAACGTCCCAGCGGGTTGTTTTGCCGACCCAACGGGAGTAATAATACATAATGATGCTGAGCAGGCTGATAAAGCGTGGATGTTTGGTAATGTCTTTGAAAAAATTTTTAAATTTTTTCAACAAATTTTTCATTTCATTCCCCTTGCCGACCTTACCGAAACGGGTTGTTTGCCCGAGCGGGC
This sequence comes from uncultured Azospirillum sp., assembly GCA_900539605.1. Taxonomy (GTDB): domain Bacteria; phylum Pseudomonadota; class Alphaproteobacteria; order RF32; family CAG-239; genus JAFUYI01. The sequence goes on along the minus strand of UQCS01000041.1, from coordinate 7,514 downwards.
CGGTCATATAAAAGTCTGTATGCATTTTGCGCTGATTTGCCGCTGTAGGTGCAGCGGAATAAACAGGCAAGTTCATTTGTATTTTTGATATAACATATTTTTAACAAAAACTAAAGAATTTAAATACTTATTAAGAACAAAAAATCTGCCCCGAAAATTTCGGGGCGGACATAAAATATGATTGTTGTTTATAACTGTTCCTGCAGTTCAAAGAAATAAGCCTTCGGGTGATCGCATACCGGGCATTTTTCGGGTGCCATCGGGCTTTCGATGCGATGTCCGCAGTTGGCACATTCCCAGATAACTTTGGTCGGACGATTGAAAATCTTGCCTTCGACCAGCGAAGTGAGGAGGGCGTTGTATCTTTCTTCGTGACCTTTTTCGATTTTGCCGACCATCTCAAACAGGGCGGCAATTTTGGTAAAGCCTTCCTCTCTGGCTTCTTTGGCCATGCGGTCATACATGTCGGTCCATTCGTAGTTTTCACCGGCAGCAGCGTCTTTCAGGTTGTCGAGTGTCGAAGGAACTTCGCCGTTGTGCAACAGCTTGAACCAGATTTTGGCGTGTTCTTTTTCGTTGTTGGCGGTCTGTTCAAACTTGTCGGCAATGATGTTGTAGCCTTCTTTTTTAGCCTTAGAGGCATAATAAGTATATTTGTTGCGTGCCTGAGATTCTCCGGCAAAGGCTTCCATCAGGTTTTTTTCGGTTTTTGAACCTTTGAGTTCCATAGTTTAAGCTCCTTAATTTAAGTTGTTGGTTGAATTTTGACATTCTTTGCATATTCCGCGAAACGAAATATCATAAGTTTCGACCGTCAGCCCGGTTTGCCGCTTAACGTCGGCAGCCAGATCGGGCGCAATGTCGTAGGGTATGTCACAGACCTTATGGCATTCTGTGCAGATAAAATGGTAATGATCGTGCGTTTGATGATCAAAATGGGCAGTTCCGTCAAGCCCTTCGATTTTTTTGACGATTCCGTTTTCTGCCAGCAGATTGAGATTGCGGTAAACTGTAGCCAGGCTGACGGTCGGTTCTTCTTTGCGAATCAACTCACAAAGTTGTTCTGCTGTCGGGTGGATGCAGTTTTCGCGTAAAGTTTTCAAAATCAGCTCGCGCTGTCTGGAATATTTCATTTATTACCCTTATAAATGATAATGATTATTATTATTGTTGATAACCTTAAAAAAACAGGTTGTCAACTTAAAATTACATGATTATTTTATATCCAACTAAAACAATATATGTAAGGATGCAAAAATGCAAGCGAAAGAAATTAAAAACAACATCTACTGGGTGGGAGTTAAAGATTGGAACCTGAGAGAATTTCACGGGTACGCCACTCCTCACGGTTCTACCTACAATTCCTATCTGATCATGGATGAAAAAATTACTTTGGTCGACGGTGTTAAGAATTACATGTCGGAAGAAATGATTGCGCGGGTTCGCAGCGTGGTTGATTTCTCAAAAATCAGCTATGTCGTTGTCAATCATGTCGAGATGGACCATTCTGGAAATATTCCCGAAATCATGAAATTGGCGCCGCAGGCGGTTATTATTACCGACAATGCCGGAAAAATGGCGCTGGAAGCCCACTTTGACACTGCCGGTTGGAATTATAAATTGGTAACCACCGGCGAAACGGTCTCGCTCGGCAACCGCAGTCTGACTTTTATGACGACGCCGATGCTGCACTGGCCTGATTCGATGATGACCTATGTTCGCGAAGAAAAATTGCTGTTGTCAAACGACGGTTTCGGACAGCATTTGGCTTCGGACGGATTGTTTGCTTCCGAACAGCCGTTGGATATTGTGTTCAATGAAGCCAAAAGCTATTATGCTAATATTCTGTTTCCATTCGGCGCTCAGGCTGAAAAAGCTCTGAATACGGCCGGCAATCTTGGACTGGATATTGAGATGATTGCTCCCTCTCACGGCTGCATTTGGTCGGGAAAGGAAGAAGTTGACACGATTCTCGGCCTGTATGCCAAATGGGCTTCGGGCCGCAATGAAGGCAAAGCAGTGGTCGTTTACGATTCCATGTGGGGAGCAACCGCCAAAATGGCCGAAACGGTAATGGCCGAATTTCAGGATGCCGGGATTCCGGTGACCAAACATTGTCTGGCCGTTGATGATATTTCGGCAGTGATGGTTGATTTTCTGGATGCGGCTTATGTTTGCATCGGCAATCCGACCCTAAACAATCAACTTTTTCCGCGTGTGGCTGCTTTTGTTACTTATATGAAAGGACTGGCACCGCGCGGAAAAAAAGCGCTGGTTTTCGGATCTTACGGATGGAAACCAGGTGTGGTCAAACAGATTCAGCAGGTCTATGAAGACTTGGGCTGGCAGACGGTGATGCCTTTTGAAGAAAAATATACACCCAAAGCCGAAGTGTTGGAGCAGTTGAAACAACGCGTCCGCGAACTGATCAGTTTGTAAAAGTTGTAGATACAAAAAAGAAACCGCCTTTGGGGCGGTTTCTTTTTTGAAGTTGAAATTCAGTTTAATCCAGATCTTCATCATCCTCACAGGGACGGAACTTTCGGCTGAATTTTTCCTGCAGCTGAGCAAACAGGGGCTGTTTTTCTTTTTCCCCGCTGTCTTCCGAAGCGGTGAAAGTTTGTCGCCACAAATTGAATTTGTGATGCTTGAACAACAACTTTCGTTGTTTGTCCCAAAGCAGATACTTCCATTCTTTGGCAGCGGCGGCATGAACGTAGAAGTCGTTCATGTCGTGAAATCCGACTTGAGTGTCGACTTTCTCTTTTTCCTTCTGATACCACAGTTCCCAGTTGATCAGATCATAACGGCCGAAACGGGCAAGAATTTCCCAAAGTTGGTCTTGGATGAAAAACTCCGTACAGTCGTTTTTGATCAGAGCGCCGTATTCCTTATGGTTATACAACAGCTTGCGGCCCTCCGGGCAACGGCACAGTTCTTTGAGGGTTTCTTTCTCGGTCCAGTTGGTCAGTTGAGTACGGCACCGATACAGAAGCTCAAATTGTTTGTGTTGGTAAAGCAGCTTTTCGCCACCGACGATTTTGGTGAGCCATTCAAATTTTTTCAACTCAATGATTCGTTCGGTCAGGTTATAGCGCTTCAGAATGCTGATGGCAGCAGGACTTTGGTATTGGCCACTGTTGATAATGAGGTCGGCCTGTCCGTTTTTGGCCAGAACTTCCCAGTTGTGGCGGCGTACCAGTTCGTCCCAGTATCCGTTTTCGGCCAGTTGCTGAGGTGTCAGCAGCTTGGCTGTACGGCACCAGCAGCTGTTGCAGTTCTCGTCCACCATCCGGAGATTGTTTTCCATAATGTAAGCCGCGGCGTTTTTAGGGCCGAGAAATACATTAAGGAAGTTCAGCAGGTGCTTGTAATCTCCGAAAAATTCGAAGCCGTTGTCGAGAAAGCGGCAGATGAAGTTTTCTTTTCCGCACCATTTTAAGGTTTCCAGAACCCGGATACTGACTTTATAACCGCTGTTAACCATCGGCAGCAGGCGGTCGTATTGCTTGTGGGCGATTACGGTCAGCATGATGGCTTCCTGGTTTGCGGCATCAAGCATTCCGATAATGTAGTTCGGTGTGGTTTCCTGATAAGAAACGAAAGCGTTTTTATTCTTCATACTAATAGGTATTATGTAGTTATAAAAATTATTTTCACAAAATCATATTATCTGATCTTGACAAAAACATCAAGCTCTTTTGTCTTTTTTTGCTAAAATTAATTTACGGCGTAAATGTCCCGGCTTATATCGTGGCGGCAATTGATATCGGCAGTGACGGAAATGGTTGGTCCCGCATATTTCTCAATAACCTCAAGAAGCGGTTCGTACGGCAGTTCATCCGGGTAGCAAATGCCGATTTGCGGATGACGGATCATGTAAGAAACGGCAGCAACGGCCGGTACGGCTACTTGTAAAATAGTGGGGGTTTGTTTGGGAAAATATTTGTTTATATGCTCAAGTGTCAGGCAATTGCCGACCCAGTGCGGTTTGAAACGGTCGCCCATAATCAATACGCCGACGTATTCGGTACCGGCCGTGATTCCTTTTTCAATCAACTGGTAATCGTCTGGATCCGTATAGCCTCTGTTTGCCTGAATTTGCAAGGCCTTCATGGCAGCATTGCTGGCACGGTAAACAAAATAGACCGTCGGACGATAGCGCAGCGTTCCGTCCGAATTGTAAACCGACAGACAATCGGAAATCGAAAAAATTTCTTCATGGCCGATGATCATCCCGGTATATTTTCCTGCCGGAGTCCAGCCGTCGGCCAAACATTCGGTGCCGCGCCGGTTCAGTTCCTGCCAGCCGTCTCGGCGGTCGGCTTTGACCGCCAGCGGGTGAAGACCGGGCTCAAACGTACCGGAACGCACTTCCGCCAATGCGGTACTTTCGTTAAAAAAAGTCGGCGGATTCCAAGTGCTGTAAAAAGCGCCTGGCCGCAATGTTTGCGGGTCAAATTCCTGGATATCACAGTCGCTGGAGTGAATGGTTTTAACACCGAGAAATTCGGCCAGTTCGCCCCACCATCCGTCTTTCAGCAAATCGGCGGCACGGCGGCGGTCAAAAGAACATTCTGTGCTGCCATCTGCTTCGGCAACGATATCGGCCAACCCTTTTTTGACAAAATGGGAAACAGAACCGGGGTTGGCGCCGTGATGAATAATGCAGGTAGCGCCGTCGCGACGTCCGTTTTGAAAAAACTGTTCGTTTTCCTGATAATGATCGTATATGTTTTTCCACTCTTTGTCCGGCCATTCGTTATCACCGGTGTTGAGGTACATGATGCTGTTCTGACGGCACCATTTAAGTGTTTCCAAACAGTCGGTTTCGGAACTGAAATCGAGCAGCATGTCGCCGGCTTCGAGATGCGGAGAAAAAAGGCTTTCCTGTCCGCCCGGGTGAAGTTCGGCCTGAAGGTAGCGGTAGGGCAGTTCAAAAGGCTGCGGCAGACGGTCGATAATCAAAAGCCTGGCAGGGGCAAAACTAACTTCTTTTTCCAACACGGTTAAAGCGCTGCGGCCCACAGCTCCGAAGCCGAATAAAACGATTTTTTTGTCAAAGCGGGGCATTGCAAATTCCTTTACCGGGGTTAAAACAGTTCAAGGCGCTCTAAATGTCCTTTATAATATATAATTTTATCACGAATTATTTAAGTTGTAAACCCTGCAGATACTGATAAAATTTATCTTTTTTGACGGCGAAATCCGTAATCTTCGGCGACAAAACGTCCTAGTGCGGCAATTTTATCTTTGACGGCCTTCAGACTCTCGTCCGGTGTATATCCGGTGGTCGATTTTCCGGGATACAGTTCATAATGTTTACGATATTGAGTGAGGGTGACGTTGGGCATGATCACGTTGGCGCCGGCTTTCAGGGCCATAATCTGCCCGTTTTCGGCCAGCGTTTCCATGGCGGTGGTGGCCGGGATATTGATGTCGGGCAGCAACAGCCGTGTCAGCGCCATGACTTTTAGGGCCATCGTCAACGTGCCGCCGGCAGCGGTTTTGAGCGGGGTGTCCGGATGGGGGATGAAAGGACCGATGCCGATCATATCGGCATTGACTTGTTTAAAAAATAAAATGTCGTCGGCATAAGTTTCTGTTTTTTGTCCCGGCAGTCCGACCAGAACGCCGGTGCCGATTTCAAGGCCGGCGCGTCCGAGATTGCAGATACAATCGGCACGCTGTTCCCAGTCCATTCCCGGATCGTGGTCAAGATAAAGCTGTTTGTCGGTGGTTTCGATCCGTAATAAAAAACGGTCGGCTCCGGCTTCGCGGTAAGCACGGTATTCTTCAAGGCTTTTTTCGCCGATGCTGAGTGTTAATGCCACGCCCAGACTTTTAATACGGCGGATGATGCTGCAGAGCTTTTCGGTGGTAAAATGCAAATCTTCTCCCGATTGCAAAACCACGGTTCGCAGCTTCATATTAACGGCGGCGTGTTCGGCTAACTTAAAAATAGTATCTTCGTCAATCCGATAACGTTCAATGTTGAAATTGTCCCGGCGCAATCCGCAGTAACGGCAGTTATTGCGGCAGAAGTTGGAAAATTCGATCAGTCCGCGTAAGTGAATGCCGTCTCCGACCTGCTGCCGCCTCACTTCGTCCGCCGTTTCAAAAAGCTGTCGGTTGATTTCGTCGTTGCGAAGCAGCGCAATCAGTTCTTCGCGGTTAAGACTATGCTGTTCGGCAGCTTTTTGAATCAGGCGGTACATCTTGTTTTCTCCAGAAAGGGGATAATGTTTATTTTGTAGCTAAAATTCTCCGCATAATCAATAAAAAATATTTGCAAGTTGAGAGATTATATTATAAGCAGAAAGTAATTGTTTTAATGATAAGGAAAATCAAAATGATGTTAGGATTGTTTTTGCTGCTGACAGTGGTGTGGACGCTTCCGGCCTTTGCCAACCCGGCCTGCGCGGTTTGTACGGTAGCAGTTGCCGCTTCACTTGAAGTTGCCCGCTATTTCGGTGTTGACGACAGCGTTGTCGGTGTGTGGGCCGGTGCGCTGCTGGCATTGCTCGGTTATTGGATGATTGTTTGGTTTGATAAGAAAAACTGGCATTTTGCCGGCCGTGATTTTTGGCTGATTGTCCTCAGTGTGGCGATGATCGGTTTTATGTATGTCAGCCAGATGGAATACCGCCCGGAACCGTTGCTGGGCTTCCTTTATCTGGATCCGTTTTTGTTCAGTGTGATTGCCGGGGCGGTGGTGCTGATTCTGTCAAATCATTTTTATCAGTGGATGAAAGCCAAAAACGGCGGTCATGCTCATTTTCCGTTTGAAAAAGTTGTGGTTCCGGTTTTGGCGCTGGCGGCGCTCAGCGTTTATTTTTATTATAATCCGTTGTGCAACAAAGCCGGCGAATTGTATTCTTTCTAGGAGTTGTTATTGTGAGCAGAGAAAAGAAAATCAAAGAATATGTAGAGAAGCTGGATTCGGGCAAGAAAGTGAATCCGAAAGACCTTTCGTCGGATCAGGATCTGACGATTGGGATCATGAATCTGATTTCGATTGAAGAACATCTGATGTTTTCGGGCGCGAAAACGGGTAAGAGTTCGTACTATGAACTGATTGAGCAGATCCGGGAGACGCGCAAGCAGCTGATGCAGAAGGTTATACCGGCGTATGAAGGTGAGGTCTGGTGTATTTCAAAGCATCTTCTTTCGGCATCGATGCGTCTGATGGAAGTTGGAACCAAACAGCAGAGTCTGGGTCACAAGGCAGAAGCGTACAAATTGTTTGACCAGTCGTACGAACTTTACTGTCTTTTCTGGGGCCTGAACATGAAACTGCTTGATCTTGAGGATGTCAAATGGATTGAAGAGAGTTTTGACGACGTCAAGAAACTGAGCGGACAGCTTTCGTCGCTTGGGGAAACAGAAGGTACGACCGGCGTTGAGACGGTGGCGGAAACGGTTGAAGAAAACAGTGACGGAGAACAGCCCGCCGGCATGCTCGGACGGATGAAAAGCTTTGTCAGAAAAGCCGTCGACTGCTGTATCGAATA
>UQCS01000040.1 GCA_900539605.1 uncultured Azospirillum sp. | reverse complement strand
TGATATCATTATTCATCGCCACATACTGTGTTGTGGTGCCGGTATCGGCATCAATAACATCATTGCCGGTGAAGGCATAATTACCGCCCTCCATGTTATCATTAATTACCCAGGCACCACCGCCGGTGGTGTCAAAGGCAACAACCGGCGTACCCGATACAGACGATGCATAAATTACATTGTATACTTTGCCGCGAGTCATATCCTGCGTATAGTTACCGGACATGAAATGGGTATCAAAACTGGAAGTGAAGGTTATGTCTGAGGTCGTATACACAGCACCACCTTGAGCTTCATTATTTGTGTTTTTGACATAATTGCCAATAAAATCTCCGCTAATATTATTGAGATTTAAACCAATATTATAAATAGCGCCACCAGATACTCTGCCTGAACCAGAAGCATAGTTACCGATGAAGTCACCTGTTATATTGTTGATAATGTTATGAATATTGCTGATCGCGCCACCATAAGCATTACTACCAACAGAAGAAGCATAGTTGCCGATGAAGTCACCTGTTATGTCACCTGTGCCGCTATTGTAAATCGCACCACCATAAGCATTACTACCAACAGAAGAAGCATAGTTGCCGATGAAGTCACCTGTTATGTCACCTGTGCCGTTATTGTAAATCGCACCACCATAAGCATTACTATCAACTGAAGAAGCATAGTTACCGATGAAGTTACCTGTTATGTTATCGATTGTACCGTTATTGTAAATCGTACTACCGTAAACAGATCCATCAACAGAAGAAACATAATTACCGGTGAAGTCACCTGTTATGTTATCGATTGTGCTATTATTGTAGATCACACCACCGTAAGCATTACCATTACTTGAAGAGATATAATTACCGATGAAGTCACCTGTTATGTTACCGATTGTAGCATTTTTAACATTATAAATCACACCACCATATATAAAGATGTAAGCCTCTGATCCCTCTGCTGTTCCGGTTACAGTGTTATCTACAAAATCAGCATTGATGTTTCCAATACTGCCGCCATTATAAACCGCACCGCCATATATATTCAAACTTCCACCGTAGGCTAAAGATGTAGATATTATTATTTTTCCGCTAACCTTGTTGTCTTTGAATACCTTACTTTCAATATTTCCATAGTTATTTCCGATAGGGTTATTAATAGCAGCACCTCCCTGCTGAGTTGTCCTACTATTAACCGGATCGCTAATCGTTGGTAAAACCAATTCAGGTTTGGCAATTGTTTCATAACCGCTTGGTTGGGTATAGGTATATTTGAAATACTTGATTTGATCGTTCGGCAGTTTGATTTCCACCACATCGGCAGCATCTTTCTGGTCTGCATCCACTTCAGTCCAGCTGATGCTCTTGGAGGTGGTAAATTGTTCCGGTTTCAGATTGATTTTGTAATACTTAGTCGTCAATTTGCCGGCTTTATCAAACTCGGAAACAAAAAAATTATAATCACTCTCCGAACCTTGGGAATACGCAAACGCACTGTTTTCTCCGAGTGTCGGAGTCAAAAAAGCGGCAGTTGCCGGCGCACTTAAAAAAGTGGTTGCCGTTAATGCAATTGCCAAAGAAGTATATTTAGTCATCGTACACAATCCTCATTTAAATGCATTTAAACGATCGTTTTTTTGCTATGACCAAACGCCGATATCGGATTTTAAATAAATTTGTTATTTTGTAATGATTTATGTTTGCTTTTTTAATTATCATCAATTAGACTTAAGGCGTATCAAAAAAACGATCCTTTTTTTGAGGCAGTTAAATACAAAAAAACTCCCCGGAAATCGGGGAGTTTCTTATAAAAATAACAAAAAATTATCTCTGACTTTTGGCAATTGCTTTGGTCGCTTCTTCCATGTCATTCATCGGAATAACATGATCGCCGATTTTCTGGCCGTTTTCATGCCCTTTTCCGGCGATCACCAACATATCTCCTGCCTCAAGTTGCGAAACAGCATATTCAATTGCGGCAACCCGGTCACCGATTTCTGCCGCCTCGGGACATTCCGCCATAATTTGGCGGCGGATTTCGGCGGCATCTTCAGTTCGCGGATTATCATCCGTTACAACCACCCGGTCTGCCAGTTCACAAGCTATTTTTCCCATCAGCGGACGTTTCAACTTGTCACGGTCACCACCGCAGCCAAAGACAACCCACAATTTTTTCTCAGTGTGGTGGCGCATTGTTTTCAACACATTTTCCAACGCATCGGGTGTATGGGCATAATCAATATAAACCCCGGCCCCGTTTTTTAGACGACCGGCTAGATCAAGCCGCCCGGGTGCACCTTTGACCGACGGAAGATAATCGATTATCTTTCCCGAAAACCCGTGTAAGGCAATCACCATTCCCACCGCGCACAATACGTTCATCGCCTGAAATTCTCCGATCAGCGGCAATTCAAGCCGGTAACGCTGCCCTAAAATCTCGGTTTCCAGCGTTTGTCCGGCCGCATGCGGCTGCCGGGAAACAATTTTCAGTTCTTTTCCTCTATTACCATATGACATTATCCGGATCCCGCGCTGGCGGCAAAGCTGCGACAACCGGTCAAATTCGGCTATATCGGCATTGAGAACAGCCGTACCATCCGCCTCCATAACCCGGGAAAAAAGCAGTTCTTTGGCTTGCAGATAATTTTCCATCGTCTGATGATAATCCAGATGATCCTGGGTAAAGTTGGTAAAGCCGGCAACTTTGATCTTGAGACCGTCCAATCGATGCTGTTCAATACCGATGCTCGAAGCTTCGAGCGAGACATATTCAACTCCCTTTTGTGCCAACTCACGCAAAATCCGATGCAGGGTTACGCTGTCCGGCGTCGTCAGGGTTTCGATATTTTCCGCCGCGTCGGAAACGACGCCGATCGTTCCGATACTGGCCGACGAATAACCGAGATGACGCATCAGCTGACGGGTAAAATCAGCAATCGAGGTTTTACCGTTGGTCCCGGTAATAGCCGATATATAAGGCGGCAACGGTTTATAGAAGTTGGCCGCGGCACGGGCAACGTTTTCCCGCATATCTCCGAGCGTTTTCACAAAAACTGTGGAAGCTGTTTCCGCCGGCAGCAGATAATCTCCGTCATAAAGTATTGCCGCCGCACCCTTGGCCACCGCATCCGGAATATATTTTCGTCCGTCCGAACAGCTGCCGTTCAAAGCAATAAACAGTGCTCCCGGTTCGACTTTGCGGGAATCAATTTCTACTGTAGTGATTTCAACATCCGACCATTCTCCTTCGGCTGTCGGAACACCCGACAATATCTGACTTAACAACATCGCACACCTCTTTTTTGATTGATATGCTTTACTATAGGCGGCAAAGTTTAGTTTTTTGTTAACTTAATCGCTTGACCGGCCAACATTTTGCTCTTATGTTTAAATCATAAATATTTTCAGGGAGATATAAATCATGAACAGCGCCTCCGTAACACGCCCGTATACCAGCGGGGAAGAAATTTGCCACAGCCTCATCCACGGCATCGGTATTGTCCTGAGTGTCGCGGCACTGACTATTCTGGTTGGTTTTTTCAGCTCGTTACGGCGATGTATGGACCATTGTTTCCACCGCTGTTTTCGGTGTGTCAATGATTCTGCTTTATACGGCTTCGACGCTTTATCATGCCATTCCCTACCCGCATGCCAAAAAGATCCTTAAAAAATTTGACCATATTGCCATTTATTACCTGATTGCCGGCAGTTATACGCCGTTTTTGCTGGTCAATCTGCGGGGGACGGTCGGCTGGTCGATTTTCGGAATCATCTGAAGTCTTGCCGTTGCCGGAACCGTTTTAAAACTGGTAACTTCGGGAAGCGGAACCAAAATCTGGTCGATATCCTTGTACCTGATTATGGGCTGGATGATTGTCTTCGCTTCCAAACAATTATTTGCCTCAATCAGCGCCACTGGCGCGGTTTTCCTGGTCCTCGGGGGCCTTTTCTATACTCTCGGAGTCTTCTTTTACATTTGGAAAAGCAAAAAATATACCCATGCCGTGTGGCATTTTATGGTTTTGCCAGGAACGGTCATGCACTTTTTTGCCGTGCTTTACGCCTGCGTTCTAATTTAATCCCTGAGCTTCAAGAATAAATCCGGTGCAATCGTCACCGTTATAATTGTAACCGGTCACAATATTGCCGCTGATGGTAAACGAAATTTTACAGTACTCAACATCTTGGCGATCCGGATCGGGACCGGGAAGGTTCGGTTGCGATATCGCCGGATAATCGATCAGGTTGGGATAAGCATCGCGACGCCCTTTTTTATCAAGTTCTACATACGTGACCACCTTGGTATTCTGATCCACCATAAACGAATTGTCGGGCATTCCCCAATTATCAATCAGATGTTCTTCCGACACTCCCACCCAGCCTTGCAGCTGTTCGTTATAATCCGGAACCGACGAACAGGCCGTCAAAATAAAAGCACACAGCAAAACCAGCATCAAAACTCTCCTCACTAAACTGTTTTCCGCCTTGATATAGGCGTGAAAAAAGCTTTTTCAATCAGAGGATTGTTTTAACATCGCATTTAAACGGTTTTGCACTGCCGGATCCATCTTAACTTCCAAATGCAGTTTTTCGCCTTCCTGACGACAAGCCACGACTTCGCCGTTTTGATGCAACCATGCCAGCATTTTACCGTCTGCAGCCGCAACATCAACGCTGACGATTGCGCTTCCGGCGGATAAAATATCGTCCAACCGCTGCAAAAGCCGGTCACATCCCTCTCCGTTGAGCGCCGAGACGGTCACTGCCGCCGGCGGTGCGATAAATGAGGGCAGCAAGTCTACTTTATTATAAACCTCAAGATAATTGTCCTGATATTCGATTTTATCCAAACCCAAACCATGCAACACTTCCAACACGTCCCTACGCTGCTGTTTGAAATCGGGGTTGGTGGCATCCAACACCTGAACTATAACATCGGCTTCCAAAACCTCTTCCAAAGTGGCGCGAAAGGCCATCACCAGCTCATGCGGCAAGTCAGAAATAAAACCGACGGTATCGGAAAGGATAACTTCGCGGCCGGACGGCAGTTTCAAACGCCGCATCGTTGTATCGAGAGTTGCAAACAACAGGTCTTCGGCAAATACTCGAGCGGCCGTCAGGCGATTGAACAAAGTTGATTTTCCGGTGTTGGTATAACCGACCAACGCCACCACCGGATAAGGCACCCGTTTGCGGGCGTTGCGTTGCAATCCCCGGGTTTGTTTGATTTTCTCCAACGCTTTTTTGATTTTGACAATTTTATCGTCAATGATCCGTCGGTCAAGCTCAATTTGGGTTTCGCCCGGACCGCCCAAAAAACCGGCCCCGCCCCGTTGCCTTTCCAAATGGGTCCAGCTGCGCACCAAACGGCTGCGTTGATAAGTCAGATGAGCCAATTCAACCTGCAGACAGCCTTCCCGGGTTTGGGCACGCTCGCCGAAAATTTCCAGAATCAGAGCCGTGCGGTCAATAACTTTCAAATTCAGCGCTTTTTCCAAATTGCGTTGTTGGATCGGGGTTAAATCGGCATCGACAACCAACAGTTCAATTTTCCGCTCTGCTACGATTTCCCGCAAACGTTCTGTCAGGCCGCTGCCGAAATAAGCATCGGGACGAATTTGGCGGATGCGTACAATCTCGCTGTGACAGACATCAAGATTGATTGCTGCTGCAAGTCCGACCGTTTCAGCCAACCGCTGTTCGGGATAAAACGACACTGGCCGCCCTACTGCCTGCGGATAGATAACGGCAGCTTTTAGCGCCGGAATTTCGGCAACATACTCAGCCAAAATCTACTCTTCGGCTGTTTTTGAAACAATTTCAACCGCCGCGCTCGGCATAATCGTCGATACCGCGTGTTTATAAATCAACTGGGTATGGCCGTCACGGCGAAGCAGAATCGACGCCTCGTCAAACCATGTGATGACGCCCTGCAGTTTGACACCGTTAATAAGAAAAACCGTTACGGCAATTTCATTTTTCCGAATATCGCCTAAAAAGTCTTCCTGAACATTTTGTGACATTGTTTTTTCCTTATATTATTATTGCACAATTCGGATTGTAACCCTATTTTATCAAAATAGTAAAGAAATGTTTGTTAAGCAAGGGGATAATTATACAAAGATTTTTTCGGCCCGGCGAATTGCCGACGGCGCCACAAAAAATATCAGTACGTCCCCGACTTCCAAATGTTCCCGGACAAACGGCGCCAGACGAATTTCTCCTTTGCGGTACAGAGCGCAAATTCTGCTTTCCTGCGGCAGATTGAGCTCCGAAAACGCCGAACCAATTAGCGGCGAATTGTCATCAACCGCAATTTCCCACACTTCACCCGACAATCCGAGAGAATATGCCTGATTGAGCCGTACTTTGCGCAATTCTTTCAAAATGGCGGAAATGGTAATGGAAGTACGGTCAATCAGAATGTTTTCGCCCATATTGATAATCTGTGTGTTGTATGAACGCGAGTTAACCAGCGCAATTGTGTTTTCGACCCCGTTGCGTTTGGCAATCATGGTGGCAATGATATTGTCTTTGTCTTCTCCGGTGACGGCAACTGCAGCATCGGCAGTTGCGATTCCTGCTTCCGAAAGGACAACATCGCTCATCATCGAGCCATGAAAAACCGCCGTTTTGTTCAGTTGACCGGCCAAACGCGCCGCGCTGTGCGCATCTTCGTCAATAACCCGGCAACTGACAATATTGTCATCATCTTCCAGTGCTTCCGCCAAATAGGCAACCAACTGACCACCGCCGAAAATGACCACCTGCTCGTTTTCTTTACGCTCCAGTCCAAAACTGTGTATAACCGTTTCGACTTCGTCTGCCGCAACCAGCAGATTAATTTCGTCCCCGACATGAAATGTATCGTCGTTGCCGGGGATAAAACCGCGTCCGTTACGGATAATGTTAACAACGGTTATGTGCAAATCGGGGTCCGCACGTTCCAGATGGTCCAGCGGAATTTGCAGCAACGGTGATTTTTTGGGACAGCGAAAAGACAACAATAGCAATTTTTTATCCGCCAGCGGATAAATACCCGATATTCCCGGATAGCCCAAAATGCGTTTGATAGCCTTGGAAATTTCATACTCCGGTGAAACTGCCAGGTCAACCGGAATATCATGATCACCGAACAGGCCGCCCCACGCCGCTTTTAAATAAACCCGGGCACTGATGCGCGCCACTTTGCGGGGAATATTAAACAGTGAATAAGCGGCCTGACACGCAATCATATTAACTTCGTCACTGCCGGTCGCGGCAATCAGCAGATCGGTTTTGCCTGCTTCTGCCTTTTGCAAAATATCAGGATGGGCAACCGAACCTAAAATCGGCATAATATCCCATTGCCGGGCTACTTCATTCAAATTCTTTTCGTTATCGTCGATAACAACTACGTCGTTGTTGCCGCGGCTCAGATAAGCCACGATACTTTTGCCGACGTTACCGGCACCTCCGACAATTATTTTCATGCTTCCTCTTCCTTTGTACCCGCGGCTTGAAGATCAAAATAGTCCTCTACCGCCGCCAACGCCTGATTTAAGTCATTAATGCGGGTATATTGTTCGCGAAACCGCTTGGCATCATGCAAACCCTTACAATACCAGCAAACATATTTTCGAGACAACTGCAAAGCCGTCCGTTCGCCGTAATAATCGCGCAACAGACTGATGTGACGCAACAAAATCTGTTTGATCTGCAACTGGTCCGGCGCTGCGGGTTCGGTTCCCTGTTTCAAATAAGCATCAATCTGCGCAATCAGCCACGGTGCACCGAGAGCCGCCCGCCCAACCATCAGGGCGTCGGCACCGGTATATTCGAGAATTTGGCGGGCCGAAGCACCGTCGGTTACGTCTCCGTTGGCCACCACCGGAATTTTTACTGCATTTTTGACCGCTGCAATAATATCCCAATCAGCGGCTCCTGCATAAAAGTCACTGCGGGTTCGTCCGTGTATGGTAACATACGCCGCTCCGCTGTCTTCACACATTTTGGCAAATTCTACCGCATTGACATGCTCGTGGTCCCAGCCTTTGCGAAACTTGACGCTGACCTTCAACGGGGTTGCCGCCGCAACCGCGCCGATTATCCTCGATGCCAGAAGCGGATCCCGCATCAGGGCAGAACCGGCATTATTGTTAACAATTTTTCTTACCGGGCATCCCATGTTAATGTCTAGGTTATGGGCGCCGAGATCCGCTGCCAGCCGGGCGGCTTCAGCAAACAACTTCGGATCGCTGCCAACCAGTTGTACGGTCACCGGGTACGGCTCATCACGAACATCCGCAATTTTGCAGGTTTTGGGGTTTTGGCGCTCCAACGCATTGATGGCAACCATTTCCGAAACGATATTTCCGCCACCAAACGAAGCTGTCAATTGCCGAAAAGGCCGGTCTGTAATACCGGCCATCGGTGCCAAAAATACCTGACTGTCAAAATCGAGTATCTGCATTGTTTTAATTTAACTTATCAAGAGCGCGGGCAATCACATAGTAAATTTTGCCGATATCGGCTCCAGAAATAACCGACAGCAAAATTCCCGACTTTTCGCAACTGCGGGCACGATTGATCAATTCTTCAAACTCGCTGGTATAGGCATTGACCATTTTACGGAATTCGGCATTTCTTTCGAACTCTTCCTTAATCGCAATCACCTGCTTGCGGCTCATGGTACGGGAAAGATAACGAACAAAAACGTCAGTATCTCCTTCGTAGTATTTCTGCCACAATTTGTCCTGACTTTCGGGGTTGAAAATCATATTGATGTCAACTGCAAGGGTTTCGAGTTTTTCAATAATCGAGGTGGCATTTTTCAGGAAGTTTTCCACCTTCATTTCGCGATAACGCTTTTCAATCTCCGCTAACTCGCTGCCAGCCTGTTTAGCACCGATATCCAGCAGCTCAATTTGTTTCTTGATTACGCCGTTAAAGCTATCGGTACTGGCAACGATCGCATTGCTTTTGGCGGTAAATTCTTCCAGACTGCCACTGAAAGTTCCCATAACGTCGCTGACTTTGGACAAAGTTTCGTCGGCCGTTGTCTGCAGATTGTCCGATTGTCGGGCAAATACTTCGTTGGCAGTTTTAATCTCACCCGAAATTCGTTCGGCGTTGGACATGATCTCGATGATCGTTGACCGCAAACTGTCACCCGAAGCAGCAAAATGCTGAGCGCTGGAACCGGCGGCTTCCTCCAGCTGTCTGCTCAAAGACTGCAAACTCTCACCCAACTCACGTATTTTATCATGGGCCAGATTAGCTTTATCAATCAACTGGTCGGAAGCATTGTTCATCAAACCGTTGAAATAATCGACCAAGGCTTTGGTATCTTCGGAAATCTGAACCATTTTGTCGTTTTGAACCGCTATCAGGCCGGTCGCTTCGGTCAGGCTGCGTCCGGCATCGTTGGCAACCGCATTAAAGCCGGTCAGACACTGCTGATAATCTTCGGCCACTTTATTCATGTTAGCAGCAGCACTGTCGGTTGCACGGTTAAGATCTTCGGAACAAAGCGCCAACGCCTGATTGACGTGTTCAATATCGGCAATTGAGTTGCCGGCTGTTTTTTGAACGCTGTCACCGATTTGCAGCAGCCGTTCAGAAAGAGCCGAAACTTCGCCGGCCAAACGGGCTGCATTGTCATACAAACCGTTCACATCAGTTTTGAACTGTTCGCTGAGACCGTTCATTTTATGCGAAACGGCGTCGGAAACGTCCATCAGACATTTATACTGCTGATTCAAGGCCGCTTCACCGAGACGGGTCTGAGCACTGACAAGGTTGACCGCATCCATCAAGTCTTCGCGCTGGCGGCTGAAATTATCGTTAATAACCGCGCTCTGCGCTTTAATTTGTTCGCCGATATTGTTAAATACGGTATTAATCTGGCTGCCCTGATGCTGCATTTGTTCAACCAACGCACCAAAGTTGTGATTGATTTCAACGCCCTGATTGCGGATTTGTTCAACCGAACCGTCAATTCGCGAAGCATAACTTTCCATTTCGCCGGCCAACGCCGTAAAGTCGCTACCGAAAGCCTGATGAACTTCTCGGATACGAGCCGTATTTTCGGCAATGGCAGCCGCGGCATCGTCCGAACCGATCCGGGAATCGCTAATTGCAAGATTAAAGGTTTCGAGCCCGGCACCAAGCCGTTCCACAATCTGATCAGCCGTTTCCCCGGCATCGTTTTTGGTCTGACCGGCAATGCGATTAAACTGTTCCAGTCCTTCGGCCATGCTGTTAACAATTGAAGCCGCGGCATCGTCGGCACCGTTTTTCGCCTGTTCGACGATTTGGCCAAATTGCTGCAGACCGGCGACAATACTGTCGGCAATTTGCGTCTGGCGTCCCGATACGTCGGAGAGGTCTTGATCAAGTTTAAGAATCCGTTCGGCAATTGCCTGGTCGATTTCACTCAATTTATCAATCGCCACATTCGACTTGTCGGCCACGGCGGAACCGCGTCTTTCCACTTCTTCTTCCAACGCGGACATTTTGGCAAAGACGCTGTCAGCACTTTCGCCGATGGCGGCAATTTGCTCACGAATGGTCCGGCTAACACCGGCGGTGTTTTCCGCTACCGAATTAAACAATTCGGACTGCCCCTCAAAGGTTGAAACAATTTCGGCAAACTGCTTGGAGAAACCGCCGGTTGCTTCATTGACCGCATCGGCATGTTTTTCCATTACGGCGGCGATTTGAACCGTATGTTCGTCAACATCGCCGATCAGGCTGCGTAGGCTGTCGCTTTGGGCTGCAACCGTATTTTCCAGTCCCGACACTTTTTCAACGGCAGCATCGGCCGCTTCGTCAAGTCGTTTGACTTCGGCTTCCAGGCTGTCGTTAATTTTACGGGTTTGGTCCACCACATCCGTGGAAGCTCTAAGAGAATCTTCAAGTGTTTCTCTGAGTTGTGCCACCGCTTCTCCGGTATCTCCGGCAATTTTTTGCGCTGCGGTCGAAAGTTCTTCAATCTGACGGGCCAGTTCAGATCGGATTTCTTCGATCTTTGCCAGGGAGCCGCTGATATTGCTGTGTTGTTCGGCAAGCGAGTTCTCGGCCAGACGGCTTTGAGCCACTGCCATGTTGCCGGTTTCGTTCAATTTTTCCGACTGCATCATCACGGCATCGCCAACTTCGCTCAGCTTTCCGGTCATATCGTCAACGGCCGTACGAACTTCGGCAATGCTGCGACCGAAACGGGCATTGACATCGTCAAGAGCATTTTGGACTTCGCCGCTCACACCCTGCAACTCCCGGTAACGTTCGGCAATCGTATCACTGCCGCTGTTCAGTTTGCTGCAGGCAACATCGGTAAAGGTGATCAGGTTTTCGGTCTTGACTTTAACGGTATCAACGACTTCGCGCAGATTTTGCACCGCCTGAGTGCTGCGTTCGTCCAAATCGTCAAAGCCGGCGTTCAGCGAAGCTTCGGCGTTACGCAAACTTTCGGAAACCGTATCGGAAATATTTTTCAGCTCATCGGCCTGAGAGGAAATATTATTTTCCACCAACGCGGTCTGTGCAATAATTTTTTCGGCTTCGGAAGCAAACAAGTTGCTGTGTTCGGCAATTTTGCGATAAACTTCCTGCATGCCGCTGTCCATGGCTTCGGCATATTCAACCGCCTGCCGGCTGCGAATTTCAACCAGTTGATCCAGTTCAGACGATACCGAACGGAAAGTTTCGCTGACCGTTTTGGTGCTTGCCACGGCTTTTTCGGTAATATTTTCCAAATATTTGCTCTGGGCCTCGATTTTTTCAAACACCAGATTGAAATTTTCTTCGGAAACGCTGCCGTAAGACTTAATGTTTTCGCTGGCTTCAATAATCTGGCGCGAACTGGTTTCGGCAACATTCTGGATAATATCGGCCGAATTTTTAATTTCATGCATGCCCGGCAACAGATTGTCAACAATACCGTTGATGTCGCCCTGCAACCGTCCGGCCACTTCGGAAAACTCACTGATGCAGTTGTTCAAATCTTTTGTGGTTTTGAAAGCTTTGTCGGTAACGCCGTCAAAACTCTTGGTCAGCGTTTTGACACCGTTGGTCAATTCGACAATACTTTTGGTGGAATAATTATCCAGCACCCGTACCAAACTGGCAAAATCATCAACTCGTTCATCCAGTTCTTTTTTAATCATCGAAGTTTGACTCATCGCCAGCTTGGTGACTTCCTGGAGTTCTGACACCTGAGAACGAATCGCTTCGGACATTGCCTTGGCGGTTGCGGCACCGCCCTCTTCAGGATAAACCAGCTGATTCATATACGCCCGCAAAAACTTGGCTTCCCGTTTAAAAGCGGCACTGCGGTCAACATAGGCCATTCCCACCCAGATCAGCGCCAGCGGCAGGGTTGCCCCGGCCAAAAAACCGCCGAATTCGTCCGGCATCATCAAAAACAAATTTGACCAGCCAAAAAACTGGGTAATATAAATCAGGACAATCGCAAACCAGACAACCGTCACCACCAGCATCAGACGATAGAGATTGCTGCCGAGCCAAGTGTTATCATTTTCTTCGACAGAAGGATTTTCAGCTTTGTTTTTACGAATCATTTCATACTTCCAGAATATTTAAATATATAAATTGGCATAAGATTACAGCATAAAACTTAATATTTCAATAACAAAACCGGCTCTGGGAAGCGTGCCTCCGAACCGGTTTTGCAAAGCGTGTGTTTTCTATTCGATACAGCAGTCGACGGCTTTTCTGACAAAGCTTTTCATCCGTCCGAGCA
>UQCS01000039.1 GCA_900539605.1 uncultured Azospirillum sp. | reverse complement strand
AGCGTCGACCGTCGGTCTCGGCCTCAGCTACAGCTGGTAAGGAAAACCAAACCAAAAAGCCCCTCTCATCCGAGAGGGGTTTTTGCTGCCGGTCAGGCAGAACAAACACACCCCCGAAAATCGGGGGTGTTGATTCAGCCTTAATTTTTTTGTTGTAAAAAATGTTCTATTTCTTCTAATGAACGCGCCGGAGACGTATTGAAATCAATCGTTCTGCCACCGATCTCACAAGTATGGGTTTGGGGATTGTAACAACAAAACGGCGTTGAAAACGAAGCGCCATAGTTGGGAGTATCGTCAATTTGGATATCAATGTGGTTTTTAAGGCAATATTCGGCCTTCGCCGTATTCCACAACTCGTCGGGAACCTTAAAATTGCCGTTGGAAAAATATTTTACCTGACCGCGGCTGGCAAAATGATCAATCAGCGAAAAAATATGATTATAGCCGATATGCCACGCGTTCAGAAAGTTTTGAACCACCAAATGCGGACCACCGGAAATAACATAAATTTCATATCCTTTATCCAACGCCAACGCCGCAAAATCGCGAAAAAAAACCGGTGCCTCCGTAATAACGCCGTGAAAGTCTATGCCGATTTTATACTTAGAATCCGTCATTGTCATCTCCTCCGAAAACCGAAGCTACCGCATCTTTTAACGAGTTCGGACTCAAGGCCGAAAGCGGATTAAGACTGACTTTGGGGTTGGAGGAAGTGCCGGTAATCGAATAATTAGCCGCAAATACGGTTCCATCTTTTCCTGCCAACAGGTTTCCGACCAGCGGAATTCTCCCGATCATCGTGTTTAGTCCGTAAGCCGGAGCAATCATCCCCTTGATGCTAATATCCTCGTTGGCGGTGTTATACGCACCGCTGAAAGTCAAGCCTAACACGTTGCCGTAAGTCTTAGCATTTTTTACAGATAATATATGATTTCGATATTTAAACGGGGCATCAAAATGAGAAAACGTCATTCCCTCCCCGGTCAGCAAGTCAACCATGCCGGTAAACGACGCCACCGTCAGAAGCTTGGCCAGTACCGGCGTGTTATGAAGGCTGAAATCGCGGATTTTGGCATGACCAATAAACTGTTTGTCCGCGCCGCGTTTAGCTTCGATTTGCAAATTGCCGCCGTGCATGTCGTTATATATCCTTAAAAAACGCAGCGTATTTCCGGCATGATTGCTGCTGATGGACAATAGCCATTCTTTGTTGGGGCGCGGAACATAGTCAACTTTCAAATTCATGCTTCGGTTATTGTCATAATTGCCGATCATATGAATCTCGTGTACCCCGACGCCGTTACGCAACTGCGCACTGCCTGCAAAACCGGTTACCGATACGTCCGAGTTGGTCCACAGGCGGTTAACGGCAATATTTATATCAACATCGGGCGTATTTTCCCACCCGGAATCGTCATTGCTGCTGCCTGAAGTTTCTTTTTCGCTACGGTTAAAGAACTCCGACAAATCATAACTGTTGCCCGAAATATTGATTTTAGCAATGCCTTTTTTAGAAGCCGGCATTTCGATCTTGGCACTGGCACGGGTTTTGGGCCCCTTGATATTCTCAATATCCACCACCCGCAAATTGCCTGACCGGTCAAAATTGACTTTGCCGGCAATGTCAAAACCGTTTTTATGCAACTTGAAATTCGGAATTGCGGTCAATTTCCCTTTTTTCAGCACCAACCGGGCGGTAAGATCTGCCGGCGCACCGTAATGTTTAACAAAACCGAGAAAACTGTAGTTCATCGCCGAGCGCCCCAACGCCGCTTTGAGGTCTATCGTCAGATCGTCATTATGCGCTACGGTTGCAACGGCATCAATATCCGCCGTACCTTCAAAATACGGCGCTTTCAGCATTGCATAATCCACTCCCAGTTTTTTGGCAGTGGCCGCATCCATTTTCAGATTTATTTTATAACGGCTGCGATAATCTTTATTTTGCTTAAAGTTTTCGTCCCACACCACATTTAACGGCACACCGTCAAAACCGGCTTTGCCGGTGACCAACATCCCCTGGTTGTCAACCTGCAAAAGCAGATCTTCCGCCGTAACCGACCGACCGTCCAAAGCGTCTTTTATCCGTACATTACGCAATTTTGAGCGAACGGCTACCTTAACGTCGTCATAATCGAGATCTTTTTTCAATTCGAAATTAAGTTTTAATTCGGTTTCCGCTTCTCCTTCAATCATGTCCGGTTTCAACCCCATCTGTGATGTAAAAGCCAGCGGCTGATGATCAATCAGACGAAGAGCGTCGCTGATTGATGAGGCGGAAACCAGCCGGATATCGATGTAATTGTTATATTTGTCAAGATCATAAATCCGCACGTTTCCTTCATTGAGCATGATGCCGTCGGAAACAGCTTTATCCAACGCAATGTTAATGCTGCCGGGTGTGACCGAAAACTGGCCGTAGACGTTTTTGACCATCGGCATCGTATTAATATAACGTAGATTGGAATCGGCAATATAGGCGCCGCCGCTCAAATCGGACAAACCAAACTTTTTGCTCTTTTTGTCATAGCCAAAATCAAATTTAAAACGGGCATCCCGAGCATCACCGCCGAAAATACTGTCTTTGCACCATTCCCAGGCATCGGGTGCAATATAACGCGGCCAATAAGTGTACAACTCATCAAGCTTCAACTTCTTAATGGCTGCAGTCAGTGACAATTTAAGGTTTTTCTTGGAGTTTTTCAGCAAATAATCCGCCAGCCCCGAAACATTGAAGTCGAGCGTTACCTTTTGCGCCCCAAGATAAAAATCGGCGTTTTTTACCGCAACCCTGTCTAAACCACCGTTTATTTCTCCTTCAAGCATAAAGGAAGAAATGTCATATTT
This sequence comes from uncultured Azospirillum sp., assembly GCA_900539605.1. Classification (GTDB taxonomy): domain Bacteria; phylum Pseudomonadota; class Alphaproteobacteria; order RF32; family CAG-239; genus JAFUYI01. The sequence continues at coordinate 10,493 of UQCS01000039.1, read as the reverse complement.
CGAGGCTTCGTCTTCGGCATCAAACAAAATATAACCGCGACCGCCTTCGGTTTGGAATTTGATTTTTTCCAACGCAGTGTCTACCGCCTCAATCAGGTTGTCGCGATTTTTCAGAAATTCGTTAAAATTGATTAGTACCGCAACTTTACCGTTGATCGGCAGGTTAACATTGTACCAGTCGCGTCTGCCGCTGCCGTCAACATAAGTATCAACAATGTCTGCCGGTACCAGATCGGAAAAATAAATCTGTGCCGCCAACCGGTTATCCGACGGTCGGTAACGTGCTTCCATTCCCACATTCACCAACTTGTCGCGCAGTTTGACCGCTCCGCCGATTTCGGTTTCGATATCACTGAAATTACGTTCAAAACGATAATTCAGATCGGCAAATTCCCATTTGCGTCCCAAATCGATTTCATGAAACTCCACTTTGCCGTTGTTAATGGCAATATCATTGATATAGCTTTCCGAATAAGTGCGGTCGGGAGAATTAAAACGTTCCAAAAATTCTTCAAAAGCCGTCACATAATAGTCGATCTGGCGACGGCTGACTTCCGAAGCCTTGTTTTTGTCCTGCACACCGTAATCGGTAAAAATATAAACCGACGGATTATTTACTTCGATCGAACTCGGCGCAATCACGCCTTGCAAAAGCGCTTTGATGCTGAACGAGACCGCAACGTCGGGAGCGTTTACCTGCATATGGCCGTTATTTTCTTCATAAACAACATTGCGGGCAATAATTTTGATCGGTTTAATCGAACGGACCAGTTCAATATTCACACTGTCCACCGTAACTTCCGCGTTTTCATTGTCCTGATTGAGGGCAGCGATGATATACGGCTTCAGGAACGGAACCGTAATCGGTCCGCGGTACAACTGCCAAATGAACAGCAACAGTCCGATCAGCAGCAGCACAACCGTATAGTCAAAGATTTTGCGGGCAATATAGAGCCGGTTGGACACTTTTTTCATTTATTGCTTACCTTATCAGCCAAAGCCGCTTCCAAAAACAAGTCTATGTCACCGTCCAACACCGCTTTGGCATCCGAATTTTCAACCCCTGTACGCAAATCCTTAATCAACTTGTAGGGTTGCAGAACATAAGAACGGATCTGATAACCCCAACCGTTGTCTCCCTGGGTGTCGCGTTCGCTTTCGGCGGCAGCTTCACGTTTTTTCAACTCCATTTCATATAAGCGCGAACGCAGCATTTTCCAAGCCGCATCACGGTTCTGAAACTGAGAACGCTGATTTTGACACTGGACGACGATGCCGGTCGGGATATGGGTAATCCGCACTGCCGAATCGGTCTTATTAATATGCTGTCCCCCGGCCCCCGAAGCACGATACGTGTCTACCCGACAATCGGACTCGTTGATTTCGATGTGTATTTCATCGTCAATATCCGGATAAACTCCTACCGAAGCAAAACTGGTATGGCGACGGGCATTACTGTCAAAAGGCGAAATACGCACCAAACGGTGAACACCGCTTTCTGATTTGAGCCAACCGTAGGCATTATGACCGCCGATCTTAATCGTGACCGATTTCAAACCGGCCACATCGCCTTCCGCTTCTTCGACATATTCAACTTTATAATGATGAGCCTCGGCCCAGCGCGTATACATTCTCAGCAGCATTTCCGCCCAATCCTGAGCTTCGGTGCCGCCACTGCCGGCATGGATTTCCAGAAAAGCGTCGTCTTTGTCCGCTTCGCCGGAAAGCAAAGCTTCCAGCTCGCCGCGGCGGCTGTGGGCTTTGAGTTCGCGAAGTTGGACAATGATGTCATCCACCAGTTCCTGATTATTTTCTTCCTCTGCCAGTTCACAAAGCTCTGTCAGATCTTTTAACGAGCTTTCGGTTTGCTGAAACGAAGTCAGATTTTCTTCCAGCGCATTTTTCTCGCTCAACAGTTTCTGCGCCCGCGCCGCATCATTCCATAATTCCGGCGCCGCTGTCAGCGCATTGAGTTCCTCCAACCGCAAGACTGCATTGTCATAGTCAAAGAGACCTCCTCAGCAGTGCCAGCGACTGCCTGATTTCTTCAATAAGCGATAAAACTTCTGCCTGCATGTTTCTTCCTTCAATTAAGATGATTAATATTGAGTTCCCAACTGGAAATTTTCGGCTTCGTCCGAATTTCCGAATTGTTTAAAATCACCGCGACCGCTGCTTTCTTCGTCATCGGAATTGCCACCGACAACCCGCTGGGCCGCTTTGTCAAAGCTGAATTCCGGCTTGAGGGCTTCGGTTATAACCACAGAATCTCCGGGCACAGCCGGCTTGCCGGTGTGATAGTTGATGCGCACCAGTTTGATGCCGGCCGGAATACGGAACGGAATATCGGGCTGATCTTTGAGGGCTTCTTCCATAAAACGGTAAAAAATCGGCAACGCCGCGCTGGCACCGGTTTCACGGCGTCCCAGCGAACGCGGCTCGTCAAACCCGACATATGTTCCGACTACCAGATCAGGCGAAAAACCGACAAACCAACCTTCTTTGTTGTCGTTGGTGGTTCCTGTTTTGCCGCCGAGATGTTTTTTCAAAGCCCGCAAACGGGCCCCGGTGCCGCGCACCGCCACGCCTTCGAGAATTGATGTCATCTGATAAGCAGAAAGGCTGTCAAACAACTGTTCCCGGTTATCCTGAAGAACCGGCATCGTGTCTTCCTGCCAGACATCATAATTGCAATCACCACAAACCCGGTCATCCTGTTTGAGTATTGTGCGTCCGTAACGATCCTGAATACGTTCAATCAGGTAAGGTGTCACTTTCTTGCCGCCGTTGACAATTTCTGCATAGGCGGCGGTCAAATCCATCAGCCGTGTCTCTCCGGCACCTAACGACATTGACAACAATTTCGGCAGATTTTTATTAATGCCGGCTTTTTTGGTAAAAGCGGAAATTTTATCCATTCCCACTTCCTGGGCCAAACGTACTGTCATCAGATTGCGCGATTTTTCAATACCTTCACGCAGCGTCATCAGACCGTAAAACTTTTTGGAATAATTGACAGGTTTCCACTTTGGCAATCCCGCCCCCTGATCCAGCACAAACGGTGCATCCAAAATCAGATCGGTGGGCGAATAGCCGTTTTCCAATGCGCAAAGATATACAAAAGGTTTAAAAGAAGAACCGGTTTGCCGACGTGCCTGAGTGGCACGATTAAATTGCGAGCGCTGATAAGAATAACCGCCGACCATAGCCAAAACTCTGCCGGTATGCGGATCAATCGCAATCAGACCACCGTCAACGTCGGGGACCTGGCGCAAATTATAAGCAGAAGCCGGCAATTTTTGTTTTTTGATTTTCTCCTCACTAATTTTTTCAACCCAAACCACATCACCGGCGTTCAGTACTTCTTTAACCGATTTCGGCGCGTTGCCCACCGCCTGGTTCGGCAAATTTTTGCCAGCCCACGAAAGCACCGAAAGCGGAATGACTCCGTCAGTGCCGTCCGCCGTCTTTATTTGCGCCTGAGCATTATTGACCAGCGTAACCACTGCTTTTTGCCATGATTTGTCGGCACCGGACGGCAAATCGGTTTTTTGAAGCACCGACATATAATCGTCTTCAAGTGCAATGTTGGCCGAAGCGCCCCGCCACCCGTGGCGGCGATCGTAGTTTTGCAGTTCTTCGCGGAAAACTCGGGTAGCAATTTCCTGCAACTTGGGATCGACGGTCGTACGGACGATGAGGCCGCCTTCGTTCAGGGCTTCTTCGCCAAACTGTTTTTCAATCACCCGCCGGGTCTCTTCGCTGAAATAATCGGCATGTTTGAGGAAGCGGTTATCCCGTTCAACCACTTTCAACGGCTGGGCTTTGGCCTCTTCGGCCGTCACTTCGTCAATATAGCCTTCTTCAAGCATACGGCCGATCACCCAATTGCGACGCCCCACTGCCGCTTCATGACGGGTATGAGGATTGTAATTGTTCGGTCCCTTTGGCAGCGCGGCCAGATAAGCGGCTTCTTCTACCGTGAGTTCGGCCAACGGCTTGTCAAAATAGTTCAGTGCCGCAGCCGCCACCCCGTAAGAACGGTTACCGAGATAAATTTCGTTCAAGTACAATTCCAGAATATGATCTTTGGAAAAAGCCTGTTCAATCCGCCAGGACAACAACGCTTCTTTGATTTTGCGCACGTAAGAAACTTCGGAAGAAAGCAAAAAGTTTTTGGCGACCTGCTGGGTTATGGTCGATGCGCCAGAGGGACGACGTCCGCTGCCGATATTTTTGACATTGCGCAAGATCGCGCGTATAATTCCGAAATAATCAATTCCCGAGTGAGTATAAAAGTTTTTGTCTTCGGCGGCGATAAAAGCCTGCTTAACGCGGTCGGGAATTTTGCCGACCGGCATAAACAACCGCTGTTCCACCGCATATTCTTTCAGCAACTGGCCATCACCGGCAAACAACCGCGTCGTTACCGCCGGTTCATATTTCTCCAACTGCCGGTAATCGGGCAGCGTTTGGCTGAACCGCCAGAGATAACTGATAATTACGACCAGAAGAATCAGAGCAAAAAAGAAAAAAGTGCTCAGAATGGAAGACAACGTTTTAAACATATTTACACCCACAGATTAAACCATGCACACACTCTTAGCAGTTTTTATTGTAAACGACAATAAATTTTCTCACTTTATCAGCCGTCAAAACAGAGATTTGTGCTTCATATCTTCAAAATAACGGTCAACGGCAGCGGCGGCGGAGACTGCCAGCTTGCGGCGGTAGCTTTCCTGACGCAGCAGGCGTTCTTCGTTTTTGTTGGAAAGATAACCCATTTCCAGCAAAACCGACGGCACATCAGGCGCTTTCAAAACGGCAAAGCCGGCAAAACGATGGGTATCGCTGATCAATTTGACCGATTTGCGCATTTCATCTTCCAGACATTTGGCAAATTCGGAAGAACGATTGCGGGTTTCGCGCTGGGCCAAAGAAATCAATACGTCGCTCACTTCTTTTGACTGCTCGACCAGATTGAGACCGCTGATCACATCAGCTTTGTTTTCACGTTCGGCCAACGCTGCGGCTTCCTTGTCGGAAGCGGTTTCGGAAAGTGTATAAACCGACAGGCCGGTCGCTTTGCGGTTCAAGGCAGAATCCGCGTGCACGGAGAGAAACAGATCAGCGTTATGCTTGCGCGCAATTTCCACCCGCTTGCGCAACGGAATAAAGATATCGGTGCTACGGGTCAGATAAACCTTGTACTTTCCCTTGCGGTCGAGCTGTTTCTTCAATTCTTTGGCCATTGCCAGCGTAATATTTTTTTCATGAACGCCCGAGTAACCGATTGCTCCCGGATCATGACCGCCGTGCCCGGCATCGATCACCACCACTTTTTTGAGATTTTGGGCTGCGGGCGTTGCTTTGACCGCTGTTTCTTCATGATGCCAGGTGCCCGAGGACAGGCTCTTGTTGCCATAAGCGTTGTCTATGCCGGCTTTTTGGCGAAACTCACGTTCCGAAGCCACGGTTACGTCAATCGCCAGCCGCCATTTAAAGGTCGACTGCGGCGGCAGCATAAACACTTTTTTAACAACCACCGGTTTCAAAAGATCAAACACCACCCGGGTTTTTGAATCGCGAATATCGCCGACTCTCACCCGACCGACCAGATTATTGTTGTCTTTGGTTTTTTCCAGCGCTTTACCCACATATACGTTTTTGGTATCCACCACCAGCCGTTTGGGACCGTCAAGCAGAAAAACATTATAGTCAAATTCGCTGTCGGCATCGAACACGATCCGCACGCTGCCGATTCCCTGACCGATTCTCAAACCGCTGATCCGCCCGGCCGCGCCGGCAGACGGACACCACAAAACCGCCGTTGATACGATCAGCGTCAACGACAGCAGCATCCGGCAGAAAGCCGTCGATATTTTTTTGGTCAATCCGTTCATTATGGTTCTGGCTTATAACACAGTTTTGATGATTATAAATCGTACTTATTACCAATCTGTTAAAAATACAAAACAAAAAAATTAAAATTCATATTGTAATTTTAGACAAGGCAGTATATTGTCGCTGTAGGTCGGGTGTCTTTTAACCGCTTAAGGGCAGTATAACGTGATCTGATATTTCTTAAAGCCCTTAATGCCGGTTGCCGCCGTTTTTCAAAGTGAAAAGCGTGCCGAACATCGGACCGGAAACGAGGTTTGAACCGGATAGAGATTCTGACCCGACGGGTATTTGAAATACAAATAAACAAGCAACAAAACGTTTATCCGCGGGCCGCAAAACAGGAAAACGCCGATCGGGGGAGCGACAGGCACACCCGGACGGCCGGTGACGCGGAAGTACACCGACTTTACATATTCCGCCGCGACAGGAAAGCTTCCTGTCTTTGCACAGATAATTTCTCTCCGACAATGATAATTTTTCCGCCGGCACGGCGGAAGCAACGGAGTTTATGAAAAATATGACCAAAAGAATGTTAATTGACGACACCCAGCCCGAAGAAACCCGCGTTGTGGTGGTAAACGGCAACAAACTAGAAGACGTCGAATTCGAATCGAGCAGCAGAAAGCAAATCAAGGGCAACGTTTATTTAGCCAAAGTCATGCGGATAGAACCGTCATTGCAGGCAGCCTTTGTCGATTACGGCGGCAATCGTCACGGCTTTTTGGCTTTTGGCGAAATTCATCCGGACTATTATAATATAGACGACAAAACCATGGCCGAGATGGAAAAAGAAATCGACACCATGATTGAAAACAAAAAACAGGCCATTAAGGAACGCGAACTTGAGCGTACCCGCATCCGCGAAGAAAAAGCGCTGAAACGCGCCCAGCGGCTGGAACAGGAAGCTGCCGAAACAGCTGCACGCATCCAGGCCGCCGCCGAAACAAAAGCAACAGAAGCAGAAGAAAACAAAACACTTACGGAAAACGTCGTCACCGACGAAACGGCAACCACTGCAATTGCCGAATCCCCTCAGCCGACAGAACCGGCTGCTCCCGCAGAGCAGAACACGGAGAACACTTCTCCGGCTGCCGAAGAAAATCCAACAGCCGAAAAAGGCGCCAAAAGAACCGGACGCGGCCGTCGCGGACGCCCTGCCAAAAACCGTCGTTCTCAGGAAGAGGCCCCTGCCGAAGCAAACAACACTCCGACTGCTGCCGGAGTTGAAGTCACACCGGCCGAAAACATGCCCCAAAATGCAGAAACTGCTCCGGAAGAAGTTAAAAGCGAAGTCAAAACTTTAGCCGAAAGCGCCGGTATAACCGAAGAAAAAATCTGTGAAAAAGGAGACGAATGCGAGTATGGCACTTCCGAAAGCGACGTTGTCGGCACTGCCGGAGATGACGAAATTGCGGCTGATGACGATGAAGACGGCGAATATGATTTTGAAGTGCAGAAAAAACTGATTTTAATGCGCAAGCTGTTTCATCAGAACAAAATTCAGGACGTCATCAAAGAAGGTCAAATTCTGTTGGTTCAGGTGGTTAAAGAAGAACGCGGCAACAAAGGCGCTGCTTTAACGACTTATCTTTCGCTGGCAGGACGTTATTGCGTGCTGATGCCCAACCGAATTAAAAGCGGCGGCGTTTCACGCAAAATTACCAACGTTTCCGACCGCAAACGGCTTAAATCGATTATCAAGGAACTGCCGGTTTCCAGCGATATGTCTCTTATTGTCCGCACTGCCGGCGAAGAAAAGACCAAATCGGATATCGTCCGCGACTACAATTACCTGATCCGCACCTGGGAACAGATCCGGCTTAATGCACTCAAATCGGCAGCGCCGGCTTTGATTTATGAAGAAGGTAATCTGATCAAACGGGCGTTGCGTGATATGTTCACCAAAGAAATCTCGGAAATCATCGTAGACGGCAGCAACGCTTATCAGGCTGCCCGTGATTTCATGAAAATTTTGTCGCCGCACAGCATGAAAAAGCTTAAATCGTGCAAAGAAGACGATATTCCGTTGTTCCAGCGTTTTCAGATCGAAGCCCAGCTGGACAAACTGCATGACACCAACGTGCAGTTGGAATCGGGCGGCTATCTGGTGATCAATCCGACCGAAGCGCTGGTCTCAATTGATGTCAACTCGGGACGGGCAACTAAAGAAAAAGATTTGGAAGAAACTGCTCTCAAAACCAACCTCGAAGCCGCCGACGAAATTGCCAAACAGCTGAGAATGCGCAATCTGGCCGGACTGGTGGTAATTGACTTTATTGACATGGACGAAGCCAAAAACAATCAGGCTATCGAAAAGCGGATGAAAGAAGCAATGAAAAAAGATCGTGCCCGGGTTCAGATCGGCAAAATGAGCTGTTTCGGCTTGCTTGAAATTTCGCGGCAACGGATGCATTCTTCCTTTTTTGAAAGCAATTATCAAATTTGTCCTCACTGCCACGGCCGCGGCATTATCCGTACAATCGAATCGGGCGCCGTTTCCATTTTGCGGACGATTGAAGAAGAAGGCAACAAGAGCCGTTCGTCAAAAATTACGATTTCCTTGCCGCGGGACGTTGCCGTTTATCTGCTTAACCAAAAACGCAACGATCTGGTAACAATCGAACAACGTTACAAAATGCAGGTCATCATCATCGCCGACGAAAGCATCAAGAATATTGCCGACTATAAAATTGAGCGAGTCAAACAGGTCAAGTCAACTGAAGAGCCGATAAAAGAAACCAAACAAAACCAATATGTCGAGCCCGAAAAGGCGGTTGTCGCTTCTGACAACAACAACGATACCCCGGTTGAAAAAACAGAAGAGGCGGTTGAAACCGAAGACAATAACAATAAAAACGAAAATGACGCTGCAAAAGAAGAAAACGGATACCGCCGGCGCGGCGGACGCCGTGACCGCCGTTATCGTTTTGACCGCCGGCGCAACAATCACCGCAATTCGGAGGCCTCCGGCGAGGAAAACGAAAACAAACCGGCCCGGGAAGAAGCCGTGATCTTGTATAACAGCCACGAAATGACTACATCTTCGGAAAACGGAGATGAAAATAAAACGGAAAAAAGAAAGGTTGCGTGGTGGAAAAAACTCATCAACGGATAATCAACGTTCTGGGTAACTTTAGAAAACTGGCATGCAGTCTTGTGCTGCTGTCAGTTTTTTTAAATTGCGGAACCGCTGACGCCCTTTCTTTGATTTCCGACGAAGAAACCGAAATCTTTTTACATCAGACGCTGCGGCCGGTTTTTAACGCAGCGGGGGTAACTTTTCATCCCGGACAAATTTACATTGTCAACGACCCGCAACTGAACGCATTTGTTTCTGACGGCAACCGGATGTTTGTCAATATCGGCACCATTATCAGCGCCGACAGCCAAAACGAACTGACCGGCGTTCTAGCTCACGAAACCGGGCATATTCAGGGCGGTCACATTTTGCGCCACAAAATAAAATCACGCGAAATCCAAAATATCAGTCTGGCTTCCATGGTGGTCGGAAGTTTGGCCGGAATTGCTGCCGGGCGGGCCGACTTGAGCATTGCCGCCATTTTGGGCTCGCAAAGTTCGGCCATCAATTCGATGCTGACTTATCAGATCAGCGAAGAACGAAGCGCCGACGAAGCCGCGGTCGCCTTACTGAAAAAAATTAACCAGTCTCCGGCCGGAATGCTGGAATTTATGAAAAAAATTCAGAGAAAGAACCGAATGGAAGGAATTTCTGAACGCGACTATTACCGCACCCACCCGCTGACCGACGAACGGATTTCCTTTTTGGAAAAAGCGTCACGCGAATCCGAAGCGCCGCAACAAGGAAACCAGGAAAAAGAGTTCCAACGTATCAAGGCCAAATTGTTCGCTTATACTGAAGAACCCCGCCAGACGTTTCTCAAATATCCGGCGAGCGACCGTTCTGTCCCGGCACGCTATGCTCAGGCGATTGCCTATTTCAAGCAGCTAAAAATGAAAGAAGCCACGGCAAAAATCGACAGCCTAATCAACGATGAACCACAAAATCCGTATTTTTGGGAATTGAAAGGACAAATGCTGCTGGAAACCGGAAAAATTGATGCTGCTGTCTCCGCTTATCGACAAGCCCTGAAACGGCAACCGGCGTCATCTCTGTTTAAGATCAATTTGTCACAGGCAATGTTGGAAAACAACCCGGGCCCGGCCGAGCTCAAAGAAATTATCCGAATGCTCAATCAGGTTTTGATTTATAACCGCGAGAATTATGCCTGGTTGTTGCTGGCACGCGCCTACGGCCTCCAAAACGACATGGCCAACTCGAGCTATGCCGCCGCCGAGTTCAGTTTGCTCGGCAACGACGTTGCCACGGCCAAAAGGCAGGCCGAGAACGCTTTGCGACATAACCCGGCACCGTCTCTTAAACTGAAAATCAACGACCTGCTGCTTCGGATTAAACAAATCGAAAAAGAAAACCGGAATCCGGACAACTGACCGCACCATTACGAATCTGGCTTTATGGCAAAAAACGGCAATTTATTTTTTGCCGTTGTTCTTTTTAACGCTAATTTTCTATTTTTGGTTGTTTTTTGAATAAAACCTTTTCACCGCCC
>UQCS01000038.1 GCA_900539605.1 uncultured Azospirillum sp. | reverse complement strand
TCGGCGACGATTACAAAGCGTCGACTGTCGGTCTCGGCCTCAGCTACAGCTGGTAGTTTGAGCCAAAACAAGAAAAACCCCTCTCATCCGAGAGGGGTTTTTTGCTGCCGGTCAGACAGAACAAAACAACACCCCCGATTTTCGGGGGTGTTGGGGAATGTTGAAAAACTACGGTTTAATCCGGCGCATATCTGTCCGCGCTGCAAATTCACGATACATTTGTTGCAGCCAGCTGTCATCAGGCGGCAAATGAAACAGCTTGCAAGCCAGATAATGAAAAAATGCCTTACTGAGAAACGGAAACTGTTTCGTTTTTTTGGTAAATTTCCAATAAGCGGAAACGGCACGCAGATACATCTTTCGCAAGGCGTCGGCCGGGAGTTCCGGATGGTCTTTCAAGGTCCAGTAATAGGCCATGAAACGGTCATGGTCAAGCTGGAGTTTGTTGCCGGAAAAATTGCCGAGTTCTTTGGGAACCAAAACAACGTTGGACGTCATTTTGATAATGCCCTGAGCATAAATGGCAGCGCGTAAAGGAATAGATTCGTCCTGAATGAAGGCACGTTCATCGGCACCGCCGGCTTTTTGTAAAACATCGGTTTTAATCAGTTGTCCCATGCGGGTGAAGCGTCCGCTTAACACGGCGTCAAGAGCGTTGGGGTAACAGTGGTAATCAAATTCTTCCAGTAGGCAGTTTTCGAGGTCACGGGGCTCTTTTCCGGTTTTGGTAAAACAGCCGTAGACCATTTCCGCTTTGTTTTGCTCGGCCAGCCGGATCATGGTTGCCGTTGAATCCAGCGGGAAAATATCATCTGAATCAAGCATCCGGGTCCATTTTCCCTTTGCCAGCGCGATTCCCTGATTGATCCGGGCGCTGATACCGCGATTATACGGGTTGGTAACGATGGTGACATTAGGCAATCCGGCAGTCATACGGCGGATAATTTCCACCGAATTGTCACTCGAAACGTCGTCGACAAAAATATATTCGGGATTCTTTAACCCGCTCTGCGCCAAAAGAGCTGTCAAAACCGACGGCAGGTAATATTCTTTGTTGTATACGGTCATGACAAAACTAACGTCAATTTCTTCTGCCATTTGCTACCTCCGGCAATCGTTTGGGTATCAGCGGTCCAAAGCGGTACCGCTCAGTTCTTTTTCGAGTTCGGAAAGGATATCGGGATCTATTCCGTTGTCTGTCGGGGAGGGTTCGATTATCTCTTCACTCACCGGAGCCTTATGTGTCGCTGCGTCGGCGTCGGTTGCTGCCGCCGATATGTCTGCAGCGGTATTTTCCGGCATTTGGGCAGCCGGCTGCGGTTCTGCAACAACCGCTGAAAAAGCTGCTTCGCCGACGGTCTCAGCGACGGTTTCTTCCGTCGGTTGTTCGGCGGCTGCCGGTTGAGGCAGGCTGAGCACCCGGGCATCGCTTTTAATCTCGGATTCGCCGCCTTCTGCCGCATTTTCCCTGATCTCAATTTGTGCTTTGATCTCTTTTATTTCTTCGTCGTCGGGTGCAGCCGGTTGTTCCGGAATGTTCAGCAGCGACTGAGGCGCGTTTTCTTCGGCAATAACGTCTTTTTCGGCCTCAAGTTTGATGATTTGCTCTTGTGCGGCGTTTTCTTCGCCGGCCTCGCGTACGGCTGCCGGCAGCAGGTCAATCGGTTCGCCGCTCAGATTAACTTCCTCAAATCCGTTTTCTTCTTGAGGAGCAGAAACTTCGCGGACTTCGGGACGCTGCATCGGCAGTTGGTCGCGGGCAGCCAGTTCTTCGGCGCTCATTAAGGGCAGGTTGGAAATGTCAGTGTCAATGCATTTCAGCAGCCAAACATCATAAACCGGGTGTTCGACGGCATTAAGGGCCGGCGAAGATGACAGCATCCAACCCTTGAAGATATTGACCTGTTGGTTTTCGCCGACGGTGTCGGCAACGTCGACAAAGGCAAAGTTTTCGGGCGTTTCTTCGGGAGAACGAGTTCTGCAGTCGCGTACCACAATCGAAAAACTGCCGAAACGCATTTCGGCGTTGACCGGTACATTGATGACGTTGACGCGTCCGGTGATTTTATCCATAGCCTGCATCTGAGCAGTATTAGTCGGGATCTCGGCGGCCCCGGCGGTATGAATGCCGATTCCGGCACCCAGCAGTGCCGGCAGTAAAAGTGTCGTCTTATTTGTCATTGCCTGTCACCATAAAAATGACTTCCCCGACCAAGTCTTCCAAAGTCTTAAAGTCTTTTGTGTTTGTAATTTCGTCGCCGTCATGCAGCAGTTCTTTTGAAGACCCCGGTTCAATTTTGATAAATTTGTTTCCCATCAATCCGTTGCTGGCAATGGTCGCCGAACTGTCTTTGGGAAGTTTGATGTCGGGGGCAATGCTGAGTTTGACTTCGGCGTCGTAGTTTTCGCCGTCCAGCTTTTGTCCGATGACGGTGCCGACTTTAATGCCGTTGATCATGACGTCGGCGCCGGTGGTCAGTCCGCCTACTTTTAAGAATTTGGCATTGAGCTCATATCCTTTGACAACCTGAAGGTCGGAAACCCGATAGGCGAAAAAAAGGAAAAATGCCGCTACCAATAAGACGACAATTCCCATCATTGTTTCAACCGGCCGTTTTTTCATTCTGTTTCTCCTTTGTTGGATTGGTTTTTGGCTTTGCCCATACTTATAATTCGTTCAATCAGTTCTTCCAGCACCATGGCGTCCTGAGTGTAGTTGAATTCGCCCTTCGGCGGCAGAAAATCTTCGGAACCTCCGGGTTCGATTTCAATATATTTGGTGCCGAGGATGCCGTCGCTGACGATAGAAGCGCTGCTGTCATCGGGAATTTTTATTCCTTCTTTCATTTCCAGCGTAAGGATGGCGTTGTAATGGCTGTCCAGTTTTGCATCGGTAACGCGCCCGACGGTTATGCCCGCCAGCCGCACCGCATTGCCGATCTGCAGTCCGTCGGTTCTGCCAAAACGGGCGTAGACGGGATAATAGCTTCCGGCTTCGCTGTGTTCTACCGCTTTGCGGCCGGAAACGTAAAACAGTGACAGAATTGCCAGCGCCAAAATAACATATAATCCGGTTTTTAAAGCGTTTTCTTCTTCGCGGGAATAATCATTACTCACTTTTCTGCTGCTCCTTTCAATTACCCCATAAACTAATCCAGTTTTGCGTTTTTGTCATCAAAGATTTTGCAAAAAAAGGTTCGCTTGTGGAAATGACATTGAGGATAATCAATAAATGGGTGTAAATTTAAAAGAAATCGGTTAATATATTGTCAGATAGTGAACAATAATGAAATAACGGTTTTTCGGCAGATGAGATGATCGAAGTATATAATTTGGAAAAAAGTTTCGGCAACCAACCGGTGCTAAAGGATATCAGTTTCAGCGCCCGCCCCGGAGAGCTGATTGCGCTGCTGGGGCCGAACGGCGCCGGCAAAACCACTTTGATGCGAATTTTGTGCGGTTATTTGCCTCTTGATGCCGGGAAGGTACAATTTGACGGTCTCGGTTTTGCCGCCGGCCGTCTGCATATCCTGAAGCAGGTCGGTTATATGCCGGAAAATGTTCCGTTGTATCCGGAAATGACCGTTTATGAATATCTGCGTTTTGTGGCGGGTATCTATCGGATGAAAAAAGAAGATTTCCGTTGTGCGCTTGAGGAGACGGTGGCCGGGTTGGAAATCGTACCGGTGCTTGATCAGAAAATCCATACCCTGTCCAAAGGCTATAAACGTCGCACCGGCTTAGCTGCGGCTGTTTTGCATCGCCCACGGGCGCTGATTCTTGATGAACCGACCGAGGGCCTGGACCCTAACCAGAAAATTACCGTTCGGCAGTTTTTGCGTGATTATGCCGCAAAAAACCTGATTATCATCTCCACGCACCTGCTGGAAGAAGCCGAAGCTCTGGCAACGCGGGTTTTGGTGTTGGCCGGCGGTCAAATCCGCTGCGACGGCTCGGTAGAGGATCTGCGCCGTTGTTCGGATGACGGAACTCTGCCGTCGGCATTTTATCGCCTGACCCGGGAAACGGCGAATGAAGGAAAGGGAGGCTGAAAATGTGGGCAGTCCTGTATAAAAAAGAATTGAGCGGCTTTTTTTATAATCGTTCGGCATATTTTATCACGTTTGTATATTTGGTGCTTTCGCTGCTGGCGGCCTTCTTTTTCGGTTTGTATTTTGTGGCGGACAATCCTGCGATGCGTTCTTATTTCGCTTTTCAGCCCCAGATACTGGCGGTGGTGATTCCGGCAGTGACAATGCGAGTATGGTCGGAAGAGGCCAAAAATGGTACCTTGGAAGTTTTGCTGACGTTTCCGGTTTCTGATGCGGTGCTGGTAACCGCCAAATTTGCCGCTGCTTTGACGTTGGCGGCACTGATGTTGTCTTTTTCTTTGCCGCTGGCATTTTCGACGGCGGCGATTGTTCCGGTGGACGGGTTGAATATTGCGTCGGCTTATCTGGGGACATTTCTGGCAGCAGCCGCGTTGACGGCGCTTGGATGTGCCGTCTCTGCGGCCGTTCCGTTGCCGGCGGCATCTTATCTGATCAGTGTGCTGTTGGGCTGGGCGCTGGTGGGGCTTAATTTTTCGCCGTTGGTTTCTGTTTTGTCGTCGCATTTGCCAAACCCGCCGTTTTATCTGGCCGATGCCCTCAATTTTTCCTCTCGTTATCAGGCTTTTCTGAACGGCTGTTTCAGTATCGACAGCGTGTTGTATTTTATGTCTCTGACCAGCATGCTGCTGGTTTTTAACGGGATGGCCGTTGCAGAAAAAAGGAGGGAAAGATGAAACGTTTGGGCGGCTTTTTGATTGCCGGAATACTGCTGCTGGCGTTGTTTGTCCTGTTTAATCTTCTGGCAGCCTGGTTAGGCGGCGGCCGGCCGATTGATGTCACGGCAGACAATCGTTATACATTGTCCGCAAGGTCACAAGCCGTTCTCGGTTCACTCAAACAACCGGTGACATTGCGTTTTTATGTTTCCGACGATTTGTCCGCTTATGACTGGAATCTCGGAACTTATGCCGCTGAAACCGCGGCATTGCTCAGTCGTTACCAATTATCGGCACCGGAGAAAGTTCGTTTGGAGATCCGCCGGGTTAAAACTTCTTCGGAGATGGAAAAACAGGCGCTGCAAGACGGGATTATGCCGTTGAACGGCAGCAACAAGGACTATTATTTCGGTTTGCAAATAAGGGACAATGCCGGGAAAAAAGCTGTTATTCCGGCACTGCGTCCGGAAAGGCGGACAATTCTGGAGAGGGATATTAACCGGATTCTGAGCGGATTTGAAGAGGATAAGCCGGTTGTCGGTTGGGTCTCCCCGCAAATGCCGTTGCTGAACAGCGACCGGATACCGGCGTTGCAAGCTTTGCTGGAAGAATATTATCAGGTAACGGAAGTATCTGCCGCAAGCAGTTATATTCCCGGCCGTATCGATGTTTTGCTGATTGTAAACCCGGGGCAGATGCCGCCTGTTTTTGGATATGCGGTGGACCAGTATGTGATGCGCGGCGGTAAAGTTGTCTTTTTTGTCGATCCTTATTCGGAAATGCAGCATGCTCATTTGGGATACCCGCCGCACCCGGACCGGCAGATGGAAAGCTTTTTGCGACAGTGGGGGATCGTTTACCGGTCGGAAAGCATTGCCGGTGATTTGATGCACGGCGAAAAAGTAAAAGACGCTTATGGTCGTAGCCGTGTCTATCCGTTGTGGTTTTTTACCGGAGACAAAAACGGCGGCAATTTGCATTTTCGCACGCCGGGCAGTTTGGAAACAACCGAAAATGCCGATTTGAAGTATGAAGTTTTGGCTTCTACCGGACGGCAGGGCGGAGAAATTGCGGTGTCGGAAGTGCGTTATACTCCAAAATCTCAGATTATTTTGGCTTACCGGCAGGATAATCAGGCTCGTGTTTTGGCGCTTTTGGTTCAGGGACAGTTCCGTTCTCATTATCGTTCCAGCCCGCTGGCAGCAACTTCTTCGGCCGACAAAGCCGCACCCTACATACCATTTTCCGATCCGGTTGCGACGGTAGCCGTGGTGGCAGACAGCGATTTCGTTGCTGATACGGCGTGGGTGGCGGATTTTCAGCCGGACAATCCGGTTTACGGTACCTTATCTTATGCCGAAAATGCCGATTTCCTGCTGCGTCTGATCAACCGTCTTGCCGGAGAAAAAAGTTTTGTTGAAGAAACAAAACCACATATGCCGGCTAATATTGCCGAAACTTTGTATGGCAAAAGTTATCAACGCTTTGCCGAACAGCGGGAACAGTTGGAAACAGAGGAAGCCGATGCGGCGGCACGGTTGGAAAAATTGCGAAAAAGAGGTGGCGATTCCGAAAATGTCAGTTATCGCAAAGAGGTGGAACAGACTGAACGCGAGCAACGGCAAAATGCATTGAAATTGCAGCAGTTGACCCGTTTAACCGCAACAGATGCGGATAGGGCTCTTTACCGTTTTGTCTGGTTAAATTTAATTGTGTTTCCGGTGGCTTTAATGGTTTTTCTTGTAGGAATGGTTTATGCGATCCGACGTTGGAAACGGTGCCGTCTCCCGGAGAAGAAAAAATGAAAAAAGTCGTGATATGGATATTCGGGGCGTTGGCAGCTGTTGGGCTGGTCCTTATCGCTGTCGTAAAAACGATGCCGTATTTTGCACCGTTGCCCTACAGTCCCGGTGATTTGCTGTTTGCCGGAGCGGAAGATGTCACCCGTCTGACGGTGACGGTCGGCGGCCGCCGGATAAAATTAAAAAAGCAGGAAGGCAGCTGGTTTGCTGACGATTATTATGCCAGCAATCGCCTGATTGAAGACTTTTTGCAAAAACTTGGCCGCACCGTGCTGCTGTCTTCCTCAAATGTTGCCGTCCCACCTGAAAATGAAGTGCGTCTGGTTGTGCGTGATTCTGTATTTTTTGACTTTGAGACCGCACCGGCGCCGGATCCGGTCCAAAGTGTGGTCCGTTTGGAAGGCAAAGAGTATCTGGTCAGTGAAAATCTGCTGCTGCCTTCGGATTTGTCCGCTTATTATCTGCAACCGCTGTTACCGCTGCAAAATCATCAAATTGAGCAAGTCGTGGGATTTATGGGGGATCAAGTCAATTTAACGGCGCTGCGTTATCAGGCGGCGCGGCATACTTTACCCCAAAGTGATGATATCGTTTACGATTACCGGAGTTTTGCGGTTGTCACGGTCGACGGTCTTAAGCTGATTTGCGGCGTTTATAAACATCGGGATCAATATTGGATGACGGTACAGTTGAAAACGACAATTATGCCCACCGCCGAAGCGGACCGTTATGTCAAAGAAAACAGCTTCCGTTACGACGGCTGGCATTTTTTGTTGACCGGTGCGGACGGAAGCCGTTTATATAAAAGCCTGACCGGAAATTAGTCCAGATCGGCGTCAAAATCGATTGCCATTTGCGACAGCCGTTGGTAATACTCGGTTGTCAGTTTCATCATACATTCGTTGCGTAAATACATTTGTGAGCCGCTGTATATTTCCATGGTGGTGGCATAAAAGGAACAGAAACGGCTGCGATAGCTGTTAAACTGATCCTGCATATCTTTGATATTGCCGCGGAACATGCCGTTGCCGTTGTTCCATTTCTTGATCCGTTCTACTTTCAGAAAAGTATTTTGGTACAAGTTGGCAATGGCTTTATCCAGACGTTTTACCTCACCGGACATACAAATGGCGGTCTCATCATCAGTAAATTCCTTAGACGCCCGCAAACATTTGTTATAGTCGCTTTCGTCTTCGGCATCGGCTGCCGAAAGGTTAAACGAGATCAGGGTCAGCGCGGCTGCCAGACATAATTTGTAAATCATTTTTGCCTCTCCTTATGTTGCAATGTGGTTACATTGTAAGATAAGCCTGCCAAAAGTCAATTAAAGTTTGCCAATTGAAGATACCGCTTTTTAAGACCGGCAAATTTTTTTGTTTGATGTATTGCTTTTTGTACATTTTAAGTACTATATATTACATATAATGTACTAAGAGGGCAAAATGATAAAAGAAAAACTGGATCGGATGTTTTGGAAATATGCCGAAGAAAAATTTGTTTACGGGGGAACCTACCCCTATTATACTGAGTTGGTATTTGCATTTGCCGACTATATTGAAAATTTGTCCGAAGAAGAAATGGTCCGGCAGGTAGCGGGTATCACGCCCGCACGGATACGGCGGATTGTCCGCAAGGGAACCGAGCGCTGGCTGAGGCATCATGCCAAAACGATGTTTATTCTCTGATTTTATGCCAACAGGGCCAGAAATTCGTCTTCGGAAAGAAGCGCAATGCCCAGTTCTGCCGCGTTTTTGGCCTTAGAACCGGGATCGGCGCCGATGACTACGTAATCTGTGTTTTTAGAAACAGATCCCGATACCTTGGCGCCCATGGCCAGGGCTTTTGTTTTTGCCTCGGAGCGGGTCAGTTTTTCGAGTGTTCCGGTAAAGACCACTGTTTTCCCGGTCAATGGCGAGTTGTAATTAACCTGATCGCGAAAATCTTCGATTTGGATCTGCCGGCGCAGATCGCGAATGGTTTGGATATTGTGCTCTTCTTTAAAAAATTCAATGATGTCATGTGCCATCGATTCGCCGATACCGTCAATTGCCAACAGCTTTTCCGTTTCTTCGGCGATCATTTGTTCTTCAAAGTGTTGCCAACTCTCAAAATTTTGAGCAATCAGTCTCGAAGTGGCACTCCCGACCTGGCGGATACCCAGAGCGTAAATGAAACGGGGCAGAGACACGGTGCGTCGTTTGTTAATGGCATTAAACAGATTTTCAACCGATTTTTTGCCCCAGCCCTCCCGTTTTTCCAATTCCAACCCGGGATTGCGCTCAAACAGATCTTCGCCGCTGCTTTGGTTGCGCTTTTCCAAGGTAAAGATATCCACCGGACTGAGAATAATTTTTTCTTTATAAAAGTCTTCGATGATTTTACCGCCGAGACCTTCAATATCAAATGCATCACGTGACACAAAATGTCGGAGTCTTTCAATAGCCTGAGCCGGGCAGGTCAGGCCGCCGGTACAACGCCGCACCGCTTCGTCTTCTTCGCGGATGGCATGGGCACCGCATTGCGGGCAGATGTGCGGAAAAACAAATTGTTGCGAATCCGACGATCGTTTGTCGGTCAAAACGCCGACCACCTGAGGGATAACGTCGCCGGCACGTTGGATAATGACCGTGTCGCCGATGCGGATATCTTTGCGCCTGATTTCGTCTTCGTTGTGTAAAGTAGCGTGCGAAACCATGACTCCGCCGACGTTAACCGGCTCAAGATCTGCCACCGGGGTGAGAGCGCCGGTGCGCCCGACCTGGATTCGAATGTTGCGAATGCGGGTAAACGCTTGCTCTGCCGGAAATTTATGTGCAACCGCCCACCGGGGGGTTCGGGTAAGGAAACCGAGTCGTTCCTGCAAGGCGATGTCATTAACCTTGTAGACCACACCGTCAATGTCGTAAGGAAGCGAAGCACGGATTTCCATCAGATTAGCAAAAAAGGATTCAATTTCGGCAACGTTTCGGCACAGCCGGTTGTTCGGATTGACCGGAAAGCCCCATCTTTCCAAATGATGAAAGAAATCGGCCTGCGACTCCCAAATGCGTTCGGAGACTTCTCCCCAAGTATAGGCAAACAAACTGAGTTTGCGCTGGCGGGTAATTTCGGGATCAAGTTGTCGTAACGATCCGGCGGCAGCGTTACGCGGGTTGGCAAAGATTTTTTTTCCTTCCGATTCGTTTTTTTGATTCAGGGCAAAAAAATCAGCTTTTGCCATATAAACTTCGCCGCGTACCTCCAGAATTTGCGGCGCGTCTTTCAACTGCAGCGGCAACTGGCCGATTGTTCTCAGATTTTCGGTGATGTCTTCGCCTTCCTGACCATCTCCGCGGGTAGCCCCCTGTACAAATACCCCTTTTTCATAACGCGCGGTAAAGGAAAGGCCGTCGATTTTCGGTTCGCACATAAAGGCAATGTCGCCGTCAATGTTCAAAAAACGGCGAACGCCGGCAATAAAGTCTTCCACTTCTTCAATCGAAAAAACATCGGCCAGCGAAAGCATCGGAAAACGATGGACAACTTTACCAAAAGCGCTTTGCAGCGGAGCACCGATTCGTTTTGACGGACTGTCGGAACGTATCAGGTCGGGAAACAGTTGTTCAATGTTGGCATTTCGTAATTTTAGGGCGTCATATTCGGCATCGCTCAGATAAGGTGCGTCGTTTTGATAATAAGCAATGTCGGCCCTGGCCATTTCCGCGGCAATTCGCTGCAATTCGGCGGCGGCTTCTTCCCGGGTCAGATCTGATACGTTTTTCATGGGTGTCCTCTTAATATATTATAGCCTAATATAAATAGCCCGACAGATTTTTCCAGTATAAAAAGACGTTTTCACACCGATGATGCGGGAAATCTTGTTTTACAACAAAATGGCGGCAAATACATCAGAGAACGGTAACTCTGCTTGACAAAAAAGTCAAAAAAATGTAACTTAAAGTATTCTTCCATTATTAACTAAACTATTCTAAGCTATGAAAAAACTTTTGTTGGCGCTTTGTATGCTGCTTGGGAGTCTTTCCGCTTTTGCGCAAATCAGCATTCCCGACAGTTATTACATTAACCGCGCCAAAAAGCAACTTGAAGCTGAAGAGGCAAAGAAAGAACGTAAAATCATTGTGATCGGTACTCGTGACGGCCAGCTTTCGTATGTGATCCGTGACGGCAAACGACAAAGTTTTGCCCGTGAGGTCGAGCCTTATCGTTGGTGGTGCGCGCAACCGTCGGATTGTATCGGTCCGTGGCGGCTTCCCGAACCGCAGCCGGTAACGGCGCCTGAACCGAAGCAAGATGAAAATGATTTTGCGCGGCTTCTCGAAGAACTGAGCCGCCAAAGGTGGATGATCATCAGTGTCAGCGGCAATTCCGATTCGACGGTGTATGTCCTCGAAAAAATGGAAAAAAGGAAGTAATTTTCCGATCAAATCACAAAGGCAGTTTCTGTTATGAAACTGCCTTTGTTTCATCTGCCGATAATATTATTTGCGTTGTTTCCAGCTGGCAGCTTCTCTTAATAAAGTTTCGATCAGTTTTTGCTTTCCTTGGGTGTAGCTCTTGCGGTCATTTGCAAATTGTTGCGCCAGTTTTTGTTTGCAGGCGTTATATAAAGCGGCTTTGGAAGGAAATGCTGTTAAGTAGTCCCTAAAATTTATATAATTGTTCCAAGTATTGCTGTTTTGCGGAACAATATGAATATGATGGGTCCGGGTATCTTTTGTGAAATCACCGATGACAAAAAGAAATTGTCCGATTCTGTCCTCTCCGCGAAAGATAATGCCGTGTTGTTGCAAAGATTCTTCATAGGGCAAAACGTCTTCAAGTCGTTCAACACCGACAACGATATCAATGATCGGTTTAGCATCAATATGCGGAATGGCAGTGCTGCCGATATGCTGAATGTCAACGATAATTTTTCCCAGAATTTTTTTCAAAAGGGCAATAGTGTCCCTTGCATCGTTTTTCCATTGCGGATGATGTGGCGTTAGTTTTACCGTTTCTCTCTTTAGTCCCAGCATTTTTTTCTCAAATTTTTATTATGCCATATGTTATCACAACATCAAATAAATAGAAAGAGGCAATTTATCCGACTGGCAGGACGGACGTATGGGGAAAATGGCCGCAAAAAAGCTTCCGTTTGTTCATACAAACGGAAGCTTTTTTAGTCAGAGTACGATTCGTCAGAACTTCATCACTTCTTTGGTCGGTTTGCCGATTCCTTTTTGCATGAGTGCCTTTTGAACAGTCTCATAGTCAAGTTTGGGAGTGTAATACCCATCTTTTTCCGGCCGGTTCTGTTTGAACAATACAGAAGGATGCAGGTCGAAAATTCCGATGGCATTGACAGCTTCCAAATCACTCGGCGTCACAATTTCCGAATACAAAGCAGCTTGCAGCCAGCGAAGCTTCAGCAGGCCTTCAGATCTCATTCCGCCCATGTTGCGGAATCCGGTAAAGTAACGTACGCAGTCCGTAGAGGGTTCTTCGTCATTAATTGCTGTCAGCAACCGGGACGGCTTTTTGAGTTGTTCTCCTTTTTCGGAATAACCGCTAAAGGCCTCGCCGCCGACGTTGTAGATGAAATGCGCAACGGCAATGATCTGTCCGTCACTCATCTGAACTTTTACATGGCGGAAAAATGGCCGCACATGTTCTTTGAGATAACGAACGGTGACATCGAATGCTTCTTTTTTGCCGATCGATTCGCCGTCTCTGACCAGTCTTTTGTCGACAACGGTGTTGTTAAACCCGTATGCGAATCGTTCGCCGTCGGGATGTGTTGTCTGGTTGAAGCCGGAAGAGTAGACGATGGATACGACAATGTCATTGATACACTCATCGAATCGTTCGCTGTTGTACTGCACAGGATCAATCGCAGGCTCTTCGACCACAATTTGCATCGGTGGCAAAGGTTCTTCCTGCGGCGGATTGCTCTTCACAACATTGTAAATAACCACGCCGCAAATAACGGCCAAAACAGCGATAACAATCGCAATCAGTTTTTTGTTTTCCATAAATGAAAAATTTTAGAAGTTTAGAAATCCCATCTTGGTCGCATTGGGAAAACGCGGCAGACAAATAATATCTACATAATTGAAAAACACTGTAATAATAGTATAAGAAGAGGAAAAACGCAAGTATTATCAGAAAAACTTTTAAACAATAAAAGACATCCTCGATTCGGAGGATGTCTGAAAATTTATCAACAGATTTGGGGAAAGTTATTGAGGGGCCACGACCATCATCATCTGGCGTCCTTCCAGTTTCGGCTCCGATTCGACTTTACAGATTCCTTCCAAATCCTCAACGATTCTGGTCAGCACGGCTTTGCCCATATCGTTGGCGCTCATCTCGCGGCCCTTAAATCGCATGGTAAATTTGACTTTGTCGCCTTGAGACAGAAACTTCTTGGCCTGTTTGATTTTAACTTCATAATCGTGAGTATCGATCATCGGACGAAGCTTAAGTTCTTTAATATTCACCACTTTCTGGTTCTTCTTGGCTTCGTTTTTCTTTTTCTGCAACTCGTATTTATATTTGCCGTAATCAAAGATTTTGCAAACCGGCGGAACTGCCTGCGGTGAGATTTCGATTAAATCAAGTCCGGCTTCCCCGGCGAGTGCCAAAGCTTCACGAATCGAAACAATCCCCTTGTTTTCGCCGTTCTCGTCAATTAAACGGACTTCCCTGACTCTGATTTCCTGATTAACGCGCGGTCCGTCGTCTTCTCGTACTGGCGCATTCGTATTTTCTTTAGATATTTTAGCCTCCTGCAATAATTAAATAACACTCTATATATTACAAACCGAAAATTGTTTGGCAAGTAAAATATACATTAATATAAGGATTCCAACTGGCCAAAAGTATAAAACATAGATGAAGTATCTATTGACCGGCAAAAAAGTTTGTGTTATAAATGCAGAGTATTCAAACGGTTATTGAAAAGTTCGTCTTTTTCACCAAAAAAATGAAAAAAAGGTGTTGACATTTGGAAAAGGGTGTCATATAAACCACCTCGCTGACGCACTGAACGTCAGCACGAACTTCAAAACAGTTCGTTGCCGAAAACTTCGGTGGTTATAAGAGAAGAGTAAATAAGAAGCTAGAGGATATGCGGACGGTACGGT
>UQCS01000037.1 GCA_900539605.1 uncultured Azospirillum sp. | reverse complement strand
AAAGCCGCAAGGTAACCGCCTGCCGCCGTTGGTCAAAGACAGCAGCAATGATCGTTGATTGATCGTAATGTTTACTGATCTCTTGCAGAATATCATCTTTATAGATGATATTCTGCAATTTTGTTTTGCGGAACAGACGGGTGTGACTGAATAAATAATTGTAACCTTACTGTTTGAAAATACAAAGAATCATATAGATTATAATGGCTTATGTTGTTGCAATGAATGTCCTCATCTTTTAGAAACGTGTTCCTTTAACATCTGTTTTCTTATGCTTGATATATACATATTTATTAATATGAGAACAGATGGACGGTGTTTTTTGATTTCATAAGGACCAAATATAGACAATTGGTCGGTTGGTGCTGTTTTTTATGCATTGTCGATCAGCATATTTTATTAAAAAGAATCCCCCGGAATCTCCGGAGGATATCTTTTTGAAAGCATGTTGGGGTTGCGAGGGCCTTAATCTTCCAGATACAGGCTGCTTTTTTTATAGTTCATAATGGCATGACGGATCAACACACCGATAATCGCCGCAACAGGAACCGCAATCATCAGCCCCAAAAAACCCAACAGCACGCCGCCGGCGAGCAGGGCGAACATCACCCACACCGGATGCAGCCCGACATTGTCGCCCACCAGTTTCGGTGTTAGGAAGTTTCCTTCCAAAAATTGTCCGACCCCAAAGACAATGACAACGCTGACAATCGGCATCATCGAGTCAAACTGGGCAAAAGCCAGCGCCAGACTGATAATAAAACCAGAGATGGTTCCGACATACGGGATGAAAGAGATGATGCCGGCCAAAAAGCCGACCAAAAGTCCCAGATCCAGACCGACCAGATGCAGACCGATGGCGTAAAAGCTGCCGAGGATGACGCAGACACTTAACTGTCCGCGAATAAAACCGGCCAGCGTACGGTCAATTTCATGAGCCTGCTGCTCAATCGACTTTTTGGATTTGCGCGGCAACAAGCTACGGACTTTGGCAATAAACTTATCCCAGTCGCGCAACATATAAAAAGCAACCACCGGCGTAATCAGCAGCAGCGAAATCAGATTGACAATCGCCATCCCGCCCGAAACGACACTACGCAGAATGGAACCGAGTATCTTCAGATTGTTGGCGGTGTTGGAACGAATGTATTCGCGGATACGTTCGGCATCAAGGGTTGGAAACAGATCTTTCAGCTCGTTTAGGATCGGTTCGGCTTTTTTAATCAACGAACCGACATAATTCGGCACCACGCTGATAAAAACGCTGAGTTGGCTGTCGATGACGTTGGCGATCAGTACCACCGTGGGAACGATGATCAGGATGACCAGCAACAGAACCAGCACAGTTGCCCATGTGCGGCTGATCTTAAAACGGGTAAACTTATCAACCAGCGGATCCAGCAGATAACCGATAATGATTCCGGCCACAAACGGCAACAGCACTGAGCGCAGAACATATACAAAAGCGCAGAAAAACGCAAACAGGGCCAGCCAGAAGAAGCGGTTCGACTTGCCGGTTGACGGATGAACCGCCGCGGTGTTTTTTTGCATGATGTTTTCCTTTCGCCGTTTTACATGTCAATCAAAGTATAATAGTTACCGCTTTCCGTCAGCAGCAAATGATAAGACTGCAGGGCTTTGCGCAAAGTGTCAATGCCGCCGATGTATTCGATTTGAAACTGAATGCGGCCGTTGCCGATGGCATTGATCTGAATGTTTTCGACGGCCGTAATCGCCGAGATTTTTTCTTCGGCTTTTAACCATGTGCCGAGCTTGTTGAACTTGTATAAAACCGTAATGGTTTCGGGCTCGGAAGAAGTGACGATGCTGCGTCCTTTCAGTTCGTCTGAAATGCGGAGTGCGGTTTCTTGTGCGGCCTGTTTGTACAATTCGGACGATAACAGTCCGTTAACATTGAAAATTTCCCTTTTTCCGTTTTGTGGGTTAAGGATACGCACCGTAAGGCCGTTTTCGCCGTCGGGATAGGTTTCGGCTACATAAACGTCACCGCCGTTGTTAAGCTCACTGAGACGGTGAAAGGCAGAAGCGTCCAACGCCAATGCCTTGTCGGCGTTGAGAGAAGGCAGGCTGTCTTCGCCCGGTGAAAAGAAACGGATGGAACCGACTGTTTGCGGATTTTGGTCCCAGGCAAAACGCCACGGGTTGTTTTCTTCCCACAAACGGGCCGGCTGGTCTTCGCTTTCGCGAAAGACCGGTATGATCATGACGTTGGCGGACGAGGCAACGACCAGCGGAACGTTTTTTTCCTGCAAATATTGTTTCAAAAGCTGATCATGAGCTGTAATTCTCAGTTTGGCCATGTAACGAACGTTGGAAGCCTTTTCTTCCAACACGGTGGTTTCCTTGACAAAATTAAGCAACTGATCGTCGGTAAGCCTGTTGAGAGTTGACATTCCTTCTCGGGTGGTAAAATTGGCGGCGATGGCATTGACGGCCTGACGATTGGCCTGGCGCATCGCGCGATCGCGGGCGGCGGCGGCATTGTCGGCGGTGACGTCAACCGTGACATCGGCCGAATAGGAAGGCAGCCTGGCCCGGGCGGAAAAGCAGAACAAAAGAGTGAGTACAAAAACGGAAAGTAACAAACGGCGCATGGGTGTCTCCGGATTATTTCATAAGTTCGAGTTGGTTAAAGAAAAAGGCAATCTCTCTTTCGGCGGTTTCAAGGCAATCGGAACCATGGACGGCATTTTTTTCGATCGAAACCCCGTACAGGCGGCGCAAAGTGCCGTCTTCCGCGGCGGCGGGGTTGGGGGAGCCCATCAGGTGACGATAGTTTTCAACGGCGTTTTCACCGGCAAGTACCTGAACGATTATCGGACCGGCGGTAATATTTTCAATCAGTTCGGCAAAAAAAGATTTGTCCTGATGAACGGCATAAAAACGTGCGGCTTCCTCAGCGGAAAGCCACAACATTTTCTGAGCGATGATTTTCAGTCCGCTTTCTTCGATTTTGGTAATGATTTTGCCGCTAACGCCGCGAAAGAGGGCTTCGGGCTTGATCATTGAAAAAGTTTTTTCCATTTTTATCCTCTGTTGGTTGGCTGGTTTGCGCTGATCTTATCCTATATGTGCCGAAAAATCAAAAGTTTTTATAGACTTTTTGATCAATTCGTTGTTTATTACACACAAATTGTGATTTAAACTTCATTTTAAGGACAAAGAAAATGATTGAAAGTGCCTATCTGAAACAATTGCTGGCTCAGGCCGGGAAAAATCCCAAAACCATCGTGTTGCCGGAAGGCGAAGACAACCGGGTTTTGGATGCCGCTCACTATATTGCCGAAGCAAAAGCCGCCAAAACGGTAATTTTGGGCAATCGTGAAACGATTGAAGACTATTATAACGGAAAAGGCTGGGATTTGGACGGTATTGAGATTATGAATCCGGAAAGTTCCCCCAAAGCGGAAGCTTATGCGCAAATGTTTTATGAGCTGCGCAAGGATAAGGGAATTACGCCCGAAGATGCGGCTAAGCAGATGCACAATTACAATTATTTCGGTACCATGATGATCAAAGCCGGCGATGCCGACGGCATGGTATCGGGTGCTAACCATTCCACCGCCGATACCGTTCGTCCGGCGCTGCAAATCATCAAGTCTGCCAAAAAAGGCCGTGCCGTTTCTTCGGCGGTTTTGATGGTTGCCGGCGGTAAACCTTATATCTTTTCCGATTGTGCCATTATGATCAATCCGACGGCTTGCGAGCTGGCAGACATTGCGATTGACAGCGCGCAGACGGCCCTGCAGTTCGGGATCGAACCGCGGGTCGCTTTGCTGTCATACTCGACAATGGGTTCCGGCAAAGGCGAAGGCGTTGACAAAGTGGTCGAGGCGACACGTTTGGCCAAAGAACAGTTGCAATTGCCCGAATATCGCGATCTGCCGATTAAAATTGACGGTGAGATGCAGGCTGATGCGGCACTGGATCAGGTTGTCGGCACTAAAAAGGCTCCCGGAAGCGAAGTTGCCGGTCAGGCTAACGTTTTGATCTTTCCGGATATCGAAGCCGGAAATATCGGTTACAAGCTGTTGCAGAGATTAGGCGGTGCCGAAGCATACGGGCCGATTCTGCAGGGGCTGAACGCACCGGTAAACGATTTGTCCCGCGGTGCATTGGTAGAAGATATTGTCGGTATGATTGCGATTACGGCTTTGCAGGCGGCAAAAAAATAATTTTACACTAACTTAAATTACAAAACAGGAATATACGATGGAAAAAATCTTAGTTTTGAACTCCGGTTCTTCATCTCTGAAATATCAGTTGTTTAAAGTAGACGGCGATCACTTTGAAGTCATGGCCAAAGGTCTGGCCGACCGTATCGGTATTGAGGGCTCGTTGGTGACCATAAAAGTCGGCGACGGTGAAAAAGTGACGACCAAACTGCCGCTGCCTACCCACAAAGAAGCGATTAAGGAAGTGCTTGATCTGTTGCTCGGCAGCGTTTTGAGCAGCGTGGAAGAACTTTCCGGCGTCGGCCACCGCGTGGTTCACGGCGGTGAATATTTCGACCGCTCGGTGTTGGTGGATGATGAAGTGATTCGTATTATCGACGAATTGTCGGCACTGGCGCCGTTGCATAATCCGGCCGCGGTCATGGGGATTAAGGCAATTAAACAGCTGTTGCCGAATGTCCCGCAGGTGGTTGCCTTTGACACCGCCTTCCACCAGACGATGAAACCCGAGGCTTTCCTGTATGCCTTGCCGATGGAACAGTATACAAAATATAAAATCCGTCGTTACGGTTTTCACGGCACGTCTCATTTGTTCGTTTCGCGCCAGGCGGCGGCAATGCTTGGCCGTCCGGGCAAGTTTATTACCTGCCATATCGGTAACGGTGCTTCAATTACGGCAATTGAGGATGGCAAGTGTGTTGATACTTCAATGGGCTTTACGCCGCTGGCCGGTGTGGTGATGGGGACCCGTTCGGGGGACGTCGATCCTTATGTGCCGCTGCATATTATGAAAACTCAGGGCAAAAGCGTTGACGAAGTTAACAATCTGCTCAACAAACAAAGCGGTATGTTGGGACTGTGCGGCTATTCGGACAATCGGGACGTTGAAGATCAATATGTTGCCGGAAATCCGGTCGCGGTTGAAGCAATGGCGGTTTACATCTACAGCATGGTTAAATATATCGGTGCCTATGCTGCGGTCTTAGGCGGCGTTGATGCAATTGTCTTTACCGGCGGTATCGGCGAAAACGCTTCGCTGGTTCGTCAACTGGTATGCGAACGTCTGGCTTATCTCGGCATCAAACTGGATCCGGCGCTGAACGAAAAGTCTGTTCATGGTGTGACTGCCGATATTGCGACTCCGGATTCGAAAGTTCGGGTTTTGGTTATTCCGACTGACGAAGAACTGGTCATCGCCCAAGACGTCAAGAAGCTGATTTAACGCTCGGGATCTTTTTTCAAAGCCGGAAAAACAGTATTTGTTTTTCCGGCTTTTTGTATCGGCGGCAGAACGATAGCAATGCCGTAAAACAAATCGTATGACGGATGTTGGGATAAAATAATTTTACATATATTGAATTAGATCTTTCGCTTATTATGTTGTATTGCAGTATAAATTTATAACGGAGAAAACAAATGAGCGGTTGGCTGATGATGATGGGTTTAGTGCTGGTTTCCAACGCCAATGCCCAAGAGGCGATGGTTGTTCAGTCTGATAATAACAATCCGACGGTGATTTTCGGAGAAGCGGAAAATGCAAACGGTACCATGAACGAAATAACCGTAAGACAGGCAAAAGACGCTGCCAACCCGTTTGGCAATCCGATCGTTAATACGCTCCCTTACGGTAAACAACCGGCTGCCGGCAATGTCGTTCAGCCCGGAAGCAGCACCGCAATGCAGCAACCGTCTTCTGCTGTCAAACCGGTCGGTGCCATTTCCGAAATCACGCCTCAAGATCCGGAAATCAGTGAAGATTCTCCCGAGCAGATGCAAAACGAAATTGAAAATACCCTTTATGAAGGGGATGACCGAATTTATGATGTTCAGTCTTATCCAGATGATGATATTAATCAAATAGAAGGGCAGGATAGTGCAGTGACAAATTATCCGGCTTATTAAAAGAACACCCCCGAAAATCGGGGGTGTTCTTTATATTCGGTACAGTTCAGCTTAACGACGGCGCAGGAAAGAAGGGATGTCAAGGTTGACTCTTTCTTCGTCTCCTTCGCTGAAAGACGGTGTGACCGGTTCCTGATAATGTTCGATCTCAACCTTCTTTTTGCGGTTGCGTTTGGCAATCGAAAATCCGGTAACCCGCTCGATCAGAGTCGGCGTATATTCTTCCTCTTCTTCGTTTACAATCAGTTTTTCTGCCGGTTCCTCTTTAGACGTGTTGAAGAACTGCGGATTGTGTCCGAACAATTCGGGCTCTTCTTCAACCATCCGCGGTGCGCTTTTGGAAGTGAAAGTATTTCCCTGAGCCGAGATCAGGTTTTCGAGTTGGGTATCAACGTCATTCAATTCGTTTTTGTTAATGATGGCGTTGAACAGAGACGATGCCTGCGGAATTTCGTTCAGGGCCGGAGAAGTGCGGGGTTGCGGGTCGGCAAAAATTTCCTGCTGTTCTTCGTTTTGCGGTTCCGGTGCCGGATTTTCAAAATCGTTATTTTCGGCCTCGGCAAAAGTTTCGTCGCTTTTTTCTTCCTCTTCGTCAAGCGGCAACGCCTCTTCTGGCGCTTCGTCTAATTCGGAAGGCAGGGTGGCAGCGAATTTTGCGAGGTTGGAATCGATTTCTTCGCTGGGGGTAATCGGAATAATGGTTTCAGCAGAAAAGCTTTCTTCAATATAGCTGGCGGGTTTGGGCTGCGGTTTGGCCTTTGGGGCTTCGACGCGGCCGCCTTCAATGCCGGTAGCGACAATCGAAACACGGATTTTGCCGGCCAGACTCTCGTCAAAACTGGAACCAAAGATGATATTGGCGTCTTCGTCAACTTCTTCTTTGATACGGTTGGCTGCTTCGTCGATTTCGAACAAAGTAATGTCCATGCCGCCGGTGATATTGATCAGAACGCCTTTAGCGCCTTTCATATTGCTGTCGTCGAGCAGCGGGTTGGACAGTGCCTGTTCGGCTGCCTTGATGGCACGGTCTTCGCCTTCGGCTTCGCCGGTTCCCATAATCGCTTTGCCTTTGTCTTCCATAATGCTTTTGATATCGGCAAAATCGAGATTGATCAGGCCGGGCATAATCATCAGATCGGTGATGGAACGAACGCCGTCATACAGAACATTGTCCGCCATGACAAAAGCATCGGCCAGTGTCGTGCTTTTGTCGGCGATGCGAAACAGATTTTGGTTGGGGATGATGATGATACTGTCAACCGAAGAGGTGAAGTCGTTTAGAGCATCTTCGGCGATTTGGTAACGGCGGCGTCCTTCAAACTGGAACGGTTTGGTAACAACACCAATGGTCAAAATGCCTTTTTGTTTGGCCAAACGGGCAACAACCGGCGCTGCACCGGAACCGGTGCCGCCGCCCATGCCGGCAGTGATGAAGACCATGTTGGCGCCTTCAAGTTCTTTTTCGATTTCTTCGGCAGCTTCTTCGGCAGCTAAACGTCCGACTTCGGGGCAAGCGCCGGCACCCAGCCCGCGTGTGGTTTCAACTCCGAGTTGTATTTTACGTCCCGATTTGGAGTTGGCAAGGGCCTGAGCATCAGTGTTGGCAACGATAAAATCAACCCCTTCCAAATTTTTGACGATCATATTGTTGACGGCGTTACCGCCGCCGCCGCCTACCCCGATAACCGAAATACGCGGTTTTAAAGTGATCATGTTGGTTTCCGGTACTGCTAATTTTATCGACATTGCTCGCTCCCAATAGTGTTATGCTTGTATATATTTTGATATACAATATTCGAAAAGAGATTAAGTTTTGGTTACCAACGACGATATTTTTTAGTGAATTTGTCAAAAATTCTGTTTTAACCAGTTCATAATCCGGTTGAAACGGCTGCCTTCGCTCCCTGAGGGTTTGCTGATAATTTTGTTGGGCTTGCGTTCTGTATAATTGATGACAAACAGCAACAATCCGATGACGGCTGAAAAGGCCGGCGACTGTAATACCGGATAGTTGGAAATATCAAGCATGTTGGCAATGTTGCGCGGACGGCCAAGCCGGACTTGTTTGTCCAGAATCATGGCTGCCACCTCACGCATGCCGGACAGCAGCGAACCGCCGCCGGTTAAAACGATGCGGTGGCTGTTGATGTCTTTGAGCCCATGATCGGCCAGTTTTTGATTGACCATTTCAAACATTTCTTCGACCCGGGGAGTGATGATGCCGATCAGTTCCGATTTGGGGACCTGCTTGATCAGGCTGTCGTCTTCTTCGCCCACCGGGTAAACGTTGATGGTTTCGTTTTTGTCTTTTGAAGTCATGAAGGCACAGCCGTGCAGTGTTTTCAGACGTTCGGCATGGGTGAAGGACGTTGTCAGCCCCCAGGCGATGTCGTTGGTGATATTGTTGCTGCCGACGGCAATGGAACCGAAATACACCGGATGGCCGTGCTTGAAACTGGCAATGCTGGTCGTTCCACCGCCGATGTCGACCACGGTGGCGCCAAGTTCCTTTTCGTCATCGACCAGGCAGGACAGGCCCGAAGCATAGGAAGACAAAACTTTTTCGGCAATTTCGAGATGGGAATTGTCAAGGACGGTTTTGACATTTCGATACATGATTTCCGGTACCAGGCCAAGCAAAACGTCAACTGATAGGCTTTCGCCGTAAAGATTGCGCGGGTCGTTGGTTTCTTCGCCGAAGTCGAGACGATAGCCGGTGGGAAGGCAGTGGATCAACTCGTTGTTTTCAACGTTGATTTTGTTGATGCCTTTTTCGATCACTTTTTTAATGTCGGTTTCTGATACCGGTTTTGATTTGTTCAGATTGATTGCCGAACGTTTAATACTGCTTTTGACGCGGTCGCCGGAAATGTTGACGATGATGCGGCTGACCCGTTCGTTTGCCATTTGTTCGGCGGCTTCGACCGCATCGCAAACAGAATAAGTTGCCTGTTTGATGTCGGTGATCATTCCGTTTTTGATGCCTTTGGAGGCATTGTAGCCGTACCCGGCAATGCTGATCTTTTGATCGCGGCTGATGCGTGCAATAACGCAGCACACCTTGGACGAGCCTATGTCCAGGGCGGCAATCGTGGTCAACCGGTTAAAAGAATGCGTCACTGTTGTTTGCCTTTCGCTGTCAAATATTACTTTCTTCCCAACGGCGCAGCTCAATCCGTTCTTCGCCGGAGGCTTTGCGCGGTTTTACCAAAACTTTATTACCGAATCTTAAATCAATGATGGTTAATTTACGTTTAAGAAGTCCCTGAGTTTTGTTTAATTTTAGTAATTTTTTCCACGCTTTGTCCATTTCTTCGTGTGGCATTTTGATCGTGACGCCGTTTTCGATGTCGTCCAGAATCAAATTCCAGCGGCGTTCGGAGATAAAGTTGGCTACTTTGATACGCGGATAAAGCTCGTTGTCGCCGGAAATAACCTCCAGCAACCGGTTCATATGTTCCGGTGCTCCTTTGCCGATGATCAGCAGCATCGGATGTGAAGGAACAAAGTCGGTATGGATGACCGAACCGTCGGTATCGATAGGATAAAAACGGTTGTTGATTTGCCATAGTGAACGGACCTGACGTTCATGCAGGGTAATTTTGACAATGTTGGGCAGGTAGGAACGGCTGACAGTGGCGGATTTTACCCACGGAAGTTGTTCAAGATCGGTTTTGATTTGCCGGATATCGAGATTGAGAATATTGTCGCCGCGGCGGGTGTTGACAATATTATGGATTTCTTCAAGTGCGGTTTTATTGCGACCGAAAACCAATATGTCGTCAACCGTAAAGCCAAGATAAGAAGTGACGCTGTAAAAGTAGTCGGACAGTGAATTGAGCTTTTGGGTCACCAGATTGTTTTTCACAATAATGATTCCCATCGCGGCAAAGCCAAGCAAAACGAACAACAAGAGATTGCCGATCAAGCGGTAAGGCCAGAGCCGGGGCAGATAGACTTTTTTGCCGGGAGCTGCCGGTGCGGCGGCTGTTGCAGTTGTGACAACCATGGCTATTTTTCAATTCCCAGTCTTTTAATTTCCCATTCCAGGGTGATGCAGGTTTCCTGCTTCACTTTTTGAATAATCATTTCTCCCAGTGTTTCAATATCTTTGGCAGTGGCAGAGCCAGTATTGATCAGAAAATTGCAGTGTTTTTCGGAAACTTTGGCGCCGCC
Organism: uncultured Azospirillum sp.; assembly: GCA_900539605.1. Taxonomy (GTDB): domain Bacteria; phylum Pseudomonadota; class Alphaproteobacteria; order RF32; family CAG-239; genus JAFUYI01. The sequence goes on along the minus strand of UQCS01000037.1, from coordinate 4,197 downwards.
GACCTGAAGATCGGCACAGCCCGACTTCTTTATTAATTCCCATGCGCGCAGGCCTTCTGGATTTTTAAAAGTGGAACCGGCCGTTTTCTGATTATACGGCTGGTGTGCTTTACGATAATTTTTGTGTTGTTCGAGAATTCGGTTGATTTCTTCGACAGAGGAAGATTCGGTTTTAAAAGTGATCGAAAGGATAATCCAATCATCGGGAAACAGACTGCTGCGATACGATAATCCAAGGTCAGCCGCATCGACGGTTTTAATTTTGCCTTCGCCGTTGATGATCTGGGCGCTTTGCATCACGTCTTTGACTTCACGGCCGAAACATCCGGCATTAGTCTTGACCGAACCGCCGATGACTCCGGGAATGGAACAGAGAAATTCCAGGCCGCCCAGTTGGTGTTTCAGCAAATATTTTTTCAAGTCGGCGTTGCGGAAGCCGGCGCCGCAGGTGATGACGCCGTCTCCCGGCGTCACTTTTTTGAAGTTGGGGTGGTCAAGTTTGATGACAACACCGGGAACGCCGCCGTCGCGGACCAACAGGTTGGAACCGCCGCCGATCAGACAGACCGGAATATTGCGCGGTTTATGACGCAGGAAGTGGATCAGATCGTTGGCATCTTCGGGAATGTACATGATCTCCGCTTCGCCGCCGACTCCAAACCAGGTATGGCGTGAAAGACTGATATTGCGAAGATAGCGGCCGCGCACTTCCGGCAGCATTTTGATCAGCGGATCACGGTTGAGAAATTTGAGACGAAAACGGAACATGTTATTTCTCCGCCGTTTTTTTGCCCAAAGCGGCAATTTTGTTTTCGATCAGGTTGGCCAACCGGACGGCAGCGTCGGTGATTGCAAATTTTTTCGTGTTTTCCGACATTGTTTTAAGTAACTGCGGATTTTGCATTACGTCATTTAAAATTGCGGTGAGGGCGGCCGGGGTAAAATCTTTCTGCGCGATGACAAACCCGCTGTGAGTTGATTTGAACTCGGCGGCATTTGAAGTTTGGTGGTCATCGGCGGCTGTCGGCAGTGGTACCAGTAACGAAGGCACACCGGCAGCGGCGATTTCACATACCGACGAGGCGCCGGAACGCGAAATGATGAGGTGAGTTTGAGCGTACAATTCCGGCATATTGTCAAAAAAATGGGAGAGTGTCAGCGAACATTTGGCATCTTGATAGGCATGGCTGACTTCGTCGAGGTCTTCGCGCCGGCATTGTTGAACCATGACAATTCTTTTTTGTTGTTTGGCCTCAAGATTTTTGACGGCTTGCGGAATAACTTCGGAAAAAATCTTGGCCCCCTGAGAGCCGCCGAGAACCAGAATATGGAACGGCAGCGTTTTGCCAACCTTGGGGTAGGGAGCAGTATAGAGTTCGCTGATGGCCTTACGGACCGGCATGCCGGTCAGGACGGTTTTGCGGCCGCCGGGGGCATATTTGGTTTTTTTGAAGCTGGAAGCCACCACGGTCGCATAGCGTCCCAGAAAACGGTTGGTGCGGCTCATAACCGAATTTTGTTCGTGAACAATCAAATCAGTGCCGAGCAAAATAGCTGCCATGGAGCAGGGAAATGAAGCATAACCGCCGAAACCGACGACGCAAGCGGGCCTGTTTCTGAGAATGATCCACATCGACTGCAAAATGCCGACGGCGGTTTTGATCAGACTTTTGATTTTAAACCATTTGGATTTGCCCATTAAGGCACCGGCCCAGACCGCGTGGTTGGGGATTTCACCCAAACGGCCGCGGTAGTTATTACGTCCGCGCTGATCGGTGACCAGCATCAGCCGATATTTGCGGCGGGTAAGTTCTTCGGCCAGCGCTTCGGCAGGATAAACATGTCCTCCGGTGCCGCCGGCGGTTAAAATGATCAGCGGCTTCTGTTTGCTTTTGTGTTTAGATGTCATCTTTATCCTCCGCATGAACGTTTTTACGAGTAATGGCAAGCAGCATGCCCATGCCGATGGCGGTGGCAATAATCGAAGAACCTCCGTAGGAAATAAAGGGCAATGTCATTCCTTTAGTCGGCATCAGGTGCAGCGTTGAAGCCATATTGATAATAGATTGTAATCCGAAAGATGCCGCCAGTCCAGAAGCAGATAAGATAATAAACAAGTTATTGTCTTTGCAGGAGATAATCATGGTTCGAATCACAATCACCGTATAAAGGGCAATAATGCTCAGGCACAGAAAAACGCCGTATTCTTCGGCAGCGACCGCATAAATAAAGTCGGTGTGGGCATCGGGGATGGCAGAACGAACGATTCCCTCACCAGGACCACGTCCAAAAAGGTTGCCACTTTGAAATGCCTCGAGGGATTTTTTGACCTGGTAGCTCAATTCACCACCGGAAGCAAGAAATTGATGAATGCGAATCTGAAAATGCGGAAAAATAAAATAAGCCGATATGACGGCGCCCAGACCGAGCAATCCGGCTGCGCCGAGTAACAAAAGCGGCATGCCGCTCAGGAAAAACTGGAATAGCCAAACGGCGGTGATAACCATCGTCATGCCGATGTCGGGCTGGCGGACAATCAATAGCGCCGTGAACAGAAATAATCCGGTCGAGAGTAGATTGCCGGGGAATTCGGGATGTTGTTTCTGACCGTCAAAAAGCCAGGCGGTGGTGACGATGAAAAACGGTTTGACAAATTCGGACGGCTGAATCGAAAATCCCAGAATCATTAACCAGCGGGAAGCGCCTTTGTTGGCCTCGCCGAAGAAAAAGGTGAGAATAACCAAGCCGATTGCCGCCAGGTAGCCCAACAACGAAGCGCGGCGGATAAATTTGAGCTTTTGCATCGAAAGGGCAATCATCACCATATAGGCAAGCGGCGCAAAAAACAAATGCCGTTTAATGAAATGGTAACTGCCGAATCCGATACGGGTGGCCACGGCCGGACTGGCGGAAAAGGTAAGCAGGATGCCGAGAACAATCAAAATGCTGATACAAACCAACAGGACCTTGTCAACGGTCCACCACCAGTTGGCAAGGAGGCTGCGGTTATTATGCGAGAAAATCAGCAAGGGTGTTCTCCGGTTAAAACAACAATGATGACAGGCCGATTGTTGCCGCCACAATGGCAATAATCCAAAAACGGACCACTACGGTGGTTTCTTTCCAGCCCTTTTGTTCAAAATGGTGATGGATCGGCGCCATCAGAAAGATCCGGGTTTTGGTGCGTTTGTACCAAAAGACCTGAATCATCACCGATAAGGCTTCGGCGACAAACACCGCGCCGATGACAGTTAACAGAATTTCATGACGGGTCATAACGGCAACGGTACCCAAAAGAGCACCCAGCGCCAGCGAGCCGGTGTCGCCCATGAATACTTTGGCCGGCGCGCAATTAAACCACAAAAAACCGAGACAGGCCCCGGCGGCGGCACTGCATATGATCGCAACTTCGACAGTGCCGGGAATGAAAACACCGGAAACCGTATTCATGACCGGGATGCCGGTGACAAAGGCAATCAGGGCGAATGCAGAGAAAGCAATCAGCGAAAGCCCGCCTGCCAGCCCGTCCAGTCCGTCACTGAGATTGACGGCGTTGGAGGTGCCGGCGATAACAACCATTGCAAACGGAAGATAGAACCAGCCCAGATTAAGCAGGCTGTGAAAATAGGGAATGGTAACGCCAAACCGGACGTCTGGCGGGGTTTGAGCGGTTACGATCCATACGACGGCCAGCGCGGTGGCAAATTGGAGGAACAATTTCATTTTTGCGGTCATCGCATCGGGGGTATGTTTTTTGACTTTGACATAATCGTCGGCAAAACCGGTCAACCCAAAAACAAGAAGAACCGCTAAACACAGCCATACAAAGACGTTGGTGAGGTCTGCCCATAACAGGGCTGCGGCCGCGATTGCGGCAACAATCAGGATGCCGCCCATGGTAGGGGTTCCTTTTTTGGTGAGCAAATGGCTTTGCGGTCCGTTTTCGCGAATCGGCTGTCCCTGGTTCTGGTGGACATGCAACCATGCGATAAAACGGTTGCCGCTCCCGGTGACGATGGCAAATGCGGTTAGAAATGCCAGAAAAATCCGGAGGGCAATCAACGGATCGAGCGAAAATAAAACGGTAAACATCGATACTTTTCCATGAAAAAGAGTTTTTCTTATAAAATAGAGAAAATATATAAAAAATTAATTAAAATGCGGGGATATTTTTGATCTGAGGCGTCTTGAATTAGA
>UQCS01000036.1 GCA_900539605.1 uncultured Azospirillum sp. | reverse complement strand
CCCGCCCTTAAAGGGGATTTGCCGCCGGGAGACTTCCCTCCCAACGCGGGCGGGGTTATTCAAACATATGGAATCCGGAACCTGCATCAGATTCTTTACAACATCCTATAGCTTTGGTAAGAGTCCCATTGCCGGTAATCTTTCGGACTGTGTCTCCACAGTTTTTGCTATGGGATCCTCCTCGGCTCCAGCAGTAAAAGTAGCCTTTCTTAAACGAACTGATTGAATTTCCATAAGAATTCAGATAACGTACGTTACACTTATTGTCATCACAGCATCCTCCATGATATTGCCCACCCCGTGCTACAAATCCCTTATAGGTCTTGCCGGCAGTAATAATTTTGGTATTACTGCTAGGAGAAACAGCAGGTTCGCCGGATGAAAGCGGAACACCCAACATGCAATAACTCGCTATATAAAGGTTATTTACGGTTCCCTGATCATATAAGTACCAATTAGTGTTATAAGCATTGATAGCACTTCCGATAACATGGTGTTGTTTGCCGCAACTCCCGACTGATTTTACACCTATATATGTATTACGGACATAAACGTTTGCATAGTTAAACATCATAACCCCGCGAACAATCAAATCGTAATTTGTTTTAAAACTTATACGCTCACTGTCCGATTTACCTTTGATACTTACAACGTTACTAAAGTTGTTTGATACTTCAAAATCCAAACTGCCGATTTCATGATCATATCCTTCAGCCTTATATTCCGAGGAAATGGTAGCACCGGTATACTTGGCATACAGATCGTTGGCATTCGGCTTACTGGTATCATACTTCAAAGTGGCCTGACTTTCATTATAAAGATGAAATGAATCTATCCCACAGTTTGTACAAGTAAAGCCACCTTTATTCCACCAGCTCGACGTTTTCAGACGAACAGAGGTAAAATTAAGAGGAGAAGTACTGGTCATATTACCGCTGATATTAATTTCCGGTATATCGACACACTGCGATTTAAGCAACTTTGTCAAACTGTCACTGCCATAGAGAGTAGCAGCATACATCGTTGCCGAAATGACTTTTTTATTATAGAAATTTTCCCATTTTGCATTGCCCGTATTTTCCGCTACTATGACGTTGGTGGCCCTGGGAGTGTTGCTCGGCACATAAAGAGCATAGGAAGTAATCTTTTTGTCTGCAATATAGTCACTGACCAGTTCTTTACAGCTCTTGGGCATACATTTTCCGTTTTCGATTTTGTATCCTTTTTTACAGGAAGTGGCGCGGTAGCGGCTGCCACGGGTACAGAATTTTTCTTTTTCGCAACTGGCATAAGTAGCTACCGGACTGTCGGCGCTGTCAACATCGTCAATATTGTCGTAAGGATAAGTGCCGTTGTTACAATCGCAGCACTCTCTGGCTTTGTAAACATCACCCTGCTGACACAGTTTCTGCCGGGCATCGGTTCCGTATTTACATTCGCTGCTGATAACCCTATAATCGTCACCGCACAAACAAGTGCTGTAATAGACGTTTCCGTTGCTGTCGGTGCAGGAATTGCCGGCAGCAGCCGATCCGATGCTGGAACATTCTTCGGTTGTTTTAGGGTAAAGGCCGCGATCGCACAAACATTCGGTAAACTGCGAAACGACGGTCGTTTGTCCGCCGCTGAAACCGGTATAAACACAGGAAGCGCCGGAAGCGATACTGTTTTGATATTGGGTTCCGTTTACCACGTTTTTGCAAATGCTGGCACTTTGTTGTTTGAATTTAAATTTTTTGCTGTCACAGGTACATTTATACCGGTTGCCGCATTTGCCGTCGTTAACCAGCGGATAAACACAGGCATCGTAGGCATATTCGCGTCCGCAGCACATCACATAATTAGCGTTGTACGGACAATAGCCGACAATGTGTTTTGTCATGTCGGCCTCGCAAACGTCTTTTGGCGTATAGCCCTCCTTTTTGCAGAGTTCGCCGTCTGCCGCCGGATCAACATATTCGCCGAAGTCGGCACCGCCGGCACAGTCTTCGTCGCCGACAAAACAGACCTTTGCCGAAACGTTACCGGCACTCCAAATGCAGCCGCATGCCAACAGCATACATACTGCCCAAATTTTACCCGATATTTTCATTACCCTTCCCCTTTATTATCTTGGTTAGCACAGGTGATTGAAAATATTGTACGTTAAAATAAGAGGATTTTTTTCTTCGCTATCCCTTGATTTTTGGTCTTGATTTCTGATGCAAAATAACGTACCTTTTTTTGCAACACGCCTTACGGGTAAAAAAGTGAGTTATATCAATCGGATATCTCTATGAAAGTTATTGAATTTTTTCGAAATTGATGCGTGGGTCAACCAACGAATAAGTGATGTCGCTGACCAACTTCAGTACCAGTCCCAGCAAGGCAAAAATGTACAAAGTGCCGAAAATGACCGGATAATCGCGCGTGGTGATCGCTTCGTAGCCCAGCAGTCCGAGCCCGTTGAGCGAGAAAATAACTTCAATCAACAACGAACCGCTGAACAGCATTTTGATCAGCAAGGCCGGAAAACCGGCAATCACAATCAGCATCGCGTTGCGAAAAACGTGGCCGTATAAAATTCGGTTTTGGCTCAGCCCTTTGGCTTTGGCGGTCAGAACATAGGGTTTGTTCAGTTCCTCGAGAAAAGAATTTTTGGTCAGCATGGTCAGACTGGCAAAACCGCCGACAACCATTGCCGTCACCGGTAGCGCAATATGATGAAAATAATCAAGAACTTTGCTGCCCGGGCTGAGTTGTTCCCAATTGTCAGAAGTGAGACCCCGTAACGGAAACCATTGCAAATAAGTACCGCCGGCAAAAAAAACAATCAGAAAAACCGCAAACAGAAAAACCGGGATGGCCGAACCGAGCACCACTGCAAACGAACTCCAAATGTCAAATTTTGATCCGTCTTCAACCGCTTTTTTTACCCCCAGCGGAATTGCAATCAGATAAATGATCAAAGTGGACCATAAGCCGAGCGAGATTGAAACCGGCATTCGTTCGCCGATAAGTTGTAAAACGCTTTTATCCTGATAATAGCTGCGGCCGAAATCAAATCGGGCATAGTCTTTGATCATTTTCCACAGCCGTTGATGGACCGGCTTGTCGAAACCGAACTGTTTTTCCAGTTCTTTCACCAGTTCTTCGGGAACGCCCTGTGCGCCGCGATATCGGTTTTCGCCGCCGTTCATCTGCATTTGCACTCCCGAAGTGATTTGTGCGGTGGCGTCAACGTTCATGCCGCGATATTTGGCCAGAGTATGCTCGACCGGTCCTCCCGGTGCCAGCTGAATGATGGCAAAATTAATCAGCAGAATTCCCAACAGGGTCAGCGGAATCAGCAATAAACGTTTAATGATGTAATGACGCATTATTCTTTCTCTTTCATCCACCACGTATAAGGTTGGAAACCGACCCGCAAATCCGTTTGCGGATGCGCAAATTTATTTTGATAGGCCACTCTGTGGTAAGGCGAATACCACTGCATGATCATATAATGGTTGTTGAGCAAAACGCGGTCGAGTGCCCGGATATGAGCTTGATAGTCTTCTTTGTTCTGGGCGGCGACCAAGCCTTCCAGCAGTTCGTCCACTACCGGATTTTTAATGCCGATCAGGTTAAAGCTTCCCGGGGTGTCGGCGCTGGCACTGCCCCAGAATTCCTTTTGTTCGTTGCCCGGCAACTGACTGATCGGAAAAGTGATAATGGCGACGTCAAAGTCAAAATTGTCGAGTCGGTTTTTGAAAACGTTGGTTTCAAGATTGCGAAAAGCGGCGTTGATGCCGATTTTTTCCAAATTTTTCAAAAACGGCAGCATCACCCGGGTAAAAGAACTGCCGTTGGCCGAATTGCTGAAAATCTCAAAAGCCAGCGGTTGTCCGCTTTCCAGATGAGTCATTTTGCCGTCGACAAAGTCGTATCCGGCTTCTCTCAGCAAACCAACCGCGCGGCGCAGATTTTGACGTGCCGAACGATAATCGCCGTAGAGCGGGTTGGACGGTGCCGTATCAAAAACGCTTTCCGGCAGGCGGTCGCGGAACTTTTCCAATATTTCCCGTTCGCGTCCCTGCGGCAATCCTTCGGCTTCCATGCCGCTGTTTGAAAAATAGCTGTACAGGCGGTCATATTGATTATAAAAGAGATTACGGCGCGCCCATTCAAAGTCAAAAGCCAAATCTATCGCCTGTCGCACCCGCGGATCGGCAAATTGCGGCCGGCGCAGGTTGAAAGAAAAGTTTTGCAACCGTGCGGTTTCGTTATGAGGAATTTGTTCTTTGACAATTTCGCCGTTGCGGACTTTATCATTGTCATAGCCGGTGACCCATATTTTAGCAATATATTCTTCACGCACGTCAATATTGCCCGAGAACAGGGCCTGCAAAGTAACGGTGGTATCCTGATAATAGTCATAGCGGATTTCGTCAAAGTTGTAAAAACCGCGGCGCGACGGCAAATCCTTGGCCCAATAGTTCGGATTGCGTTTGAAAACCAGATATTTGTTGGGTTGAAAGCTTTCTAAAATATACGGTCCGCTGCCGAGCGGCGCTTTAAGGTAAGGTTTGGCAAAGTCTTTGCCTTCCCAGTCTTTTTGCGAATAAATCAGCATTTGCGAAAGGATCAGCGGCAATTCCTTGTTGTTGCTTCCTTTCTTAAAGTAAAAACGAACGTGAGACGGAGAGAGCTTTTCTGCCTTTTCAACGTCGGCATAATATATTTTATATAACGGCGAGCCTTTTTCAACCAAACTGTGGTAGCTGAAAATAACGTCGTCGGCAGTGACTTTTGAACCGTCGGCAAAGCGGGCGCGCGGATTCAGAATAAAACCGACATATTCGTCTGTCAGTTCAAATTTTTCGGCCAGCAGCGGATAGGCCGTGCTGATGTCATCGACGGGAACTACGGCCAGCGAATCCATTGTCAGGGCGGCAACCTGTGTTGCCGCAATTCCCTTAAAGATAAAAGGATTGAAATTGTCAAAAGTTCCGTAAGCCGGAAAAACGATTCTCCCGCCTTTGATGGCCTGTGCGTCGGCATAGTCGAAATGCTGCCAGTTTCCGGTGTATTTCGGACTGCCGTAAAGAGCAATTTGCGCAGTTGCTTCTGCGGCGGCAGTTAAAGCTGCCGGCGGCAGAAAAAACATCGCTGCCCACACATACAGAAAACTAATGGTCTTCTTTAAGGTCATTCTGATCGGTTCCGTCTTTTTCTTTGCCGCTGTGGTCGGGCATTTTCAGTTGTTCCAGTTCCTGTTGCAGTTTGAGAATTGTTTCGTTGGTGCTGGCAAAAGCAAATTTTCGTCCCGAGGTTTCTTTTTCCGGCGTCTGATCATTTTCTTCGGCTTCCATCACCTTGGACAGTCGTGATCCGGATGTCGGTGCGCTGTCGGAGAGTTTGCCGAAACTGCGTTCAAGAGCGAGCGTCAGCGGATCAATTTCATCCTGAGGCGCTGTATTTTTTTCCTTGGGCGAACGGCGTTTGAAAATATTGCCGAAATTGGGGAAAAAGGAAGTTTTTTCGGGGGAGTCGTCGTCATTATCGTCGCCGCGGATGCCGGCACCGGCAAACATGGAGCTGATTTCTTCTTCAAGCGCGGTTGTTTGGTGTTCTGCCGGCGCTGTTTCCGGAGAGACCGGTTGCGGTTCCGCTTCCGGAAGCTCGGCGGCGATAATCTCTTCCGGCGTTTTGGCGTCTTCTTCGCCGATCAGCAGGTCCAATGTTTCTTCTTCCGGAAGTGTTTCGGTTGCGGAAGACTCGGCCGTCTGCATTTCTCCCTCACTGTCCGAAGCGGGTTCCGCCGTGGCCGCAAGGTCAGAAATTTCGATGGTGCCGAGTTCGGTCAGCGGGTTTTCTTCTGCATCGGCGGTTGGCAGAAGATCGCTTTTTGTTTCTGCCTTCGGCTGTGACGGAACGCCGATCCGCATATCAATTTCGGCAAACAATTCGGAAACGTCTTCTTTGGAGGCGGCTGCCGGCGTTGTTTCCTGCAGGCGGTCGGCCAGCGGCGCCAGAATGGCAAAGGCTTTGCCGAAAGCTCCGGTTTCGATAATGTTAAGGAAAATCTTTTCGCGGTCATATTGCTTTAAAATATCAAGCAACCGCGCATAACGGGCGCAGAATTCGTTAATCGCGCCGCGAAGCAGATTTTCTCTGAGTGCTGTCCGGTAAAGGCGGTTTTCAAAGTCGACGCTGCTGTTTTGCAAATTGATCAGAGCCTTGGCAAACCCCCACTTGTTGCCTTTTTCGGCGGTGGTCCACAGCCGGGCCGCTTCAGAGTCGCTTATGAAATTATACCGTTGCAGCATATCGGCAATCAGGCCGTTCAGTTCGTTGACAAAAAGTTCGGTCTGGCTGAGGATAAACTGACTGTGACGGCTTTGTTGTCCCTGATAGAGCAAACGAGCCACGATTTCCAAAAATTCCTGATTTTGTTTGAATTGAGCCTCAATCATTTTAAATTGTTTTTGTTGATTTTTTTCGCTCCGAAAACGATAGACACTGTTCCAAATCCCCCAGACCACAAACAGCGGCGCGACCGCCAACGCCGTATAAACGGCCAGATCCGTCAGTCCGAGCGCCGCCGGGGAAATTCCGTTTAACCGCGAATAAAGGTAGCTTCCGATATACATCAGCCACGATATGGTTAAAAAAACGGCGGTAAAAAAACTGAAAGTAAGCACGGCGGTTTTCTCCTTTGTCACACAAATTGATTTTGTCATACTAATTATATTTAACCGATATTTCAATCAAATATTTTGTTGCCTTTACAAAAGCAACACTATTCACAATATTTTAAAATAATAGTCGAAATTTATGTTAAAGTATGCTATCAAGACGAAAGTTGTTAAATATCTGAAAGAAGAGACTAACCATGAGCGATAATCAATCCGCAGTTTTGGACTTTGAAAAAAAGATCATTGAAATTGAAGAAAAGATTAAGATGCTGAATATGCTGGCCAAAGACAGCGACGTCAATATCGACAAGGAACTCAACCGTCTTCAGCAGAAACTCGAAAAACAAATTAAGCTTTCTTACGCCAACCTTACGCCCTGGCAACGGGTACAAATTGCCCGTCATCCCGAGCGTCCGCAATGTATGGATTATGTCCAAGGACTGATCGAGGACTTTGTTCCCTTGTGCGGCGACCGTCTGTTTGCCGATGATGCCACTATGATCGGCGGTATCGGACGCTTTAAAGGCGTGTCGGTCGTTGTTCTCGGACAGGAAAAAGGCCGTGATCTCGAAACCCGGGTCAAATACAACTTCGGCATGGCAAAGCCGGAAGGCTACCGCAAAGCACAACGCCTGATGGATGTGGCTGACAAGTTCAATCTGCCGGTGATCTGTTTTGTCGATACCGACGGCGCCTATCCAGGAATTGAATCGGAAGCCCGCGGTCAGGCCGAGGCAATTGCTTCTTCAATTCAGAAATGTCTGCAAATCAAAGTGCCGCTGATTTCGGTTGTGATCGGCATGGGCGGTTCGGGTGGTGCGATTGCGATTGCAGCGGCCAACCGGATTCTGATGCTGGAAAATTCGATCTATTCGGTTATTTCTCCCGAAGGATGCGCTTCAATTTTGTGGCGTTCCGGCGACAAAGCCAAAGATGCAGCCGAAGCGTTGCGGCTGACGGCTCAGGATCTGAAGTCGTTTAACGTGATTGACGAAATTATTCCGGAACCGGAGGGCGGCGCCCACCGGGATACTGTCGGCACCATAGAGAAAGTCGGCGATTGCATTTATAAGCATTTGCAGGAATTGTCATCCTTAAGCGGTGACAGTCTGAAAAAACAGCGTAACGAAAAATTCCTGGAAATGGGGCGCAACCTTAATATTGAGTCCGGCAAAAACTAATCATGACTTTATCGCTGGTCGAAATTGGTTTAATTGCGGTGATTGTGCTATTGTTGATAACGATTGCCGCCGTTTTTCTGATGCCCGGGCGCCGGCGCGGTTTTGACGAAACGCTGCTGCGTTCTCAGGCAGAGTTGACGGGACGGCTGATGCAGCTGAGCGAGCATCATTCGCTGGAACAGAATAAAATTGTGGAAGCGCTTGCCGAACAAAAGCTTTCATTATTAAAAATTATTGATGATAAATTGTTGCAGGTAACCCAGAAAGTGGGTGAAGGGCTGCGCCTTTCCGGTTCCCGTACCGATGAAACCCTGAGCGCTTTGCGTGAGCGTCTGGTTAAAATAGACGCCGCACAGCAGAAAATATCCGCTCTTTCCGAACAGGTGGTGTCGTTGCAGGAAGTTCTTTCCAACAAACAGGCGCGCGGCGCTTTCGGCGAGATCCAGCTCAATGATCTGGTCACGTCGATTTTACCGCCGTCGGTTTATGCTTTTCAGGTCGTGCTCAGCAACCAGAAGCGGGCCGATTGCCTTTTAAAGCTGCCGGATCCGCCCGGTGCGATTGTCGTGGATTCGAAGTTCCCGCTCGAAAGTTATCAGGCTTTGCGCCTGGCTGCCAACGAACGCGAAAAACAGGAGGCGGAACGTTTTTTTCGGGCTTCGGTTGTCAGGCATATCCGCGACATTGCCGACAAATATATTATTCCCGGCGAAACGGCGGAATCGGCCTTGATGTTTCTCCCGGCAGAATCGATTTATGCCGAACTTCATGCCCGTTTTGTCGATGTGGTGGAATTTTCGTATCGGGCCCGGGTGTGGATCGTTTCGCCCACCACTCTGATGGCAACGCTGAATACGGTGCGGGCGGTGTTGAAAGATGCGCGGATGCAGGAACAGGCGGGAATTATTCAGCGCGAAGTCGGCCTTTTGACCGAAGATGTCAACCGTCTTGACGAGCGGACAGACAATTTGATCCGTCATTTCGAACAGGCGGCCAAAGATATCGGCGATATAAAGGTTTCTTCTGCCAAAATCGGCAAAAGAATAGGGCGGATCGGGGATCTGGAGTTGGACGCCGGGTCCCAAACCTCTCTTCCGCAGAGGTCGTCTGCCGGTGATAATGCATAAAATTTTGTTTTATGCAACAAGATGTATTGATTTATAAATTAAAAACAGTTAATTTACACTAAAACATAAACAAAGAGGTATTAAAGTGACTAAATCTGAATTAATTGAAAAAATTGCAGCGAAAAACCCCAGTCTGACGGTTAAGGAAATTGACCGGATCGTGACCGTTATTCTGGACAGCATCATCAATGCCCTGGCCGACGGCGAACGCGTCGAGTTCCGCGGTTTCGGCGCTTTTTCGATTCGCACCCGCTCGCCGCGTATGGCCAAAAATCCCCGCACCGGCGAAAAGCTGAGTGTCGATGCTCGCAATATTCCGCATTTTAAGGCCGGCAAACAGCTGTATGAACTGCTCAACAAAGCAGAATAAAAAACACCGGATTTTTCAGGAAAGGCAAGGCTATGAATTTTGTAAAAATGATAATCGGATTGCCGTTAATTATAATTGTGGCAGTCTTTGCTTTTGTAAACAACGATATGGCTGTTTTCAGCCTGTGGCCGTTTAACATCGAAATTACAATTTCCTTAAGCGTTGCCGTTATCTTTTTTATCGTTTTCGGGTATATCGTCGGCAAGCTGGATTCGTGGCTTTCCTATGCGCCGTTGCGCAAGGCTTTGCGGGCCCAACAGCGCCAGAATAAAAAACTGAGCCAGCAACAGCAGGAATTGGCCGGTCGGGTCGAAAGCCTGAAAGGCGATCTTGAAAACGTTAAGGCAAAAACCGATCTGCCGGCGCCGGGAGTAAAAACTGAAACGCCGAAGGCCGGCCTGAAAGATAAAATCAAAAATTTGTTTAAACATAAGGCCGAAAAATCCGACGATTTCTGGTGCCTGTAAAATTATGTAAGGATTTGCGACATGAATTGGCTGTCTGACTTTGTCCGCCCGAAAATCAAGAAAACCACGCCGAAGGAAATTGCCGACGATTTGTGGCTGAAATGTCCGGGCTGCGGCGAACTGCTGTTTTCCAAAGAGTTGAAAAAAACCTGGTATGTTTGCCCGAAATGCGACCATCATCTGCGTCTGTACATCGACAAACGCCTCAAACTTCTGTTCGACGGCGCTTATACCGAAATTGCCCTGCCGGAAACCAAGGAAGATCCGCTTAAGTTTAAGGATACCAAAAAATATACCGACCGCCTGAAAGCTTATCGCAAATCGACCGGCAATCAGGATGCAATCAAGGTTGCCAAGGGAACCATCGGCGGCATTAAATGCGTGTTGGCGGTGCTGGACTTTTCTTTTATGGGCGGTTCAATGGGAATGGCTGTCGGCGAAGGTATTGTCAAAGCGGCCGAACATGCGGTTAAATATAAAATCCCGTTGATTACGGTCGCCAACTCGGGCGGCGCGCGGATGCAGGAGGGTATTTTGTCGCTGATGCAAATGGCCCGCACCACTTCGGCGGTGAACATGGTTAAGGAAAACGGCCTGCCGTTTATTTCGGTCATGACCGATCCGACGACCGGCGGTGTTTCGGCTTCCTTTGCGATGCTGGGCGATATTCACATTGCCGAAAAAGGCTGTCTGATCGGTTTTGCCGGCCCGCGGGTGATTGAGCAGACGATCCGCGAGAAGTTGCCGGAAGGTTTTCAACGGGCAGAATATCTGCGCGAACACGGAATGGTCGACATTGTCGTCACGCGAGCGGAAATGAAATCGACTCTGGTTAAGGTTTTGAGTATCCTGACCCACCAGAAGATCGAATGTGAAATGGTTAAAAGCGAACCGCTCAAAAGCAAAAAATAAAGTGTCCGGCCGGTTTGTTTGCTAAGCCGGCCGGTGCCGTAACTGCCATACTGTCAACAGGAGTAAGCTTATGCTCGAACTCAAACATCTGCCGATCACGTCTTTTAACGAAAGTATCGCTTATATTCATCGGGATTGTTCAATTTATAAAATTGACAACATCCGTACCATGACCCGGATTGAGATTCACGGCGGTGCCAACCCCGTGTACGCTTTTTTGCAGGTTGTCGACAGCAGTAAAATCATCCGCCCCGACGAACTGGGACTGAATACCGAAGCGTTTAAGCAAATCGGTCTGGCGGAAGGATCTCGGGTTTCGCTGACTCTGACGCCGCCGGCGCCGAGTTTGGCTTCGGTGCGCCGCAAAATTGCCGGAAATATTCTCAGCACAAAGGAATATTCGGATATTATTGCCGATATTTCCGAACGTCGTTATTCCAACATGGATATTGCCGCTTTTCTGGTGGCCATGGGGTCTTTTGTCACGCCGGGCGAATTGCTGTCACTGACCGAAGCATTGCGGGGAGACCGGATTATTGATTGGGGCAGCGAAGAAATCGTTGTCGATCACTATTGTCTGGGCGAAGTTCCGGGTAATAAGGCCGATTTGATTTTGACGGCAATTGTGGCGGCGTACGGTTTGCCGATTCCCAAGACGGTAGCTCATTCGCTGGGCGGCATTTCGGGCTCGGCCGATACAATGGCCGTTCTGGCACAAATTGATGTTGACGTCCGCAATCTCAAAAAACAGGTTTTGGAAAAACGCGGTGCAGTGGTTAATATCGACGGACTGGAAATTGCGGCTGCCGACAAGATCATCTCGATGGTCGAACAGCAAAACGGCCTTTCAACGTTGGAAAGAAGCATTGCTTCGGTACTGGCGAGCAAGATGGCTGCCGGTGTTACTCACCTGCTGATTGACATTCCGGTCGGTCCCCGGACCCGTATCCGCAGCACTCAGGAAGCGATGCGCTTGCGCAAGTTGATAGAGTATGTCGGTGATATGATGGAAATCAATGTTGATGTGGTGATTACTGACGGATCGGAACCGATCGGTTGCGGTGTCGGTGCGGCGCTGGAATCGCGTGATGTTATGAAAGTTCTGAAAAACAAAGAAGACGCACCGGAAGACCTCAAAGAGAAGTCTTTGTTCCTGGCCGGACGGATTTTGGAGTTTGATCCCAAACTGCGCGGCGGTCAGGGCTATGTGGTTGCACGGGAGCTTTTGAAATCGGGCAAGGCCCTTGACGCCATGGAGCAGATTATTAAATCTCAGGGGAAAGCGCCGACACAGGTTCAGCTGGGTCACCTCACCCGTGACGTGGTTGCCGATGCCGACGGTACGGTGCAAAAAATTGATAACGGTTTTATTACCCGTCTCGGCATTTTGTGCGGCGGCGGACAATATCCGGGCGCCGGCCTTGATCTGTTCCGCAAAACCGGAGACAAAGTGACTGCCGGTGACATTTTGTACCGCATTTATTCCTGCAACCAGAACGATTTTGCTTTTGCCGGAACGGTGCTGGAAAGCGGAAAGAACGGATTTGAAATCGTAAAATAGAAGATTTGCCGTAAAGATAAGTGCCCCGGTCATCCGGGGCATTGTCATAACCGTGATAAAAAATCAAAAAAAACGCTTTGAACTATTGCTTATGAATTTTAAGCTTCCTATATAACAACTTAGAAAGTTAAAATTTACGAAGGAAGAAAGATTATGAGCAATAAAGTTATAGGTATCGACTTAGGTACAACCAACTCCTGCTTTGCGGTTATGGAGGGTGGAGAAGCCAAAGTTTTGGAAAACAGCGAAGGTGCGCGCACAACGCCGTCAATCGTTGCTTTTACCGACAACGAGCGGCTGGTCGGTGCCGCCGCCAAACGTCAGGCGGTAACCAATCCGGAAAACACGCTGTTTGCAATCAAGCGCTTAATCGGACGCCGTTATGATTCTCCAGAAGTTGAAAAAGACAAAAAGCTGGTTCCGTTCAAGATCGTTCCCGGCGATAACGGTGACGCCTGGGTTGAAGTTAAGGGACAGAAATATGCGCCGTCGCAAATTTCGGCGATTGTTCTGCAAAAGATCAAAGAATATGCCGAAAGTTATCTCGGCGAGAAAATTGACAAGGCGGTTATTACGGTTCCGGCTTATTTTAACGATTCTCAGCGTCAAGCCACCAAAGACGCCGGCAAAATTGCCGGTCTGGACGTTCTGCGTATTATCAATGAACCGACGGCAGCGGCGCTGGCCTACGGCCTTGATAAAAACAAAAACGGCACCATTGCGGTTTATGACCTTGGCGGCGGTACTTTTGATATTTCGATTTTGGAAATCGGCGATGGCGTGTTTGAAGTCAAATCGACCAACGGCGACACCTTCCTCGGCGGTGAAGATTTTGACCAGCGGATTGTCAATTATCTGGCGGACGAATTCAAAAAAGAAAGCGGCATTGACCTCAAAAACGACCGTTTGGCACTGCAACGCCTGAAGGAAGCAGCTGAAAAGGCCAAAATCGAGTTGTCTTCGGCCACTCAGACCGACGTCAACCTGCCGTTTATTACCGCCGATGCCACCGGGCCGAAACACCTTAACATTAAATTGACCCGTGCCAAACTGGAATCTTTGGTTGACGATTTGATCGAACGTACGGTTGAACCTTGCCGCAAAGCGTTGTCCGATGCCGGATTGAAAGCCAGTGAAGTCAGCGAAGTTATCTTGGTCGGCGGTATGACCCGTATGCCCAAAGTACAGGAAAAAGTAAAGGAAATCTTCGGTAAAGATCCGCACAAAGGGGTTAACCCCGATGAAGTGGTTGCCGTCGGTGCGGCCATTCAGGGCGGTGTGTTGATGGGCGACGTTAAAGACGTTTTGTTGCTTGACGTAACCCCGCTGTCTTTGGGTATCGAGACTTTAGGCGGTGTCTTTACCCGTTTGATTGACCGCAATACCACCATTCCAACCCGCAAGTCGCAGGTTTTCTCGACCGCCGAAGACGGTCAGACCGCGGTAACCATCCGTGTTTTCCAAGGTGAACGTGAAATGGCGGCCGACAACAAGCTGCTGGGACAGTTTGATCTGGTGGGAATTCCGCCGGCACCGCGCGGTATGCCGCAGATTGAAGTGACCTTCGATATTGATGCCAACGGCATTGTTAACGTATCGGCCAAAGACAAAGCGACCAACAAAGAACAGGCGATTCGCATTCAGGCCAGCGGCGGCTTGAGCGATGCCGACATTGATAAAATGGTTAAAGACGCCGAAGCCAACGCCGAAGCGGACAAGAAAAAGAAAGAAGCGGTGGAAGCCAAGAATCAGGCCGAAAGTCTAGTTCATGCCACTGAGAAAACTTTGAAGGAAAATGCCGATAAAATTTCGGAAGCCGACAAACAGGCAATTGAAACCGAAATCAAAGCCCTTAAGACTGCACTCGAAGCTGATGATCTGTCCGTGATCAAAGAAAAGAGCGAAAGTCTGATGCAGGCTTCGTTGAAACTGGGCGAAGCCATGTATAAAAACGCCGGTGCCTCCGGTGCGGCAGGCGCATCGGGAACGGCCGGAGCCGATACCGGCGCGGCTTCTTCGGAAGCGCCGCAAGACGAAAAAGTCGTTGATGCGGACTTTGAAGAAGTCAAATAAACGATCAGTTGATTGATACCAATTACCGGTTGCAAACATGTTTTGCGGCCGGTTTTTGTTTTGCAGGACGGTTCCGGTTGCCTTGGGATTGTTTTTTTGCAGAAAATATAGATGAATAGATGCAAACAGATTTTTCATCTTTATAAAAGATAAAACAATCTATGCGGATATTGAAAGAATATTTTCCATGAAAGGTTGTGGATAATTTGCAAACTTTGGTTGTATTTTATTTTTAAATATCGTATATATTATCTTACGTAAAACTCCTAATGTCGGTTGTGGCCCTCTCTTTTAGCGTAAAGAGGGGGCTAAACTTATTAAATGTGCAAATATTTGGTCACAGCATATTCTTTACTTGACAGCGGACTATAAAAGCCGGCCCAAGAAAGCTCAATTCGTATTCGTTTTGTTTGAAAAGCGAAAAACATGTCAAACTTAAAATGATCGAAAAACAAAGATAACATATTGTTTATAAATAAAAATATATGGAAAAAACA
>UQCS01000035.1 GCA_900539605.1 uncultured Azospirillum sp. | reverse complement strand
ACACCGGCATTAACGGCCAGCGTCAACGGCGGAATCGGCGGTTTTTCTTTTTATCTGCTGATTTTATGTGTGTCCCTGTTATTTGTCAGCCGGCGGATCGGATCGATTTTTCTCGGCCTGTTGGTCTTAAGCGGTCTCTACGTTTGGGTCTTTATATGGACGCTCTTATATTTTGCTCCCGGAGATTCGGTTTGGCTGGTTTTGCTGACGGCACTGACCGCCTTTGCCAGCTTTGTCCTTTCCGATAACAAAGAAGACAACCGCGATAACTTTCTTCTGCAAGTGTCTTCTCTGGTCTTTTGCCTGATTTTCACCTTCTCGTTCTTACTGAAAACCGATTTCGGACTGCTGGAGTGGCAACTGCTGGCTCTGCTCACCACGGCCTTAACGATCCTGACTTTTTTCCGCCAGCAAACATATCTGCCGCTTTTGGCCGCAACGCAGGCGGTTATTTTTATTCTGCTGGCGACCTGGTATACCCCCGACACGGCGCAAAAACAGCTGATTTTTGCCGGTTTTGCCGCGTTGACGCTGCTGCCGTTTTATATTGCGGTATGGATCAGACCGTGCAAAGAATTTATCGTATGGCTTTTAACCGCCGCCCCGCTGATTTATCAACTTGCCGAATTTATATTTTACGATACCGACGGGTTATCCTATATCGGATTGGCCGCGGCCGCCGCACTGGCGTTGCAGACAGTCCGTTTCAAATGGGGAACAGAACCGGACAACCGTTTGGTCGGCCTGTTGCTGCTGACTTCGTCCGCCCTGACAACGATGGCTTTGGCTTCGTTGGTCAAATTTGACCTGTGGCCGGCCGTTTTGGCAATCGAAGTACTGATTCTGGGCGCATTGACTTATCTGGCCAAAATCAAAAACCTGATGACCGGTGTCAAAATCGGCGGTCTTTTGTTTGTGTTGCTCCAACTGAAAAATATTCTGTTTGCGCTTGGCGTCATCTTGTTTGCGCCGCGGAAAACCCTGATAACGGAGTTTTATTTCTATGCTTCGCACTTAACGGCACGCTTCTACGCTTCTTATATCATCATTCCGGCACTGGCATTTGCCGTGCTGGCTTGGATCAGTAAGGACAAATGCCGCCGGATTGCCGCGGCCGCCGCTGCTGCCCTCACCGTTGCCGGCATCTTTTCCTTCTATATGCTGTTGCGGATGAAATTTGTCGGTTTGCCCCGTTTGGCACCCGACTTTATTGACGGGGCGCTGATAACCAACCTGCTGTTGTTGGGCGGCTCCGGACTTTTCAGTGTCCGTTGGCAAGGAATCGGCAAGCTGACGCTTGCGCTCGGACTGTGGCGATTGGTCGGCCTCAGCTTAGTGCTGTATTCACCCTTTTTCAGCCGGATTGACATCTCGGCTGCCGGTATTCTGTTTGCTTACGGCGTTCCGATGATTTTGTTTGCCGTTTATGCCTGGAAGTCATCAGCGGCGGCCCGCAAACAATATACTCTGGCAACGGCGGCAATGTCTTTTATTGTCGTCTCCGCCTTGCTGACTTTCGCTCTCTACAATTCCGTCGACTTGTCGGGTATTCGTTTTGACAACTCGGGTATTTTTGCCTATTCGGCGGTCTGGCTGGTTCTGGGATGTTGTTGGCTGCTGGCAGCTTTCCGTAACACGGTTTTGGTTAAACCGGCCTTCGGACTGATTTATTTCGTGATTGCCAAAGTCTTTTTGTATGACGTCTCTTCGTTAGACGGAATCTGGCGCATTTCCGCATTGTTCGGGTTGGCGGTTTCATTGCTGGCAATCAGCTATTTTTACAGCCGTTTCTTTCAGCCCCGCCGGGATGTGACATCGGAAAATCAATCCCCGGCTTAAAGTGCCTTCAGCGGATTTTGCGGATGGCTTGTTCTAACGCATCAATATCGCCGGCACAAAGAAAATCTGTCAGGCCGTCAATTACGGCTTCGTCCAGATCATATATCCGAAGTGCCAGCAGACGGCTGATGACCGGTTCAGAAAAACGAAACTTGATAATCCGGGCAGGATTGCCACCCACAACCGCATAAGGGGGAACGTCTTTCGTTACCACACTTCCGGCCGCAATCACCGAACCTTCGCCAAGGCGTCGTCCCGGCATAATCATACTGTGCATACCGATCCATACCGCATCTTCGATCACGGTATCGCCCTTACCCCGATAACTCTCGACAATTTTCTCCATAAACGGATAGTTGGAAAACCAGTCATTACGGTGCGTATTATTGCCACCCATCAAAATAACGCTTTCGGCACCGATGCAGACATAATTGCCGATTTGCAAGCGATCGATCGGCCACTGCGGTTGCCAATGGGTGCGGCTGTACCGGTCACCGTAATGATAACGGACAACAGATTCTTCAAAACTGCCGCTCCAGGCATCGCTGTAATAACTCCGGGTACCTTTGACGATAATGTTGGGGTTGGTGACCGTTTGATGCAGATATTCGACCCGCGACCAGTGTTTTTCCATTTCCATACTCCTTTGCGGCCAGCATAATAAAAAGGCCGCCAAAAGGCAAATAAAAAAGACTGCCCGCCGCGGACAGCCTTTGAAATATAAACGCAAACAACCAACTGTTTTTATCGATATTCGGCGTCAGATACCGGTTGCAGCCATTCGGTCCGGTTGTGAGGCACATTTGTCTCCACCGAAATATGAACAAACCAGCTTGCCGGTGCAGCGCCATGCCAGTGTTCAACATCGGGCGCAATCCGTACCGTATCGCCTTTATGCAATATCCTGACTTCCTGCCCGCGTTCCTGATAACGGCCCTCGCCGCCCAAAACCAACAAGATCTGGCCGCCGCTGTGCCGGTGCCAGTTGGTGCGCGCACCGGGCTCAAAAGTTACGTTGGCTATCGGCGCATTAAAAACATCATCTTTTTCGCTCAACCGCTGCAGATAAGTCTGTCCGGTAAAAAATTCTCCATAAGGGTTGGCTTCTCCTTGTTCAAAAATTGTATCTACTTCACTTTCTTTCATTTCCTGTGCCTTTACGTTAACTGAAAAAATCAAAATGCTGCCTAACAGGGCATTCCATAAACAGATTTTTTGCATAATTCTCTCCTTTTTTGCGATTCTGTTACCAGCATACATTTTAGAGTTAACTCTAAGTCAAGACTTTTTTCCTGCAAATAAAAAATTAAGTTCCGTCCGCCTGTGAACACCCGGCACCGCTCAGACGGCTGTTGCCGCCGGAGACTTTCACCACCTCGATCCGGGTCGGAACGCTTTCTTTTAAGGCCGCCACATGGGAAATGATTCCGATCAGCTTACTTTCCCGTTCCAAACGGCTCAAAGCATCCAAAGTGGTATTCAACGCTTCTTCATCGAGAGTGCCGAATCCTTCGTCAAGAAACAGGCTGTCAATCCGGATGCGGCGACTGGACATCTTCGACAATCCCAAAGCCAGTGCCAAACTGACCATAAAGCTTTCGCCGCCGGAAAGATTCTTGACCGCCCGTCGTTCGCCGCCCTGATAATAATCAATCACGTCCAACCCCAAATCGGTCGCCCGCACCAGCACATAACGGTCTGACATTTGCGCCAGCTGCCGGTTGGCAAAGCCGATTAAGACGTCAAAGGCAATCCCCTGGGCGAACTCGCGAAACTTTTTGCCGCTTGACGAACCGATCAGCTCGTTCAGACGCTCCCAGTCCTCCGACTGCAGTTTCAGCGTTTGCAGACGTTCCAGTTTCTCTTGCAAGCTGCCGCGACGAATCCGGTTATCGTCCAGCTTTTGTTTAATTGCCCCGATCTGCCGGTTAAGTTCATTGACGGCGGCCGAAATCTGCTCTTCTTCCGACTGCAGCTTCGACAAATCGGCCGCAGGATATTGCTGCTGCAACTGTTGCAAGCGGCGCCGGTCTTCTTCGATCTGTAAGGTAAGACGCATCGTTTCCTGCTGCAGATCAGTTTGCTGTTTTTGCAGCCGTTCTTTTTCTTCGGCATCCATAAACAGGCTTTGCAACTGTTTCACGTCGTCAAACCCGTAATTGGCGGCAATCGGGGTTAATTTTTCTTCCAGCTGGCGTTTTTCACGTTCAAGCTCGTCAATATAAGCGCATTCTGTCTGATAAGCGGCAGCCAAACGGGCTTCTTCCTTTTCTGTTTCCGCCGCCTGCCGATCACTTTGCTCTTTTTGCAAATGGCGCGCTTTTTCTTCCCCTTCCAGTTGTCGGACTTTTTCGTCACAGTCCCACCGGCCGAACTTTTCTGCCCGCTGCAACCGGTTATCATCGCAAAGTTTTTGTTGTGACGCTGCCGAGGCCGCGGCTTCGGTGCGACGCTTTTGCAATTCGGCAAGGTGCCGTTGGCGGTTCGCCAGCTCGTTTTTTCCGACTTCTACGATTGTTTTCAGACTCTCGCAATCATTTTTATGCTTCCGATAGAGTTCAAAACGGGCACGTACTTCTTCGGGACGAAGGTTTTCGTCCACTCCGTAACGGCTATAAATTTCGGTCTGCATTTTTTGCAGGGCCACCTGCCGTTCTGCCAGCGCTGCCGCATTTTGAGCGGCCTGCTCCGCTTCTGCCGTCAGGCGCTTCAGTAGTTCTTCCTGCCTAATTGACTCGGCAACCGCCGCATTTTTGCGCTCAGTCAAACTTTCAACCGTTGTTTGACGAACTTTTACCTCGCTTTCCAACCTTTCAAAAACGCTTATTTTCTGTTCCAGAGAAGAAATTTGCAACTCCAACTGCTTTTCGATTTCTTCTTTCCGGGCAGCAATCAGCGGATGATGAACAGCACCACAAAGCGGACACGGCTTGCCTTCGGTCAGATTATGACGATAAGCCCGCATTTTTTCGCAGCTTTTGTATTCGGCCGACAGCTCCTCTTTAAGACGGCGGTAGTCTGCCGGTTGTTTTCCTTCCAGCAATTGTGTAATCTGCGTCTGAAGTATCACCACTTCCGCTTTGGCAGAGTTCAAATCACGCTCGCAAGTTTCTTTTTCCTTTTGCATCCGTTCGCACACAATGCTTTCCTGCTGTAACCGTTGTTTTTTTTCAGCAGCGGCTTTTTCGGCCGGCAATAATTTTGCCCGAATCTCCGACGATTCCTGCAAAAGCGGGTTCAGTTCCAGCTGCAAAAGCTCCAAGTCACCATCTTTGGGGTGTTTTTCCAGATAATTCTCCGCCTGAACAAAACGCTGCCGGGATCTCTCATTTTCTGCCTGCAGCAGAACCAGCTCTTTTTCCGAAATTTCCACGGCATTGTCTGCATCGGTCAAAGCTTTGGTGTAAACTTGCAAAGTCTGTCCCAAAACTTTGTATCCATCATCAAGCCGGCGGGCCGCGGCAATTTGTTCTTCCCATGTTTTTTTATGGAGAACAAAATCATTCCAGGTCTGCTCCGCCGTTGATGCCGCCAACCGCTTCTCCTTTACTTCCAGCTGCTTTTTTTCCAGACCGACGCGCGTTGCGGTCGACCGTGCCACGGTAACGGTCAGCTTTTGCCCTTTTTCTTTCCAACTGTTATAATCGGCTGCCAGCGGCTCCGCCTTTTGCGCTTGTTCCAACCGTTGCCGGTTGGGTTCGAACAAAGCTGCTTTCCGGTTTTGTTCCTCAAGCCGGGTCTGCTTTTGCTGCAAAGCCGCTGCAGTCAGTTCACGTTCATGCTGATTTTGCAGTTTTAACCGCACTTCCTGCTGCTGCAACAAAAAAACCGCTGCCGTTTTTTCTTTTTCGGCCTGCTCGTTTGCAAGCGCCTGTTCATCTTCTTCGCTCAACAGAGTCAGTGCTTCGGCTTCTTGTTTCAACCGTTCATAGTCCTCGCGGAAACGTTTGGCAATTTCAAATGTTTTTTGTGAAATTTTCTCATAACGGGCAGTTCCGGTTATTTTTTCCAAAATTTTCGATTTGTCGG
This sequence comes from uncultured Azospirillum sp., assembly GCA_900539605.1. Lineage (GTDB taxonomy): Bacteria > Pseudomonadota > Alphaproteobacteria > RF32 > CAG-239 > JAFUYI01. Next base: position 9,339 of record UQCS01000035.1, on the reverse strand, counting down.
CGGCCTCGGCAGTCAGAAAAGTGTTGAACTGTCCCTGCGCCAACATCACCGAACGCATAAACTGTTCATAGTCCATCCCCAAATATTCCGTCACTTTTGCTTCGACGTCCCGAATCATTGTTACCAGCGTTGCCGGATTACCCAATTCCTGAACACTGCGCTGAACCGATTGCAGCGCACCGTCAGGACGATTGCGGGCACGCCGCTGTTCAAAGCGGCTGAGATAAACTTTGCCGTTATTTTCAAAAACGATTTCTGCCATGCAACCGCCGCGGTTTTTGGACATAACTTCATTTTCGGCGCCGCTCACTTTCACCCGCGGTGTTCGTCCGAACAACGCCAAACAAACCGCGTCCAGAATGGTAGTTTTGCCGGCGCCGGTCTTGCCGATAATGGCAAAAATTCCGCTTGCGGCAAAGTCAGCTGCTGCAAAATCGATCTTCCAATGCCCGGCCAGAGAATTAAGATTTTCAAATTCGATGCTGATAATTTTCATCGCTTATTCCTCCGCGTCACCGTTTTCAATTTCCTGCAACACTTGCCGATATAACCGACGCAGTTGTTCCCGTTGCGTTTCTTCCACCCGGTTGGCATCAAGACAGCGTTCAAACATATCTTCCACCGTGACGTCTTCCAATTCTTCGCCGCTGATTTGTTCTGCCTGAAAATTCTCGCAATTACGGTTATGCACCCGGCAAACCTGAAGACGGCTGCCTTTGACCAACTCATCTATTTTACCGTTCAAGCCGCTGCAAAAAGCCGGATCATCATAAAAAACTTCCACAAAAACATCTTCATTGAGTGCACGCAATTCTTCAATGCGGCGGGCAATCGCCTCCAAACCACCGCGGATCCGGTACATTTTTTTGAACACCGGCACCGGAAGCGGAATGATGTTGAGCGGTGTCCCGTCGTCAAAAATCTCCACCAGCACCACTTGTTTGACGTCTTCTGCTTCACCGAAACCGACCGGCAACGGCGAACCGCTGTAACGAATATATTCCCGGCCGCCGACCGTCTGGGCAATATGCAAATGCCCCAACGCCACATAATCAAAACCGATATCAAGAGACGCCGTGTCTACGACACCCAGAGAACCGACCGCCAAATCACGCACGCCGTCATCGGCGGTTTTTTGTCCGCCGGCGGCAAACAAATGCCCCATCGCAATCACCGGCACAGAAAACTGGCGCGCATATTCGTAGGCAGCCTGATAATGACGACACATTCCGTCAGCCATTTTTTGCAGCCGTTGCTCATAACTTTCCCCCGGCGTCATAACCCGCAAATCACGTTCTTTCAAAAACGGAACCGCACATATCGCCAACTCGGGCTTGCCGTCACAGTTTGGCAAAACGACCACTTCTTCGGCAATATTTTCCGGCGCGGCGGCAACCGAAACCACGCGGATATTCATTGCATTCAGCAGTTCTTTGGGCGCCGCCAGAAAAGAAGCGGAATCGTGATTGCCCGAAGTAATGACCGCCCCCCGGCAGCCGGTAGCGGCAAGAGCCGCCAAAAAACGATAATACATCTTCTGAGCAACGGGAGACGGGGTTCCGGTATCAAAAACATCACCGGCAACCAACAAATAGTCAATCTGCCGGTCGCGAATAACACCGCACAGCCAGTCAAGAAAGGCGGCAAACTCACTGTCTCGCCGAAAACTGTAAAGCCAGCGTCCCAAATGCCAGTCCGAAGTATGTAAAATTCTGATCATATGCCTTCCTTTCTTTTACCGCCTTTTGATCGTTTAAGCATAAATTAACGCAGCGGCAAAAGCAATAAGGCCTTTGATTTTATACCCGTCATACACCAACTTTTAACTTATCGCTGTTAAAATACGGAAAATTTACGGAGTTGCCCAAAATGAAAAAAAACAAACCCAAACCGTTGTACGCCGTCTTCTATTACGATCGCCGCAAGTTAAGACTGCTGTTGGCATTTAATTTGTGCATGTTAGCCTTATTGATCATCTTCGGACAAGCGGTTTTTTATCCGCTGATTCCGCTCGGCCTGTTGGTGATTTTGCTATGGTTTGCCGCTACACTGGCAGCTGCTCATGTTTATTTCTTTCCGCAAAAACTGATATTGGTTACCGATGACAATATTAAAATCGACCGTAGCGCACCGCTGAAATGGCGGAATATCCGCGAAGCCGAAGAAACTACAAACCGGATCGGACGGCAGCGGATTATTGTGCTTAAACCGATTGAAGGATACAACTGTCGGCTTACCTTCATGCAACGGATTTGTCAATATTCTCGCTTTACAGCATTTTCAATCCCGCTTTATGCGATGACTGAAAGCGATCAGGAAAAAATCCGCGAAATTGTTGCCGCACATACGCTCTTTAATCAGCAACCTCAAAATGATCGGCAATGATCTCTCCATTCTTTCTTGACAATAGGCTTAAGGAAAAAACATCCGTTTAATTCCGGCATGAGATTATCTATATTTCATGACCGTAAAATGTATATCAAATTTAACCGCAAATAAGGTTAAGCACAACCATTGATAAATAAATTGTTTTTTTTTATCCTTCATATATGATGAAAAAATAACAAGCCTTTTCCCAAGGAGAATATTCAATGATCTGGGCTGCTGTTCTCATCGTTTTGCTGGTGGGCTATGTCTTTTTCTATAACCAACTGGTCAAGCTGGAAGCTCTTGTCGACGAAGCGCTTAACACCCTCAATCTTCACCTGGAACGCCGCCGTGATCTGACCCCTCTGTTAGTCGAAACCGTCAAAAACGGGGGCAATCAGATTAAGTTAGCCGAAGAAACGGCCGAATTACACCGTCAGCTCGTCAATATCACCAATTTTGAACAACAACAAAACCTCGAAAGCAAACTGGAAAACACCCTCAGACAATTGCTTGCCGCAGCGGAAACCGAAACCACGCTCAAAAACGATGCACGTTTCTGGCAGTTGCGGCAGGATCTGGCAGCAGTCGAAACCGAACTGCAGCAAGCTTGCCGTGATTATAATGCCGCCGTCCGCGATTACAATGTTGCACTGCATACCGCGCCGTCCTGTTGGATTGCCAAAACGATGAAAACTGCCGAAAAACTTTTTTTTGAAACCGAACCCCGATCACACCCAGACAACGCCTCGTTGCCCTAAAAGTCTTGCATTAGTAAGGAGAATAAAATGAGCAGACTGGAAAACAAACTGACTTTATGGGAACAGCAAAAGCTGATTTCTCCAACTCAAAAGCAACAAATCCTCGCTTTTGAAACGCAACACAAAAGACCGCATTTGCTGACGGCTCTTTTCAGTCTCGGTATTTTTATTGTCTCAATCGGCATTATCAGCCTGATTGCCGCCAACTGGGACGAAATCAGCGGCGCGGTCAAACTGACGATAGACTTTATGTTGTTAGCGGCGCTGGCAGCCGGAACCATTGTTGCCGATGCCCGTGATAAAACCTTCTGGAAAGAAGCAGGCATTTTGGCTTTGTTTCTGATGACAATTGCCAGCATCGGTTTAGTCTCTCAGGTATTTCAGACCAACGGAACTTTATCGGGCGGCGCTTTGCTGGCTTCGGTCTTTAGTGTCCCGCTGCTGGCTGTCTCCAAAAAGAAACTGTTGCCGTTACTATGGGTGCCGTTGTTTTTGGGCGCCGTTTTTTCCAACCAGACAGTATTAGATTTTCTGGAACATATTTTTAGATATTTGGAAAGATATTATGACTACTGCCCGGCCATAGTCATGATTCCCTTTATTGCCTTTTTTGCTCTGATAAGTTACGGATCTCAACACCTAAATCTTTTATTCAACCGCAAATATCCGGTCTTTGCAGTTATCAGAGGATATTTTGAACTACTGAGCTATTGCACGGCCTTTATCGACGGTTTTGCCGGTTACAGATACGGTATTTTCAACCTGATTGTACCGGTCACAACTTTTTCTGTCGGTGCATGGATATACTACAAGCATGATTATCCCAAAATGCAGAATTTTAATATCACAATGATCGGGATATGCTTCTTTGTCGCTTATATCCGCCTGTTTTCCAATCTGCTGACAACCGGCATCGGCCTGATCATTACCGGCCTGCTGTTGCTTGGACTGGTATGGGGAATCAATGCTGCCATTAACAAAGCAGCTCTGAAAAAAGGAGTAAAGTAGATGAAAAAATATCTGAATCTGTTTTTAATTGCCGCCCCGGTCATTTTGTTGGCTATCCTGACAATCAGCATGGCCGTTTTGCGTACCAGCCTGCCCGAAGTCACCTTGCGCATCAGCGGTTATGATCCGCGAGATTTGCTCTCGGGGCATTATATTGCTTACACGATTGATTGGGACAGTACCGATTGTACACAATTTGAAAACCAGCGCTGCCCGGTTTCTGAGTTTCGCCAACACGGCATCTCTGGGATATGGGGCAACAATCACCGTTTTTATATTCCGGAAAAATACGCTGCCGAGTTAGACCGACTTTTCCGCAATCGCAATACCGACGACAATGTTTTTGAAGTTGTTTACAGCTATGCCAAAGGCTTCAAACCGATCGCCAAACGACTGCTGATCAACGGCAAAGATTGGCGGGAAACCGTTAAAAATTCCCAATAGGTTTCTCCTGTTCCGTCATCAGAACTAAATAGACCGGGGGTTTTCTGGCAGCTAAAAACCTAACGGTTTGACTACACTCGTTGGCATGAAGCGCGGTCTGACGACATCTTGGCATTCAACCCCCTTTAAAATGGGGGTTGTCTGTAAAGCATCAAAACAACCGCGGCTGACTTTCATCTTTCAGCCACGGTTTATATGTTGGCCTCATTTGACAGAAACTGAGTACCCGACGCCCACATATTCCTTTCCCCATGCCGACGGATAATCCTATCGTCAGTGCTTACGCCAACCTCTCATCATCACCGAATGCTGTTTCACCGCACTCAAAAAGACCCCGGCGCAAACCGGGGTCTTTTTCTCAAATGTATAATATCAATCTGTTCAGGCATCCAAAGCTTGTAAAAGCTCCGAGCGAATATCTTTTAATTCAGCCGCCGTTTCTTGCAGCAAATTTTCGCCGGGAAGCTTTTCTTCCGCAACATCGGCAAAAAAATCATTTTGAATTGTTTCGCCGATCAGCGCTTTGAGTCCCCTGTTCTTAATCTCTTTTTGCGCACCTTCAATCGTCAGACGCCGAACATACAAAAGATCTTTGATACAACGCAGCAGTTCTACGTCATCGGGACGATAATAACGGCGGCCGCCGCTTCTTTTCATCGGCTTGATTTGAGAAAACTTCGTTTCCCAAAAACGCAGCACATGGGTACCCACTCCAAGTTCATCAGCAACTTCGGCAATTGTACGAAAAGCAGCTTTTGACTTGTTGACAACCATGCTTAACCCTTATTAACCGATTTGCGCATTGTCTGAGACGGCTTAAACGAAATAACCCGCCGTGAAGAAATTTCCGCTTCTACACCGGTTTTGGGATTGCGGCCGATCCGTGGTTTTTTGTCGCGCAGGGCAAAAGTTCCGAAAGAAGACAGTTTCACATCGTTGCCGGCAGCAAGTTCATTTACGATTTCTTCCAAAACCATATCCAAAATTTCGCCGGAATCCTTGCGTGACAATCCGACTTCCTGATATAAGGTTTCGGCAACATCAGCCCGGGTAATTGTTTTCATCATATTCATTCCTCTTTTTGACTTGATTAAAACATCGGCGCCACTATATCATAAAAAACGGCCGCGCCAACATATAATTTTATTATAAACAGTTAAATGCGGATAACTATTCCGCCCCAAGTAAATCCGGCGCCCATGGCACTGATGACAAGGAGATCGCCTTTTTTGAATTTACCGGCTTCAAAAGACTCGGCCAACGCCAGCGGAATCGAGGCGGCAGAGGTATTACCGTGATGATCGACGGTTACAATCACCTTTTCCATATCAATTTCCAGCTTTTTGGCCACGGAATCAATAATTCGCAAATTAGCCTGATGAGGAATATACCAATCTACCTCATTCATCGAAAGTCCCGCAATTTTTAAGCTTTCTTCCACACCCTGAACCAGGCTGGGAATTGCTACCTTGAAAACTTCCTTGCCATCCATATGGATGAACCCGGCTTTTTGATTGACCGACACACCGCCGTCTGAACACAAATGTTCATATTGACTGCCGTCGGCATAAATTTTGGTTGCCAGCACGCCGGTATCTTCGGAGGTTCCCTCGCCTTCTGTCGCGCGGAAAATCGCTGCACCGGCACCGTCACCAAACAAGACGCAGGTGTTACGATCCGTCCAGTCGGTGATTTTTGAAAGCGTTTCGGCACCGATCACCAATGCGGTCTTTACCTGTCCCAGTCGAATCATATTATCGGCAATTTGGGTGGCATAGACAAATCCGGAACAAGCGGCGTTGACATCCATCGCCGGCGTTCCGGGCTTCAGACCCAGTTTTTGGGCCAACTTGGCGGCGGTGGCCGGAAAAGTGTTGTCACCGGTAATGGTGGCAACGATGATAAAATCAATTTCTTCGTTACCGATTCCCGCGTTCTTAATTGCCATCAAAGCTGCATCATAAGACAAATCACCGGTTGTTTCACCGGCAGCGGCAATATGGCGGCTGCGGATACCGGTACGGGTGCTGATCCATTCGTCGTTGGTATCCACCATCTTCGACAAATCATCATTCGTAAGCACTTTGGCCGGAAGCTTATATCCCGTGCCAAGCAATTGTGAGCGAATAACCGTCATACATAATATCCTTCATAAATGCTTTCTTGATTCAGTTCATCCAAATCAATTTTTTCAATTTCTTTTCTGATGGTCGAAACGAAATCCTGACGCACCAGTTTGGCGGTATTGTCGATAGCGACCGAAAATCCCACGGCGTCGGTTCCGCCGTGACTTTTAACCGTCAGCCCGTTGAGGCCGATCAGCATTGCTCCGTTATACAAACGCGGATCCATACTCTTTTTGATCTTGAAAATAACCCCCAGCATGAACGGCAGTCCGAGCTTGGCCAAAAACGAGCGCTTAATCGCCTTTTTGATCATTCGCACAACCAAACGGGCAGTTCCTTCAGTGGTTTTTAAAGCGACATTTCCGGTAAAACCGTCCGCAACGATGACATCGGCAACGCCGTTGGAAATTTCGTGCGGTTCGATATAACCGGTAAAATTGATGTCAAGCTGAGCATTGTGAAGCATACGGGCAGCCTGACGAATTTCTTCTTTGCCTTTCATTGCTTCCGCGCCGATATTAAGCAGTGCCACTTTAGGCTGTTTGATATCCAACGCGTGCTTGGCGACAACATTGCCCATAATTGCAAATTCGGCCAGATTGACGGCATCGCATTCGGTGTTGGCGCCCAAATCCAGCATCACATAACGGCCGTTCAAATGCGGCATGATACTGACAATTGCCGGACGGTGAATTTTCTGCATGGTTTTTAAAACCATTTTGGAAATAGCCATCAGCGCCCCGGTATTGCCGGCAGAAACAATTGCCTGGGCCCGGCCGGAACGTACGGCATCAATTGCCATATACATACTGGTGTTGCGGTTGCGGATAACCTGCGAGGGCTTATCTTCATTCTTCACCCATTCTTCGGTATGGCAGACTTTGCAAACCTTGGAAAGTTTGGGAAATTGCTTAAGCAGGGGAACAATTTTTGCTTCATCACCAAACAGCAAAAAGCGCACGTCGGGATTTCTTTTGGCAGCAATATTCACCCCTTCAATGACGACTCGAGGGGAATTATCTCCCCCCATCGCATCAACAGATATAACCAGATTATCAGACAAAATTGTGCTCCATCCAGTTCTATGACAGTTTTAGTTTATTCGGCTGCTTTTTTAGCAACGACTTCGCGTTTGTCGTACTGACCGCAGGACGGACAAACGTTGTGGGGTCTTTTCAACTCACCGCAGTTAGGGCATTCATGGTAAGAATTCGCACCTAAAGCATCGTGAGAACGACGCATGTCGCGGCGTGATTTTGAAGTTTTATGTTTTGGTGTTGCCATTGTCTTATTCTTTTCAAAAAAACATTGTTATCACGAAAAATTTCAGGAAAAAGCAATACCACAATTATTAAATAATTGCAACTTGTTTTACACTTTCCCGAAACGGTTATCCGTCTTTTACCTAAATTTTTTGCATTTGGCAAGTATAATTTTTTATTTCTTTAGTTTTGCCAGAACTTCAAACGGATTATTCATGCTTTTTTCATTTTCGTCGAACTCCGATTCAAAATGAAACACCTCACCGGGCCGGCGCGGATAATCATCCAGACGCAAGGCCACTTGTTCGATCGAAATATCGGCCAAATCAATTTGGCCACCGATCACCACATCCGGCAAATCGGCCGTCCAGTCGTCTTCTTCCCGCTGGCTGTCATACGTTGCTGAGGTGTCAAAAGAGAGTGAAAATTCAAAATCGTAACCCTGATCAAACAACTCTAACGACACCACACTTTCCAGTTTCAGGCAGGCAGAAATCCGGCCGCTGACATCCAGCATTCCCGACGCATGGTCGTTTTTCAGTCGCAAGTCAGCCTCAAAACGCGTCACTTCCGGAACTTTCAGAACCTCGGCAAGATACCGGCAATCACTTTCATCCGCCCGCAGCCGATAATGTTGTTCGGTTTGCGGCAATTCCGCAACAACCAACGGATATGAAAATTTTTTTTGCATAAATATATTCTCCGTGTTATATATGTTTAACAATTGGAACCTATAATGATAAGGATACACAGTGATGTCAACATACAAAATCTTTTTTTTAAGTGCTGCTCTGCTCACACTTGCTGCCTGTGCCAAAGATACTTTCGTCACCAACACCGGTAATATGCCGTCGGAAGACAAAATCGAACGACTGTCGACCGGAATGCCGCAGGAACAGGTCCGCGAGATTTTGGGGTCTCCTTCTTCGGTGGTTTCTCTTGACCGAAACACATGGATTTATATGTCGGCAGATATCGAACAAATTGCCTTCATGCGCCCGCAGGAAACCGAACGGCGGCTTTTGGTCGTTAAATTTGACGACAGCGGCAAAGTGGCCGACATTAAACATATCGACAAGTCTAAAGGTAAAGAGCTGCAAGTCAGCGAACAGGAAACAGCAACGCCGGAACAGGAACAGGGCTTCTTCCGCAAATATTTTGGCGGCGTCGGCACTTACACTCCGATTGCACCCTCCAAAACCGGAATATAATTAGCGTTTTTACGATTTCATCCCCGAAAATCGGGGGTGTTGTTTTGTTCTGTCTGACCGACAGCAAAAAGCCCCTCTCATCCGAGAGGGGCTTTTTGGTTTGGCTTTCCTTACCAGCTGTAGCTGAGGCCGAGACCGACGGTCGACGCTTTGTAATCAT
>UQCS01000034.1 GCA_900539605.1 uncultured Azospirillum sp. | reverse complement strand
CCGAAACATTGCCGGCACTCCAAATGCAGCCGCATGCCAACAGCATACATACTGCTAAAGTTCTGCCCAATATTTTCATAATCATTCCCCTTTATTAAAATGGTTAGGTTAGGTGATTGAAAATATTGTACGTTATTTTGCTGCACAAAATTTCTTCGCTAAGGCTTGATTTTTGGTCTTGCTTTTCCTTGCATTTTAACGTACCTTTTTTTGCAATAGTCCATTTTGCCATCTAAACGTTGTCTCACAACGTTTAGAGCCTAAAACGAATTATCACGCCTCGTCTTAAACGCGCGGCGTATAAAAAAAGTAGCTGAACATAATTGCAGCAACGATTCCGGCCAAGTCTGCCAGCAGCGCACAAGGAAGGGCTGCCCCGGTCTTAGAAATTTTTACCGCACCGAAATAAACCGCCAAAACATAAAAAGTTGTTTCCGTAGACCCCTGCACGACCGACGCAACAAAGCCCGGAAAACTGTCGGCGCCATAGTTTTGCAATGTTTCGATCATCAAAGCGCGTGCCCCGCTTCCGGAAAGCGGTTTCATCAGAGCTGTCGGCAGGGCCGGGATAAACTCGGTGTCGATTTTGGCAAATGCAAACAAACTTTGCAGGCCGCCCAACAGCAGGTCAAACATTCCCGACGTCCGAAAAACGGCAATGGCGACCAGCATCGCCACCAAATACGGAATAATGGTCACCGCAATTTTAAACCCTTCTTTGGCGCCTTCGATAAAAACTTCGTAAACATCAATTCTTTTCCACAAGCCCCACGAAATAAACCAAACGATAACCAAAATCAGGAGAAAATTCCCCGCTGCAGCCGAAACTTCGGTCCGGGCATCAACCGGAAGTCGCAAAAAAGCCCAGGCAACCGAAGCAACCAAACCGACCAAGACCAACATCCAGCCGAAAACAACCCGATTGAACACATTCAGCTTCTGAACCCAAGCCACGGACAAAAAGCCTACTAAAGTCGAAACTGAGGTAGCCAACAAAATCGGAATAAAAACCGCCGCCGGACTGCTGCTGCCAAGCTCTGAACGATACATCAAAATCGTCATCGGAATCAGAGTTACCGCCGAAGAATTGATCACCATAAACAAAATCTGGGCATCAGACGCACGATCCTTGTGCGAATTGACCTCCTGAAGCTGTTCCATCGCCTTTAATCCGGCCGGAGTCGCGGCATTATCCAGTCCCAAAATGTTGGCGGCAATATTCATAACCATCGAGCCGATAGCTGGAGAATCGGCCGGAACACCCGGCATAATCCGTACGAACAACGGTTTCAGCAAGTGGGCCAGCATCTCGGTAATTCCGGATTTTTCGGCAATTTTCAGCAGTCCCAGCCACAGGCACAACACTCCGGTCAAATTGAGCGCAATCGAAAACGAGGCTTTGGCTGATGAGAACAACGCTGCCGCCATCTCATTCCATACCGTCAGCACGCCGCCGGCGCTCTGCCACAAAGCGGCAGCAAAGGCAGATAAGAAAAAAAACGACCACACAGCCTTCAGCATTTTCAATCCTCCGCTTCAATAAAACCGGAAGACTGCATCGCATAAAAGCCCCAATAAGCGCCCTTGCGGCGAATTAATGCCGAATGCGAGCCGCTTTCAACGATTTTTCCTTTGTCCATCACCACTATCCGGTCCATTTCTTTGAGGGTTGACAGACGGTGGGCAATCGCAATCACCGTTTTGCCGGCCATTAACTGCTTCAACGACTCCTGAATATAACGTTCGCTTTCGCTGTCCAAGGCCGACGTCGCTTCGTCCAAAATCAAAATCGGCGCATTTTTCAAGATGGCGCGAGCAATGGCAATTCGTTGACGCTCTCCGCCCGAAAGCATGACGCCGCGTTCGCCGACCTTGGTTTGGTAGCCTTCCGGCAGTTTAACGATAAAATCATGAATATATGCCTGCCGCGCCGCTTCAAATACCTCTTCATCGGTAGCCTGAGGACGCCCGTAACGGATATTTTCGATAATGCTGCGGTTAAATAAGCTCGGATCCTGAGGAATCAGCGCAATCCGGCGGCGCAGACTGTCCTGAGTTACCCCGGTAACATCCTGCCCGTCAATCGTAATTGTCCCTCCCTGAAGATCGTAATAGCGGGACAACAATTTTATCAGGCTTGATTTTCCCGATCCCGAACGTCCAACCAGCCCGACTTTTTCACCACCGCCGATTTGCAGATTGAAATCTTCAAACAAAAAACGCGCTCCTTTATAACGGTAATGAATATTGCGAAATTCTATCGCCGCATCCGAAATCCTGAGCTGCACCGCGCCAGGAGCATCTCGGACATCACAGGGTTTCGATAACAAATTCAAACCGTCACGGATGCTGCCGTAAATTTTGAAAAACTGCATAAAATTCATCGAAAGCATACTGAAAGTATTGCTCAAAATTGCAATCAGCGACTGCAACAGCACAAAATCGGCAATGTTGATTTTGCCAACATACCAGTACCATACCGGCAACGCGTAGAACAACACTTGCACCAGTGCCCGAAACAAGTTCTGCCAGATAAAAATCTGTCCGAATTTGCGGGTCTCGGCACGATCGGCAGCCGCCGCCATTTTCATATATTTGAAATAATGTTTTTTCTCATATTTATAACGGCTGAAATTTTTAACCAGGCCGGCGTTGGTAATGCTGTCAACCAACACGCCGTTAGCCTCCGACATGGTGCGGGCACGACGTTCGGAAACCGGGACCATGCCGCGGCTGAGGCGATAAATCACATAAATTACCAACAAATTCAGCGTTAACAGAATCAATGCCAAAAGCGGGTTAATGCCGGTAACAAAACCGATCGTAATCAGCATTGCCACCAGTGGGGTCAAAAAACCCCAGACCAGATTATAGTAAATCGGATAAATGCTGTCGATAATCGTTTTGGTCTTGCCGGAAATGTTGCCGGCCATTTCTTCGGCAAAAAAAGCCGTGGAATGCTGATGAGCATAGTCAAACAGATCTTTGGCCACATTTGCCACGCAGGAGGGCATAAACTGCGCTTCCAAAAAAGCGATAAAGTTCTGGGCCAGACTTTTGGCCAGCAGCAAGACCGAGGCAATCACCACCAACACCAGTGCCCGGTGCAGCATTTGTTCACGACTGCCCTCGCCGGCAATAACTTCTACAATTTGCGCCGCATAATACAGAGACAGCCGAACCAGAAACTCCCCTGAGACAATGGCGCCGAGAGTCGAAAAAAACAAAATCTTCTGCCGGGAAAAATAGTGCCACAAAAACTTCCACACCGACGAAGGCATCGTCTTTATTTCCATTTTTGCTTCCTTTGTTTGAGCCGGGTCAGTTTATCGCTGACAATTGCCGTATCGCGACCGGTTTTAGCCAGCCGATCGTACATGCGCTCAATTTCTTTTTCCAGATAAGCCTGTTCAACTTCGCTTTCCAACACCTGTTTTTGTTCTTCACTGCCGGCCGACTTAATTTTTTCCATTGCGGTCATAATGTCTTCGACATGGATGCTGCTGTCGGTTTTCTTCTTAAGAAAATACGGCAGTTCATAAGCCAACTGCCGGGCAGCGGCATAAGCTTCTTCGGAGTTTGAGCAATTGTTATAGCGTAGCCGCAGCAGACGAAAAGCGGTTTCCAGCTCTTCGCTGTCATCAACGACGATAAACGGTACCGGCGCGGCGAAGCCGCTTGCCGCCAGAACTTTCAGATATTCGAGAATATGATAGAAAAAGCCGTTGATATTATAAATGATGAACGGTTTGGTTTTCAAAAAGCCGTCTTGCATCGCCACACAATCATAAGCCAGTTCGTCCAAAGTACCGACGCCTCCGGGGGCAAACACCACGATATCCGCTTCCAACAACTTGATTTTACGGTTTTCCAACGTATCTTCCAACACCACTTCGCTGATTTGCTGCAAAATATCGTCTTTTTCGTACAGTTCGTAATATTCACGGGTGGTCACGCCGACAATCGGCGTCACATCGTTATAATATTTGTCTTTGCGTTCTTTCCAATTATCAAGCACACCGCGAGCAACCGCACCCATCACGCCTGAGTTCGAAAATCCGTAATCGAGGCGAAAACCCATTTTGGCGATCTTGGCACCCATTTTATAACATTCTTCGACATAGGCCGGGTCTTTGCCGTCACAATGGCCGCCCGAAACACAGACACGCAGATTTTTAGATGGAACACAATGCGGGTTTTCTGTCATTTTTAAATCTCCTCAATATCGCCCCGGGCCTGATCAGCATAAAAATCGGCGGCAAACGTATCCAAAGCATTGTTTTCGATTGCGGTACGCAAACCGGCGGTCAGTCGTTGATAGTAACGGATATTGTGCCAAGTCAGCAGCATCACTGCCAGAATTTCGTTAGCCTTCTGCAAATGGTGCAGATACGCACGGGTATAATGGGTACACAACGGACAGTCGCATCCTTCTTCCAACGGCCGCGGATCCTCACGGTGGCGGGCATTACGGATATTAACGGTGCCAAACCGGGTAAACGCCTGAGCGGTACGACCGGAACGGGTCGGCATCACGCAATCGAACATATCCACTCCCCGCAAAACCGCGCCCACGATATCATCCGGCCGGCCGACCCCCATCAGATAACGGGGCTTGTCATCCGGCAGCATTTCCGGCGCATAGTCAAGAACCTTGAACATCGTTTCCTGCCCTTCGCCAACCGCCAAACCGCCGATTGCATAGCCGTCAAAACTGATCTCTTTCAATTTTTCCGCCGAATAAGCGCGCAAATCCTGATAATCCCCGCCTTGCTGAATACCGAAAATGCCGTAACCGTCACGGTTAATCCAAGCATCACGGCTGCGTTGAGCCCAGCGCATCGACATTTCCACCGATTGCTTGACGGTCTCGTACGAGGCCGGCAGTTTGACGCATTCGTCCAGACACATGGTAATGTTCGAATCGAGTTTATGTTGAATCTTCATCGACTCTTCGGGAGAAAGGAAATATTTTTTGCCGTCAACATGAGAACTGAACTCTACCCCTTGCTCGTTCAGCTTGCGCAACCCGGTCAGGCTCATCACCTGAAAACCGCCCGAATCGGTCAAAATCGGTTTGTCCCAATTCATGAACCGATGCAAACCGCCCATTTTTTCGACCAGATCCGCACCCGGACGCAGCATCAGGTGGTAGGTGTTGCCGAGCAGGATTTCGGCACCGGTGGCCGCCACCGATTCCGGCATCATCGCTTTGACGGTGGCACAGGTGCCGACCGGCATAAAGGCAGGAGTGTTGACAATTCCGTGTTTGGTATGCAAGCGACCGCGGCGGGCTTTGCCCGAACGGCCGAGGATTTCAAATTTCAAACTCATTTTTTCCAGTCTTCCTTCTCTATTTTGGCCTTTATAATGCCGTAAAATATTATCCATAGCAAGAAATTTGATTATCATACCGATAAATTTTATAGACAGAAAATACAATAGTCTTTATAATAAGCGGTAATAAATAATTATTAATTTTTACAATATGAGAAAAAAAGATAAACAATCAAAACTTACTGTCGCCGGCATCGGGTTAATGATCATCGCGTTTTTGGTCATTTGTCTGTCTTCCCGTTCCTGCAAAAGCAAAGAAAGCATAAACCGGCTGTTAATTGAAAGCTGTCAATTGCAACGGGTTGAGAACGCTTCTTTCAACCCCGAGGCCGAAGTTATTGTCGTCCTCAAGCATTTCGGAAACAATTATACGGAAAGGAGCCGCTATTATCTGCCGCTGCTGCCCACAATTTCCGCCGCGCTTTCACATCAGCGCCAAATGCTTTTCATCATGACAGCCACCGGCAAACAAGTGGCCTTTGACAAAGCCGGAAACGCCTATGTGGTCGTTACGGCCGAAACAACTGCCGACATCCCCGGCCCAAACGAAAGGTGAAATTATGATCACCATAAAAAATAAGGTTAGCTGTTGAGGCTAACCTTATTTTTTAATCAGAACCGTCAGTTCTAAAAACAGACGTTGTCGGTGTTCAGGCGTAAAAGGTCTTTGACAATCTCGGCCAATTTCCATAACGAATAAACGCTCAGAATCCCGATTGACAACCATGCTGCCTGAAAAAAAGCACAGAACGTAAACAAAACGACAAAAAGCGATTCACCGCCGTATGCGCACCAATTGCAGCCATTGACGGGGCAAAAGTTTTCCATCGCTTTGCGGCGAACCGGACGCAGGACAAAGCCGTAAAGCGCCGTTAAGGCCGCTAACACAAAAAAGCCGTAATTTGCCGCCCATAAGGCTCGTCCGGAAAGCGGAACATTTCCCCATGCGGCTACGGTTAACACACTGATTACAAATGCCGCCATCATACCGATGCTTTCTGCTCCGAGAAGAAGACAGGCGGCTGTTTTTGCAGTTTCTTGTTTCATATATTCAGAAATTTATAAATAATAATCATTTTGAAGCTGAGTATATACTTTCTTCGTTTTTTTGTCAACCGCGGCAGAATCGCTATTTTTCAACCTCGTTATCTTCGGTATGACCGGTATCAATCGCGTAACCGGTTGCTCGCACGGTGCGGATATAATCGGGGCCGAATTCGTTCAACGACTTGCGCAGCCGGCGGATATGAACATCGACGGTACGCGATTCGACATAAATGTTATTGCCCCAGACATTCTTAAGCAAAAACTCACGTGAAAAGACCTTTCCCGGCGTTTCCATCAACATCCGCAGCAACCGGAATTCGGTTGGTCCGAGATGAATATATTTGTCGCCGCGGAAAACCTTTTTTTCCGACAAGTCCATACGGATATCTTCAAACACCAGTTCTTTTTGCGGCAAAAGTTCCGGCGCCCGGCGCAGGTTGGTTTTGACCCGGGCCATCAGTTCCGGTACCGAAAAAGGCTTGGTGACATAGTCGTCGGCGCCGGCCGACAACCCCTTAATCTTATCTTCTTCTTCCCCTTTGGCCGTCAGCATGATAATCGGAATATCCTTAATATCGGGCTTGTTACGAATCATTTTACAGATATCCACACCCGAAAGTTCGGGCAGCATCCAGTCGAGCAAAATGACCGACGGGCAATATTTTTCGACTGCCGCCAGAGCTTTGTTGCCCGAAGATTCCCAAATGACTTCGTAGCCTTCTTTTTCCAGATTATATTTCAGAAGCAGGGCCAGAGCTTCTTCATCTTCAACCACCATCACCAAAGCCATTTAGGTTCTCCTTCTTATCGGATTGCTATTTATCAGAGTTTAGCGTAAAGTCGCAATATTTGCAACATAATTGCCACCGCGAAAAACTGCACTGCCGGCAACCAGCACGTCTGCACCGGCGGCAACGCAACGCGGTGCCGTCACCGGATTAATCCCGCCGTCCGCCTCAATCAGGATCGGCCGCCCGCCAACCATTTCCTTAACCCGGCGGATTTTTTCCAGTTGCGTTTCGATAAACGATTGGCCGCCAAAACCCGGGTTAACCGTCATCACCAAAATCAGATCCAGTTTGTCAAGAACATATTCCAACACGGTTTCCGGCGTTGACGGATTGAGCGAAACACCGGCTTTTTTGCCCAAGCGACGAATCATTTCCAGCGTGCGGTCCAAATGCGGACAAACTTCGGCATGAACTGTCAGAATATCGGAACCGGCCTCGGCAAACCAGGGGATCATCAGATCAGGTTCGCTAACCATCAAATGGGTATCAAAAACCAGGCTGCTGCCGTCGCGCAGACTTTTGACCACGGCCGGACCGAAAGTCAGGTTGGGAACATAATGCCCGTCCATGATATCCAAATGCAGCCAATCGGCACCGGCGTCTTCGACCGCTGCCGTTTCAAGAGCGAGGTGGCCGAAATCGGCAGCCAATATACTGGGGGCTATTAAAACCATGTTTCCTCCACAAATATTCAACATCTTTATAAACTTATTATAAGAACGATAGGTTGATTTTTCTTTAACAGTAATTATCTAGCTCATTGTATTTAACCATTCTTAAATCAAAAGGAGAAAAACAATGGGTGAAATGGCAAAAAAAATCAGCAACGTCGATCACGCCGAACTGTTAAATCTTTTAAACGTTGCCTACGCGGAAGAGTGGCTGGCCTATTATCAGTACTGGGTCGGAGCCCAGGTGATTGAAGGACCGATGCGTCGCGCCATTCAAAAAGAATTTATGAAACACGCCGGCGAAGAACTGGAACACGCAGGCTGGCTGGCGACCCGGATCGTTCAGTTGGGCGGCACCCCGGTTCTCAGCCCCGGAGACTGGGAAAAAGTCGCCGTTTGCCGCTATATTTCGCCGGAAAATCCTTTTGACGTTGAACTCCTCAAACAAAACCTCGCTTCCGAACGTTGTGCCATCAAGCGGTATCAGGAAATATGCGACCTATGCTGGGGCAAAGATTACGAAACTTTTTCGATCTCACGCAAAATCCTTCATCAGGAACTCGACCATGAACAAGATTGGGAAGATTATCTGAAAGATATTAGCAGCGGCGCCAAATATGCCAAAGAACCGCAACCCGGAAACAACGCCGAATAAGAATTTTTTTCTTTTATCGGCAATCTCTCGATTTATTATTTGACAAATAAAACAAAAAAAGTCAAAATAAGACAAAATGAAGCCATTGGTAACATTTTTCCCTAAAAGGCAGACACTCCAAATAATCAGTTTAGGGAAACGCGAAGCACCGATCTTAAGATCGGTGCTTTTTTCAGCTCACCGGTTCGTTTTGTTGGGAACAACTTGTCCCTTAGTGTTCGTTCTGTTCTTGCAAAATGCTCAACGCAACTTTGATACCGTCCACGGCAGCCGAAACAATGCCGCCTGCATAACCGGCGCCTTCGCCGCAAGGATACAAGCCGGTCAGCGGACTTTGCAGATTATCATCCCGCATCATGCGGACCGGGGACGAACTGCGTGTTTCCACGCCGGTCATCACGGCATCGGGAAAATTGAAACCGTGCAGTTTGTTGTCCATTTCGATAATCGACAGTTTGAGCGTATCAATCACAAACGGCGGCAGAACACCTTTGAAATCACGCCAGACCACGCCGCAACTGTAACTGGGTGTCACCGTTCCGCCGCGCGATGAACCACGGTTTTTCAACAGGTCTTCCACCCGCTGCGCCGGAGCGGCATAAGTTCGTCCGCCAGCAGCAAAAGCCTTTTCCTCCAACTGCCGCTGCCAATACATCCCCTGCAGTGGATGATCGCCGCCGTAATCCTCGGGCGTCACCCCAACCAACAGCGCCGCGTTGGCATTTTGGCGATCACGGGCGTAATAGCTCATCCCGTTGGTCACCACCCGTCCGTTTTCCGACGCCGCAGCCACCACCACACCGCCCGGACACATGCAAAAGCTGTAGGCCGAACGACCCTTCGGCAGGTGTACCGCCAGTTTGTAATCAGCAGCGCCCAGGCCGGAATATCCGGCAAAATCATGATAAACTGCCCGATTGATCAAGGATTGCGGGTGTTCGATCCTTACCCCGACCGAAAAGGCCTTTGCCGCCATCGGCACCCCGCGACGGTACAACATTTCAAAGGTATCACGCGCACTGTGTCCCACTGCCAACACCAGCCGTGAGACCGGTTCTTCGTAAACGGTACCGTCCGCGGCACGAATTTTAACCGCTTTGAGGCATTCCTGATCAATTATCAGGTCTTCCAACCGGTTTTCAAAGCGATATTCACCGCCCAGCGATACAATTTCGGCGCGGATATTTTGCACAATCAACGCCAGTTTGTCAGTTCCGAGATGCGGTTTGGCCAGATACAAAATATCAGCCGGTGCACCGGCCGCCACCAGACTGTTAAAAACTTCGACAGTATAACGGTCTTTTTTGATTCCGGTCATCAGTTTGCCATCGGAAAAAGTGCCGGCACCACCCTCACCGAACTGAACGTTGGAATCGGGATTAAGGCAACGACGGTTCCAAAAATTTTCAACATCCCGTTGCCGTTCGGGGACCGCTTTGCCGCGTTCAAGCACAATCGGTTTTGCGCCGGCGCGCGCCAAAATCAGCGCCGCAAACATTCCGGCCGGCCCGCTACCGACCACCAACGGCCGCCCCTTCAGCCGCGAAGACGGAATTTGCAGTAGCTGCATCGCCTCGCTATTTTCAACAAAAGGGAGCCGGCGTTGTAAAACTTGCGGCTCATCGGCCGTTGCAAACTCCAAAGTATATATCAGCCAAATTTGCGAGCGGCTGCGGGCATCAATCGCTTTTTTGAGAATTTTGACGTCAGTGACCGGCACACCGATCGCCGCCGCCAGAAGTTCCGGCAGTTTTTTCTCATCGCTTTGCAGCGGAAGTTTAAAATTACTGATACGCAACATTTGAAATCCATGGTTGTTCGTTGATTTTTAATACAAAACTTATAACATAAAAAAGGTTTCGTCATACAGTTTTATTGCGGCTGTATTACAATTTGAAAAGCCCGCGTTAACAGCGGGCTTTTCTCATCTCCAAGCATACAGACGATTATAACTCGCCGGCTGCATATTTCTTAGCCATTTCCGCCATCGGAATTGCTTTGATCTGATCGGCGTGTCCGGCTGCACCGAATTCAATATAGCGGGCTTCGCAAACTTTTTGCATTTCTTCAATCGCGGGTTTGAGATATTTGCGCGGGTCAAATTCTTTCGGCTGTTCGGCAAACAATTTGCGAATTGCACCGGTAATCGCCATCCGGCAATCGGTATCAACATTAACCTTGCGAACACCCGATTTGATGCCGCGGACGATTTCTTCGACCGGAACGCCGAAGGTTTGCGGAATGGCGCCGCCGTAAGCGTTGATCAGGTCTTGCAACTCTTGCGGAACCGACGAGGAACCGTGCATTACCATGTGGGTGTTAGGCAGTTTCTGATGAATTTTTTCAATCACGTCAATTGCCAGAATATCACCAGTCGGTTTGCGGGTAAATTTGTAAGCACCGTGCGATGTTCCGACTGCCACCGCCAGAGCATCGAGTTTGGTTTCTTCGACAAAACGGGCGGCTTCGTCAGGATCGGTAACCAGACGTTTCTTGTCAATGGTTCCTTCGGCGCCGTGGCCGTCCTCTTTGTCGCCTTTACCGGTCTCCAGCGAGCCGATCACACCCAATTCGCCTTCAACCGAAGCGCCGACGGCATGAGCACGGGCGACCACTTCTTTGGTGACATGGACGTTATATTCAAACGAAGAAGGCGTTTTGCCGTCCGCTTCCAGCGAGCCGTCCATCATTACCGAGGAATAGCCGTTGACAATTGCCGACTGGCAGATATTAACCGATGCGCCGTGATCCTGATGCAGGCAAATCGGCAGTTCGGGAAACATTTCGATCCCGGCAGCCACCATATGGCGGATCATCGGGTCGCCGGCAAATTTGCGGGCACCGGTCGAGGTTTGCAGAATCACCGGCGCGTTGACTTTACGCGCTGCCTGCAAAACCGCCAGAATCTGTTCCATGTCATTGATATTGAACGCCGGAACGCCGTAATCGTGTTCGGCGGCATGATCCAGAATTTGACGCATTGTAACTAAAGGCATAAATTTTCTCCTAAAAGTGGGTTAGATCTGATTTGTTCTGAGTATAGTCAGCCGTGACTTTTTTTCAAGTTTTTTTATCAAAACGCGCTCAAGCGGGGTAAAAAACCGGAAGTTTTCACTCCCGGTTTTATAGCAGTCAACAATATTTCTTAACCGCTTCGACAACCGCATCGGCGGTCAGGCCGAAATGACGGTAAAGTTCTGCTGCCGGACCCGAAGCGCCGAATCCGTCCATGCCGATCGTTTCTCCCCGGTTACCGACATATTTGTCCCAACCGAATTTAGCCGCGGCTTCTACTGCAATTCGCGGCGCCCGTCCGAGCACCTTGCGGTGATATTTTTCATCCTGACGATCAAACAATTCGGTACAAGGCATCGAAACAACCGCCGTTTCAATTCCCTGTTCCCGCAGCTTTTGCTGGGCTTCTACCGCCAGCGACACTTCTGAACCGGTGGCAATGATCGTTGCTCGGCGGCGGGCGCCTTTGGCAACGTCGGAAATGACATATCCGCCCCTGGCGGTCAGATTTTGCCGTGCCGAAGTCCGCAACAGCGGCAGATTCTGTCGGCTGAGTGCCAACAGTGACGGTGCGGTTTCGGTGGCGAGGGCAATTTGCCATGCTTCCGCCGTTTCAACCACATCGCAGGGGCGAAACATCAACACGTTCGGCATTGCCCGGTAGGAAGCGAGATGTTCAACCGGCTGGTGGGTCGGGCCGTCTTCGCCGACGCCGATCGAATCGTGGGTCAACACATACACAACCCGTATCCCCATCAAAGCGGCCAAACGGATGGACGGACGCACATAATCGGAAAAGACAAAAAAGGTACCGCCGTAAGGAATGATGCCGCCGTGCAGCGCCATGCCGTTCATGATTGCGCCCATGGCATGTTCGCGGATGCCGTACATCAGGTTATTGCCATCGTAATTGCCGGCCTCAACGGTTTTCATGCCTTTGACAAAAGTCAGGTTGGAAGCCGCCAGATCGGCCGAACCGCCGACAATTTCCGGCACGGCGGGAACAATTTTTTCCAAACATAATTGCGAAGCTTTGCGTGTTGCAACTTTTGTTTGTTCTTCAATAGCCTGTTTTTTGAAGGCGTTTAACCCTTTGTCCCAGTTTTTGGGCAGTTTCCCGCTGATGGCATCGGCAAATTTTTCGCCCGCTGCCGCTGCGTTTTCGGCCCATTTTTCATAAGCGGAAGTCGAACGCTTTCCGGCTTGCCGCCAGGCCGACAGAACATCCGCCGGCACTTCGAACGGCGCATAATTCCACTGCAGGTTTTCTGCCATAGCAGCCCGTTCTTCCGCACCCAACGGCGATCCGTGGCAGGAAGAGGTTCCTTGTTTTGCCGGCGCCCCGAAACCGATCAGGGTTTTGCAGGCGATCAGCACCGGCCGGTCGGATTTTTGCGCTTTTTCAATTACGGCGGCAATCGCCGGCTGATCATGACCGTCAACCTCCAGCACTTTCCATCCCGCGGCTTCAAAACGCCGGATCTGATCGACCGAACTGGATTTGTCGACGCTGCCGTCGATGGTGATGTTGTTATTATCCCAGAAAACAATCAACTTGTTCAACTTCCAGTGCCCGGCAAGCGCAATCGCTTCTTCGGAAATCCCTTCCATCAAACAGCCGTCGCCGGCAATTACATAAGTATAATGATTGCAGAGTTCGTCCCCCCAACGTGCATTGAGACGACGTTCGGCCAGCGCCATTCCCACTGCCGAAGCAATTCCCTGTCCGAGCGGCCCGGTAGTGATGTCAATGCCGGCCAGATGACCGTATTCGGGGTGACCTGCGGTTTTGGCGCCCAACTGGCGGAAATTTTTGATATCTTCGAGAGAAATATCCTGATAACCCGTCAGATATAAAAGCGAATACAAAAGCATGGAGCCGTGGCCGGCAGAAAGCACGAAACGATCGCGGTCAAACCAGCGCGGCTGTTCGGGGTTGAGTTTGATATAACGGCTGAACAACACGGTTGCCACATCCGCCATACCGAGCGGCATGCCGGGATGTCCTGATTTTGACTTTTCAATGGCGTCTGCTGAAAGAAAGCGAATCGCATGGGCCATTCGCGACGAAAGTTCCTGATTGTTGTATGACATTTGCTTGCTCCTGATTGTTATTTGAGGCCATGGGTACGATTATAACGGTACTGGTAGTCGCTCAGCACCAACCCCATTTTGATCGGAAACCCCGGTTGTCCGTCCGGAATCCGCACTTCAATGTAATCTCCCTGATACATTACCTTTTCGCCGACCTCAGAAACTTTGACGCTCACCGGATAAGCCTGTTTGCCGATCAGGGCAGCCTTGTTGTCGCCGGTATCGGTATAATAACTGAATCTTACCGTTTCATCCGAGGCCGCGGTCAAACGCGAAACTTCAAAAATCGGCGCAATCACCGCCTGAGCCTGATTGCGAGCATCAAGACGACAATACCCTTCATAACCGATCAGTTCCACCTTCGATTCCGGTACTCGGCCGGCCGTTTGGGTGAGACGGGTAAATTCCGCCACCATCTGCACATTGGGACAATAGTGAACGAACGGCTTTTTTTCCGCGGCACAGGATGCCAGAACCAGCAAAGCCGCCACCAAAAAGATTTTTTTTGACATCGAAACTATTCCTTTATTCCGTTAATATACTTTCAACTATAAAGAATGGCAGCTTATTTGTAAACCATTCCGCAACAGGTTGTTTATATCGCCGTTTCGTCGGTAAAAAGAGCCGTCAATTCGAGATGCGGCGTAAACACAAACTGATCAACCACCGTCACATCAACCAGACGATAACCGCCATTTTGCAAAATTTCGGCATCGCGGGCAAAACTTTCGGGATTACAGGAAACCGCAATCAGTTTTGGCGGCCGTTTTCCTACCGGCAGGGCAGCCAGACGGCCTGCCTGCTCTTTGGCACCGGCGCGCGGCGGATCAAAAACCACGGCGGCAAAATCTTCGAGTTCTTTTCCTTCCAACGGATATTTAAATAAATTGCGATTGACAATCTCAATATTGGGAATCATACGCCGGTTGACCGAATCGCGAAAACCGTTCAGCAATTCGGCCGAAGAGTCGACCGCAACGATTTTGTTGGCGGAATTTTTGGCCAGCGGATAGGAAAAAGTGCCGGCACCGCAAAACAAATCCGCAATCCGTCCCGAAGTCTGTCCGAGATATTTCATCACCAAATCGGTTAAAGCTGCCTGCCCTTCACGGGAAGGTTGCAGAAAAGTTGCTGCCGGAATCAGAACCGGCACGCCGCCGGCTTCAATAAAAGGACGTCCTTTTTCAAGGACGGTTTCGGCTGCACGGTCGGCACCGCAACGATGAGAAAGGCGTATGACATCGGGATTGGCCGTGACCTGTTCGAAAATAATTTCGCGCAATTCCAAATTAAGCGGCCGGTCAAATTCCAACACCACGTCCAAGCCGTTATCGGCCTCGGTCACCCACAAGTCTCCCCGATCAATGTAAACCGTCTGCGCCTTCCCCCGGCGGCCGTTTTTAACAGTCAGCGGCACCCGGCAAAGCTGCGAAAGCAAACTGCGAAAAAAATCGAAATTGCGATTGAGAGCCGGCGTCAGCTGCGGGCACGACGGCAAATCAACTATTTCCTTGCTGCGAAAGGCGTTAAAACCCATAACTATCGTTCCGCGGGTGCGGCGAAAAGCCAAAGCGGCGCGGCGGCGGCAACCTTCCGCAATAAAAACAGGTTCGGAAAAAGAAAAATCCTGCCGGGTAATGGATTGCAGCGCTTTGCGAACCAAGTTGAGCTTATATTGCCGATAATCCTCCGGTGCCAGATGCCTTAAAGAACACCCCCCGCACACACTGGCCAAGCTGCAATCCATTACTTATTCCCCCAATCTACCGGCGTTACGTTGCTACCTTAACCGCGATTAGTT
>UQCS01000033.1 GCA_900539605.1 uncultured Azospirillum sp. | reverse complement strand
TTGTCTTTTTTTTGTTAATAAAACGATAATCAATTGATTTTATGAAATTATTTTTTATAATTTTTTGAAGCAATAAGGATTGATAAATAAGTAGATCGCTGTTGGTGTCGATTGGGTTGACAGGTATCTGAAGGAAAACAGAGGGAAAAGACATTAGTGGTTATGAAAAATGGCAGAGGGCTAGAATCGGTATATTGAAAAACCCCGGAAGTGATCCGGGGTTTTTTGCAAGCCTGCGACAGCAAAACTATTCTTTATTAAAAGCGTTTTCCTGTTTCTGAGCTTCGTCATCCGTACGGGCAACGTTAACCAGAATGGTCTGGCTGACTTCCGGGTGCAGGTTCAGTTTAACTTGATAAACACCCAAGTCCTTAATCGGACGTTCCAGATAGATGTAGCGGCGTTCAATATTAACACCGGCTTCTTTCATGGCCGAAGCGATATCGCGGATGGTAACCGAACCATAGAGCTGACCGGTTTCGGCAGCCTGACGGATCAGCACGACTTTAAAGCCCTGCAATTCTTCAGACTGTTTGGAAGCGTTTTCGAACAAAGTTTTGTTGTGAGCTTCCAGTTCAGCTTTTTGTTTTTCATAAAAAGCCAGATTTTCGGCAGTTGCGCGAAGGGCTTTTTTGGTCGGCAGCAGGTAGTTGCGGGCATAACCGTTTTTAACGTTTACTTTGTCGCCCATTTTACCCAATTTGTTTACATGTTCCAAAAGAATAACTTCCATCTCATTTCTCCTTAGTTGGCGACAAACGGAAGCAGAGCAACATAGCGGGCACGTTTGATGGCGCGGGCCAGTTCTCTTTGTTTTTTGGCAGAGACCGAAGTGATACGGCTCGGGATGATTTTGCCTTTTTCCGAAATGTAACGGGAAAGGAGCTTAACATCCTTGTAATCGATTTTCATGCCGTCTTCGCCGGAAAACGGGCAGGATTTCTTTTTCTTAAAGAATACTTGTTTGTTCATCATCAATTACTCCGCTTCTTCAATTTCTTTTTCTTCAGAGGCAACGCCTTCCGAAAATTCGTCAACGCGAATGGTCATATAACGAATGATGTCTTCGTTAAAGCGCATGATTCTTTCATACTCGGCAATTGCGGCAGCCGGGGCGGAAATGTTCATGATAACATAGTGACCTTTGCGGTTTTTCTTGATGCGATAAGCCAGGGTTTTCAGGCCCCAGTTGTCGACTCTTACAACCTCGCCGCCTTCTTTTTTAATAACTTCGGACAAGTCCGAAACAATGCTATTAACCTGCGAAGCGCCGAGATCCTGACGTGCAATCAGCACGCTTTCGTATTTTTGCATAAAATATATCTCCTTATGGATTCTCAACAATGTTTTTCCGTAGCGGAAAAACGGTTTATGTATAGCCGAAACAAAAAGATCCGGCAAGGGACGGTTGCTAATATACTCTAAAAGTTTATTTTGGCAAGCTTTTTTTGCAGCATTGTTTCGGGAGTGGCAACGGTATGAAAATCGGTTTGAAAAGCTGTCTCTGCCGTGACTTTCGGTGATACGGAGACGCTGTGGCCGTCGTAACAAAATTTATTGCAAATAAATATAAATGCCCTATTATAAGGAAAAACGTCTTTAAGTAAGGATGAAAATATGAAGGCAAAATTAATCGCATTGGGGGCAGCGTCGCTGTTGACGCTGGCGGCCTGTTGTTCATCAACTTCGGAAGAAGATGCCGGCGGCAAAGTGATTCAGCTCGGAACGACGCCGCAAAATCTGGAACCGGTGATTCTGCTTCAGAATCAAACCACCGGGGAACTCGCTTGTTGCCGTGATACCGTTGACGTGACGGCCGAGGAATGTGCCCGCGCCATGGAGGCGGAGTGTTTCGTCCGGGTTCAGGATCTTCCCTATCGTCCGGCAAAGTATGATTTTCTGACCACCGATACTTATCCGACCCGGCGCTGGAGAGAAAACGAAAAAGCGCCGAGGTGGTAATGAATGTTATCCCGGGTTAATACAGTCGCTTTTAACGGGTTGGAAATTCTGGATGTAGAGCTTCAGGTTCAGATATCGTCGGGAATGCCTGCCTTTACGATTGTCGGGTTGCCCGACAAAGCGGTGGCCGAAAGCCGCGAGCGCATCCGTGCCGCATTTACCGCCTTGGGACTGAAGCTGCCGGCACAGCGGATTACCGTCAATTTGTCACCGGCCGATTTGGTTAAGGAAGGTTCTCATTTTGATTTACCGCTTGCGGTCGGTCTGTTGGAAGGCATGGGGGTGATTGCACCGGCTAAAACGGCACCGTATGTGGTGCTGGGCGAACTCGGTCTTGACGGAACTTTGGTTAATGTCAATGGTGTGTTACCGGCAGCGGTTGCCGCCAAAAAACGCGGCTACGGCATTATTTGTCCGGCAAGTCAGGGAAGCGAGGCCGTATGGGCGGGGTTGTCCGATATCGTGGCGCCGCAGACTTTGTTGCAGTTGATCAATCATTTTCAGGGAAGCGAACAGCTTGAATTTCCGCAAGCCAAACGGTGTGATAATGCGGTAGCTTTGCCGGATATGAGAGACGTCAAAGGACAGGAATCGGCCAAAAGGGCGATGGAAATTGCGGCGGCCGGAGCTCATAATCTGATTATGGTGGGACCGCCGGGCTCTGGAAAATCGATGCTGGCAGCGCGATTGCCGTCGATTTTGCCGCCGATGACAACCGAAGAGGCAATCGAGACCAGCATGATTCATTCAATTGCCGGTGAACTTAAAGACGGCCGCATCAGTTTTGAACGTCCGTTTCGCGATCCGCATCACAGCGCTTCGACTCCGGCGTTGGTCGGCGGTGGCCGCAAAGCACGTCCGGGCGAAATTTCTCTGGCGCATAACGGCGTGCTGTTTCTTGACGAACTGCCGGAATTTGCCCGTCCGACTCTGGAAGCGTTGCGCCAACCGCTGGAAAACGGCAGCGTTTCGATTTCGCGGGTGAACTCTCATACGGTGTTTCCGGCCCGCTTTCAATTGGTAGCGGCAATGAATCCGTGTCGTTGCGGTAATCTCGGGATTTCCGGTGCCGAGTGCAGCCGGGCACCGAAATGTGCCGAAGAATATCGTTCCAAAATATCCGGACCTTTGCTGGACCGCATTGATATCCAAATTGAAGTTCCTGCTGTCAGTCCGTGGGATCTGTCTGCTGCCACACCGGGCGAAAGCTCGGCGGAAATTCGTAAAAGGGTGCTGGCAGCCCGCGAAATTCAGAAAAAGCGTTTCGTTGCTTTCGGATGCCCGCAATTGTTGACCAACGCACAGTTAAAAGGCGAACTTCTTGAACAGGCGGCGGCGCTGGACAATGATGCCAGAGCGCTGTTATTGACCTACGCGGATAAAGTGCGGCTGTCGGCACGCGCCTATCATCGTACTTTGCGGTTAGCAAGAACAATTGCAGACTTGCAAAATGAAATAAAATTGCTTAAAATACACATCGCCGAGGCTCTGTCTTTGCGATGGAAAATGCCTGACTATAAAATCTAGGAGATAAAAAATAATGCAGAAATTAATGACCTTGAAAATTGCTCTTTGTGCCGCTGCATTGACCGTATGGGCTTTCCCGTCCGCCGCTCAGTGTCCGGCTTCGGGCAGCTACGATTGTCCGCAACAGGCCGCGCCGGTTGATGACTGCGCTTGTCCCGCTCAGATGGGAAGCGGTGAAGACTGTGCCTGTCCGCAGGTGAAGACAGTCGTAACCCGCAAACCCGGCGGGTGTATTCAGGCAGCTGTCCCCGACGGCAATTTGGAGGAAATGCGCCCGGTGGCCTATACGTTGAGCCCGCGCCCGGAAGAATACCGGATGTCGGCGCGGCAAAAGCTGTTTGACGACTCGGTTGACGAATACGGCAAAGTCAAAGAAGATCGTGACGGCAGCATTTTTGGCGGCGGCCCCTGCGTTACCTGCAACCGTAACGGCAGTATTTTCGGCGGCGGTCCCTGCAAAACCTGTGATAAGAATGGCAGCATTTTCGGCGGCGCGCCCTGTAACGGTCCGGCCTGCCGTCCGGTAAAACCGAATCCTAAATATATTCAGAATTATGTTGTTTTTGACGACAGTTTGTACAATGCCGTTCACCATCAGTGCGGTGATTTTGCGCCGTTAGAACTGGAATGGGTTGATTTTCGCATTAAAAACGGCATGAGCACCGGCAATTATTCGCGTAAGCTCGGCAAATACCGTTTTCGTATTTTCGGTTGCCGTCGCAACAGCAAAAACGCCGTCCTGAACGAAGGACGCATTTTGGAAAAAGATATGAACTTTGTCGAAATTTTCGATGATATGGTTTCCGATTGCTACAACATCGTCAAAACACCGAATGATTTGTGCCTGAGAGAGGACAGCCCGCTGCCGGAATATGTTTTGACGGCGGAAATTACCGATTATTACATGAATCTTTGCGACGAGTATAATTGGGACGAAGCCAAGAAAGCCGACAAGAGAATCGGTTCTTCCGAAATGACGGTAACCTGGCGTTTGATGGATCTGACCAAGACCAACGTGTTGTGGAAAGGAAAGAGCGTCGGCTACGGCGAAGTCGAAGACGGTGAATATAACGGAGAAATGGTTTTGATCCAACGTGCTTTTGCCGATGCCGTTGACAATCTGCGCAATCTGCCGGGGTTTGAAGACCAACTGGCCCAACGCGTTTCGCCGGAAGAACTACAAAGACAACGTACCGCTCTGATCGATTTGCAGCGGGAAATGGATCCGGTTAAATGCCAGTTCAGCAGAGAAATTAAAATTTTGGAAGATTCCGGCAGCGTTTCCGGCGGTTACGGCATGAACGAAGGTTGGATCGGTGTTCCGCAAGCCGAAGTGATCGAAACCGAGATTATTGAAACTTCCGGTGTGGCTTCTTCCGGTTTTGGTGTCAACGAAGCCGGCAATGTGACGGCGATCGAAATGGTTGACGGTCAGATTATCGAAACTTCGGGCGTTGCTGCCTCCGGTTTCGGAGTTAACGAATACGGCGAAGTTGTTGAAATGAATAACGGTGCCGTCGTGGTTGAAAATTCAGGTGCCGTTGCCGACGGGACGGTTCTGTATGAAGTGGAGGCAGTTGAACCGCAAGCGGACGATATGTCGGCAATGTTTGAAAAAGATCGTCTTTGCATTATGGAACAACCCGATTATGACAACATGGGACCTGAAAATGTTTATAAGGTCAGAACGGCCGTGGTTTCGGTAACCAACGCCAAAGGCAAAAAAGGTGCAGGATTGCTGGTTTCGGAACAGTTCGTCATGACTTCCGCCGATTTGGTAGATCGTAGCAACAATGCTTATGCTCTTGAGACAATCAACGGCAAAAAGCTGAAAGGCCGCGCTTTCCGTATCAATCCGAAGAAAAATACCGCTTTGCTGGTTTTGGACAAACCGACCGAATATACCCCGTTGTCTCTCAATCTGCAACTCCCGGCGGTTAATAAGGACAACTTCATGACTCTCGGCCTGCTTAATTTTGAAGCCGGAGAAGGTGAGGGGTATCTGGAAACCGGCGGCAAAGTTAGCGGTTATCGTTATGATGCTGACGGAACCTCGCAAATCGTGATCGATACCTTTGTTCAGAGTGCGACTATCGGTGGTGTGCTGATTGACGAGAAAGGCCGTATTACCGGTATGGCTCATACCTCGCGTATGGTTGCGGACGGACCGGACCTGTTCCTGCCGATTGAAACGGCAATGAAGAGTCTGGGGTTGGAAATCTGTGGCAAAGCTTTCCCGCAAGTGCAGCCCAAACCGCAAAAGGCCTGGCGACAGAAGTCGGTTGCGCCGTTGATTGAAAACACGGTTCAAAAGGCGCCCGAAGCCATGAAGGCCAAAGACCGCAAATAGGTTGGTGGCCGTCGGTTGTAATGCCGGAAATCCGTTTCGGGATTTTGCCGCCGGTTCGACCTGACTTTTAATGAAAGCACTCCCGGAGTTTTCGGGGGTGCTTTTATGATTCGGAAGTTGCAAACAGACGGGGATTGGTTTGGTGGGAATGTGGTGCCGTTTTGGAAACAAACGGAATGCGGTGTTATCCGGGGTGGCCGGTGAAGACGGATCAAGAGAGAAAAAGGACAGTTTAAAAATCGGTATCATTGCGGCAAAGGCTACGGCTGGTTTATGTATGGTTCTCATTGTCGGCGAAAGGTAACGGTTTTTTTGCGATCGTTTGCAATGAGCATTGTCCTTTTCTGTCCGAGTTGCAAACGTCCGTTCGGCTCAAAGCCTTGAAAGTCCGGCGATTGAACTCGAGGGTTTGCATCTGTACGTTCACACAGGTCGTGTGATTTTTGAATCATGAACTTCCGCCCGCCGACGCAAGCGGTATTAACTGTTAGGAATGACGTTCGCCCGGCCTGAAGGCTACGCCGTCCCAACGGCCGGGCCGAAATGTCTGCATCTGTCTGCTTATGCAGGGCGTGTTATGTTTGAACCATAAAAAACAACTCCGGAACGGGAACTTCCGGAGTTGTCGTTTGATAAGGAGATGATCAATAGGCGTGGTAATCTTTTTGAGAAAGCTTTAATGCCTGCTTATTATTTTCAATTTGCTGTTCGGCTTTGGCGATCATTTTTGCGGCCTGATCCGGTTCGACTTTTGTCATTTCGGCGCCGGCAATCGATTTTCCTTCCAACAATTCTTTGTTGGCATTTTTCATCATCTTTTCGCCTTCGGGATAATAAGTCAGCATTTCGCTCCAGCATTTGTTGCCTTTGGCAGCAAGCAGGTTAGCAATTGCAGAACGTTGAGCATCGGTTTGTTCAAGTCCGGCTGCACTGATATACGAAGCTCCCCCGTGTTTTAAGAAATCACGGGAAGATCCGTTTTTGAAAACATTGCGTGCTGCCTCGGCGGTCAATAATTTTTGCATAGGGTTATCTCCTTATATAATAATGTTTTTCCCTTCGTTTTGTCTATTATCTCAATAATTAACTATTTTGTCAACAAAAAAATGTAAACAAACGAAAAACAAATTGGATTTATTTCTATAAATGTCTTATAATGCTGCTATTAAGCGCATTATATATAATAAAAGCGGGTTTGACAAGCAATGTCTTTACTGAAATCAATTGCCACATTCGGCGGCTGGACTTTGATCAGTCGGATTACCGGTTTTTTCCGCGATATAATTTTGGCAAATTACCTTGGTGCTGGAATGATTTCCGACGCCTTTTTTGTCGCATTTAAGCTGCCGAACCTGTTTCGAAGTTTGTTTGCCGAAGGAGCGTTTACCAGTGCGTTTGTTCCGATTTTTTCTCATAAACTGGTGGAGGACGGGCGTGAAAAAGCGATAAAATTTGCCGTCGGTGCCATTTCGGTGTTGGTTTTTTGTCTCGGCGTTTTTGTGGTGACGATGGAATTGCTGATGCCTTATGTGGTCACGGTGTTGGCGCCGGGGTTTGCCGATGATGCCGGCAAAATAGAGCTGGCGGCGTTTTTGTCACGAATCACTTTTCCTTTTTTGTTGTTGGTGTCGATCGTTTCTTTTCAGTCGGGAATCCTCAATTCGTTCGGAAAATTTGCCGCGCCGGCCGCCGCGCCGGTGATCCTCAATCTGACCATGATTGCATCGGTGTGGGTGTTTATGCCGGTGATGGATACCCCGGTTTACCGAATTGCCTGCGGTGTGACGCTGGCGGGTGTTTTTGAAATCATGTGGCTCAATTTGTTTTTGCGTCGCGAAGGCGTTAGAATTGTTCCGCAATACCATATTCTGACATTGTTGCGATCGGAAGAAATCCGCGTTTTATTCAAACGGATTGCTCCGGGGATCCTCGGCGCCGGCGTTTATCAGATCAATATGATGGTGGACACGATTCTGGTGTCGATGGTCGGTACCGGCGCCATTTCATGGCTTTATTACGCTAACCGTTTGCAGCAGCTTCCGTTGGGAGTTGTGGGTGCGGCGATCGGGGTGGCGGTGCTGCCGGTTTTGTCGCGGCAGCTCAAAGCCGGTGATGACGAGCAGGCGCGGCAGACTCAGGACAAGGCGATTGAATACGGGGCGATTTTGTCAATTCCTGCTGCAGTTGCTCTGATTATTCTGGCCGAACCGATTATCAATATTTTGTTCCAACACGGTAAATTCGGCGCTTTGCAAACGGCTATGACGGCGCAGGCGGTAGTCGCATATGCGATCGGGCTGCCGGTGTATGTGATGGTCAAGGCGATGACGCCTAATTTCTTTGCCCGCTGCGATACCAAAACTCCGGTCAAATACAGCGTGGTGGTGTTGTTGGCCAACCTCGGCTTTTCGCTGCTGCTGATGAAGCCGTTCGGTCATGTCGGAATTGCGACGGCGACCACGCTTGCGGCTTTCATTTCTTTTTATCAATATGTTCACGGATTGAAAAAACGCGGCTTCTGGTGTTTTTCGCCGGCGCTGGTCAGGATAATTTTAAAAGTGGTCTTGTGTTCGGCAGTGATGGGAATGGTCTTATGGGGTGGCAGTACAGCCCTGGACTGTGTTTTCGGCAGCTGGTTGCGGCTTGTTTTGTGGCTGAAGTTGCTTCTTTTCGGTATTCTCTGCATTTTTGGAGTTGTAACTTTTTGTATTATGACTAAAATAATGAAAGTCATGGATGTGACGGCCGTGCTCACCGGCCTGATGAGGAGAAAAGAAAAAGATGCTTAAAACCGGGACGGTCAACATATTTCAATATCTGAAAAAAGCGTTGCAGAAAATGTGGCGCGGTGTTTCGCATTTGGCAGTTTCGTGGCCAAAGGCTTTTGCCGGCGTTATTGTGTTGCTTTTGGTATTGTATTATCCGCTCGGTGGATCTCTGATGGAAAAAATTGATAAAAACACCGCGTATGAGGCGACGGTTGTTTCCGAAGATCAGTCGGCGGCGGTAGAAACAATGGCTTTTTTAATTAACCGCGAAGTTAACGACCATATTTGGAGTGCGAATCTGCCGTTGTTTTTTCCCTCTTATTTTTTGGATAACATGCCCGCTTATCAGAACGGTATTGTTAGCGCCTTATCAAAAACCGCTTCGGTGATTGCCAAAGAAACCGAATGCACCGATGACGACCGGGCCAAAAATGCGGCAACGGCAGCGGCCGAACTGTTGAAATATCCGGGTAATGTCTGGCTTTTTGCCGCCGACAACAAGCTGAAAATAGCACCTTCTTCGGCAAGCCAATATCGCAAAGCCCGCAAGCAGCTGCGCGATTTTAACCGATTGCTGCCCGGCAGTGAATGCCGTTGGGAAAAAAGTGCGGCCAATCTGCGCTGTTTTGTGACGGCAGTGCAAAAAGATCTGCAGCGTTCAGTCGGCCGGTTGGAAGTTCAGGTAGCCGAGCACAGTTCCGACTGGGTTGATACCGGCGCCGATGATTTGTTCTATTTTAATCAGGGCAAGGCTTATGCCTATCTGATGATTATGAAAGCCTGGGGACGCGATTTTAAACAGGTTTTGCTGGACAGCGGGCAGTATGAGAACTGGACCCGGGTAATGCGGGCGCTGGAAAACGGCGTGGATTTGTCGCCGGCGGTGGTTCGCAACGGCGAGCTCGATTCCGGTTTTGCCGCCAACCATTTGGTTTCGTTGGGCTATTATATGTTGCGGGCAGCAAGCCTGCTCGATAAAATCGGTGATGCAACAAAAGGAGTAACAGTCAATGCGAATTGAAACACAACTGGCCGCAGATAATAACATTATGCATTTTTTTGCCGAATCGGGATTCCCGGTCAACGGAAGTGCGGAATTCAGCGATGCCAAATCGTTACGGCGGTCCGCCCTGGCCGAGAATATCTTTGATCTGGGCGGCGTTTCCTCAATAATGATTACGCCCGATTGTTTGTCGGTAACCAAAGAAACGACAGCCGCATGGGAGGATCTGAAACCGCAAGTGCTGGCGGAAATCATGGATTGTCTGACCAAAGGGGAAGCTCCGGTGATTGAGTCGGCACCGGCAGAAGCCGACGATTTGATCCGCAATATTGTCGGATTGCTGAACGCGCGAATTCGTCCGGCGATTCGCAAAGACGGCGGCGACATTGCTTTTCGAGGTTTTGAAAACGGGATTGTTTACGTTGAGTTGCAGGGAAAATGCGTCGGTTGTCCTTATTCACAGCGAACGTTGAAAGACGGGGTGGAAAGATTGTTAAAAACCTACATTCGCGAAGTGGTTGCGGTTGAAAAGTATGAGAACTGAATGAAAATACAAACCGTTGCATTGCTGGTGTTTTTGAGTTGGATGCTGCCCTGGCCGCTGCAGGCAAAACCACTGGAGATGGAATTGAAAGCGGAAGGGTTGTATGTCAGCAATCCCAACACGGCCGTATTGCAGCAGATGTTTGACGATTACGGTTATCGGGATTACATCTATATGCCCGACTGGAAGTATCCGCCCTTGTTTCTGAATGCCTTTCCGTCCGATTTTAATCGGGTGACGGATAAAAACCTGCGTAACCGTTTGTTTATTCAAATTCTGGCGCCGTTGACAATGCTGGTCAACGAACGAATCATTTTAGAACGTTATCAGTTGATGATGATACAAAAGCGTTTTTTGCAAAATGAAAAGTTTTTGCCCGAGGATCAGGAGGCGTTGGAACGGTTGGCACAAAAATATGATGTTTTTACGCGCATGAAGGGAACCGATCGTTATAAAATTGTGCTTAACGAATTGTTCGACCGTATTGACGCCGTGCCGCCGTCGCTGCTGATCGGCGCCGCTGCTGCCGAAAGCAATTGGGGGACCGCCCGCGAAGTCGGACTCGGCAATGCGCTGTATAAGGAAAAAGTATGGTTTACCGATGACGGCATCAAGCCGCTTAATGACCCCGACGACAGTTATCGGATAAAAGTTTATCCTTCTCTGGAAGCGGCAATTGACGCATATGCGCTCAAGTTTAACAGCGATGTCAATTTTGAGCATTTTCGCAATTTGCGCCGTCAACGCCGCAATCATAAAAAAGCGCTACGCGGTAATGCCATGGTTTATAATATGGTGCGCGGATCGCCCTTGGAAAATTATGCCGGTCTGATTAGTTATATTATAACGTTTTACGATCTGGTTAACCTTGACGAGGCCGAACTCGGCAGTGTCGATATGTTTTGGAAGAAAAAATAATGCTAAAAATTACCCCGATTTTATGCCGTGCCGGCACAATGGATAATTATGCCTATCTCTTAACCGACAAAGCGACGGGGATTTCGGCGGTGTTGGATCCTTCGGAAGCCGCACCGGTTATCGCCGAATGTGAACGGCAGAACATACGTCCCGCTTATATTTTCAATACCCACCATCATTTTGATCATGTGGAAGGCAATTTGGAACTGAAAGAGAAATACGGAGCCAAAATTGTGGTTGGAGCGGCCGATTTGCATCGGATTCCTGGCGCCGATATCGGTGTGGAAGACGGCGACGTTTTTAAGCTGGGCGAATCGGAAGCCGGAATAATCCGTGCCGACGGCCATACAACCGGTCATATTTTGTGGTATTTTGAAAAAGACAAGGTGTTGTTTACCGGCGACGTCCTGTTCAACCTTTCGATCGGCGGTTTGTTTGAGGGGACGGTCGAGCAAATGTATGGCAGTCTGCAGAAAATCAAAAAATTGCCGGATGATGTGGTGTTTTATCCCGGTCACGAATACACGCCGTACGGGTTGCAGGCATTGTTCGGTCCGGCGGGAGATCGCTACGCTGCCCGGGCGCGCGAAAGATTGTCGGCCGGATTGCCGGTAGCGCCGATCGCGTTGGGTGAGGAAAAAATATGCAATCCTTATCTAGCCCCCTGTAATCTGGCGGAATTTTATCAAATCATGGCATCTTAATCTTTTATTAGCGATTAGTGAGCTACAATCCTGACAGTAACTTTTTGATTGACGGCGAAAATTTATGATTTATGCATTGACGGGATTTGTGGTGGGATTGTTAATTCCTTATATGGCGAGACGGTTCGCAAAGAGTATGCCGTCTGCACCTACCTATGCCCTATATAATCTGATCAAGCCGGTCAAAACGACACGTAAGGTGAAATTCAGTACCCGTTACAGACAGCTTAAGAAACGTTATCTAGCCCGGTCTATATTTTGTGCTGTCATTACAGCGGCATTGAGCATGGTGGCGTTTTACCGCTTTGGCGAAGCCGGTATTGGATGGTACCTGGGTTTTGTCTGGGTATTGCTGCTGCTGGCGGAAGTCGATTTTAAAACCTTGATTCTTCCGGATATTTTGACAATTCCGTTACTGATTTGCGGATTTATGTTTGCGGCGTTTGCCGGAACGCCCCTGTCGCCGCAGGAGAGCGCGTTGGCAGCCCTGGCCGGTTATGTTCTGCCGGTAACGGCTACATTGCTGATGTTATGGCGTAGCAGCGAAGCCTTCGGCTTCGGCGATATTAAACTGCTGTCGGCAATCGGTGCCTGGCTGGGAGTCGAAAATGTGATATATACGATTTTGCTGTCTTGTGCGGTTTTCGGAATTTATGCGGCGCTACGGCGGGAACGGGCCGGGGCTTTCGGACCGGCGCTGGCGGTATCGGCAATTATTATTTTGTTGTTTTTTAACTGAAAAACGAGGGGGCTGCGATGGTGATGAATATTACCGAAGAACGGCGCAAAGCCAAAAAGGTGGTGGAAGACAAAAACTTTGACTATCTGATAATGTTTTTAATTTGTATGGACTCGGCAGTGCTGGGTTTGTTGACGGTCGGATTCAGCGATCCGTCGTTTGCGATGATTTTGTTCTTGCTTGACCGTTTGTGCATGGCAATTTTCATTGTCGAAATGCTGATTAAAATGTATGCTTACGGGCCGCGCTTTTTCAAATCGGGATGGAATGTTTTCGATTTGCTGGTGATTACGATTTCGTCGCTACCCTTTGCCAGTTATCTGATCGTGTTGCGGACTTTCCGTTTATTTCGTCTGTTGCGTTATATCAATCGTTTTAAACAAATGAAAAACATCATCAATATCTTTTTGATGATTCTGCCCAACTTTGCGGCGATGAGCGTGGTATTGGGCGTGTTTATTTATGTGTTTGCAATTATGGCGGTTTGTTTGTTCGGTGATGTGTTTGTCGAGTTTGCTGATCTGGCGTCGGCGATGTTTGCTCTGATTCAGACCTTCACCCTTGACGGCTGGATCAGCGGAATTGCCCGTCCGGTGATGAGCGTTTATCCCTATGCCTGGATCTTCTTCCTTTCATTTGTGATGATTGCTTTCCTGATGGTGGTCAGCTTCTTGCTGAGTGTGATTTCGGTAATGGTGCACAAGGAATTCAAAATCACTTCCAACCTTTGAAAAACGGTAAAAACGGAAAGAAAGTGCCGGGTAAGTACTTTCCGGCATTTTTATTTTAAAAAAATAAGTGCGTTTGCTTGACTTTGAAAAATCTAATCCCTAATTAAAGGATAGAAATTTTGTATATAAAAGGAGTTAAAGGCTATGAATTTTGTACCATTGTATGATCGAGTACTGGTTAAGCGCGTTGATGAGGTCAGCAAAACCTCCGGCGGTATTATTATTCCGGATACGGCTAAGGAAAAGCCGTCGGAAGGTATTGTCGAAGCTGTCGGCAACGGCGGCCGCAGCGAGGACGGCAAACTGATTCCGATGTCGGTTAAGGCCGGTGACCGGGTGTTGTTTGCGAAGTGGTCGGGAACCGAAGTTAAATTGAACGGTGAAGACCGTTTGATTATTAAAGAATCGGAAATTTTAGGCATAATTGAGGAATAAGGAATAAAACGATGGCAGTAAAAGATATTAAATTCGGCAGTGACGCACGCTCCAAAATGCTGAAAGGCGTTGAAGTTCTCGCGAAAACGGTAAAAGTAACCCTCGGTCCCAAAGGACGGAATGTTATTCTTGACAAATCTTACGGCGCGCCGAAAATCACCAAAGACGGTGTTTCGGTTGCCAAAGAAATCGAATTGGCCGACAAGTTTGAAAACATGGGTGCACAGCTGGTAAAAGAAGTTGCGCAAAAGACCGCCGACAAGGCCGGTGACGGTACCACCACCGCAACGGTTCTGGCCGAAGCGATCATCAATGAAGGTTGCAAAGCGGTTGCCGCCGGTATGAATCCGATGGATCTCAAACGCGGTATCGATCTGGCGGTTGATGCCGTGGTCGAAGATGTGAAGTCACGTTCTCAGGCAATTACAACGTCTGAAGAAATTGCTCAGGTCGGCACCATTTCTGCCAACGGCGACCGCACCATCGGCGAGTATTTGGCCCGGGCGATGGAAAAAGTCGGCAACGAAGGCGTGATTACGGTAGAAGATGCCAAAGGGCTGGAAACCGAACTTGAAGTGGTGGAGGGAATGCAGTTTGACCGCGGTTATCTGTCTCCTTATTTTGTCACCAACCCCGAAAAGATGAACTGCGAATTTGATAATCCGTATATTTTGCTCTATGACAAGAAATTGAGCAACCTGCAACCGCTGATCCCGGTTTTGGAATCGATTGTTCAATCTTCGCGTCCGTTGTTGATTATTGCTGAAGACATTGAAGGCGAGGCTTTGGCGACTTTGGTGGTTAACCGTATTCGCGGCGGTCTCAAAGTTTGTGCGGTTAAGGCGCCCGGTTTCGGCGATCGCCGTAAAGCGATGCTGGAAGATATTGCCATTTTGACCGGCGGACAGGTCGTTTCCGAAGATTTGGGCATGAAGCTGGAAAATATTACCTTGGCCGATTTGGGAAGCTGTAAGAAAGTGGAAGTTACCAAAGACGATACCACCATTATTGACGGCGACGGCAAAAAAGATCTGATTGCTGCCCGCGCCGAACAGATTCGCAAGCAGATTGAAGAAACTTCTTCCGATTATGATCGTGAAAAACTGCAGGAACGTCTGGCCAAAATTTCCGGTGGTGTTGCCGTTATCAAGGTCGGCGGTGCGTCGGAAGTGGAAGTTAAGGAAAAGAAAGACCGCATTGACGATGCTTTACACGCAACCCGTGCGGCTGTTAAAGAAGGCGTGGTCGCTGGTGGCGGCGTTGCGCTGCTGTATTCGCATAAGGCGCTGGATGCCCTGACGCCGGCCAATCAGGATCAGAAAGTCGGTATTGACATCATCCGCAAGGCGATTCAGGCACCGATTCGTCAGATTGCCGAAAATGCCGGTGTTGACGGCGCGGTTGTTGCCGGAAAGTTGATGGAAAGCACGGATACCAACTATGGTTACAATGCACAGAGCGGCGAATATACCGACATGATCAAAGCCGGTATTGTCGATCCGACTAAGGTAGTCCGTACGGCTTTGCAGGATGCTGCTTCGGTTGCCGGTTTGTTGATCACCACCGAATCGATGGTTACCGAAGCGCCGCAAAAAGAAGGCCATTGCAATTGCGGTGGTGCCGGCGGTGCGGCCGGAATACCGGGTGGCATGGGCTTCTAATTGAAAGCAGTCGAATGATTGAAAAATCCCCGTTTTATAAACGGGGATTTTTTGTGCTCAGCGATTCACGGTCGGGCAGGGGGGGAACTGTTTATTCGCAATCTGGCCAGAGATAGAGCTTTTAATGTGAGAGAAAGAAAATTTTGACAATAAAATGACGGTTTTTCAACTGTGTTGCCACAATTATAGAAGCGGTATCAAAGAGGTAACTTACCTGTCGGGCATCAATTTGCCGGAGAAGGTGAAAGCCGCTATCTCTGCCAAGATCGAAGCCAAACAGCGAGCCGAACAGCGCGAGAACGAAGTTGCCGAGAAGGAAGCCGAAGCTCGTAAGAAAGCTGCCGAGGCCCAAGGTGAAGCCGACCGTTTGCGAATCGAAGCAGAAGGACGCGCCCAGGTGATCGACGTCGAAGGACGCGCGCTTGCCCGCAATCCGCAGATCCTGCGTTTGAAAGAGATCGAGATGCAGAACAAACTTGCTGCATCGGCAGGAAACTGGCAAACCGTGGTGCTGAGTTCCGAACAGTCGGGACAGCTGCTGAACATCAACGGGAAGAAGTTAAAAATCTTAACCCAAAACCGGAGTCCTGCTGATGCAGGTCTCTTTTTGTTTGCAAAAAATATCCGACGGACAATTTGTGTCAAAGGGATTCTCCGATTTGCGCCCATATTATCCTAATTGGAACAGAT
>UQCS01000032.1 GCA_900539605.1 uncultured Azospirillum sp. | reverse complement strand
TGACGAAGTACGGATTACCGGTTTGGGCAAGGTGAACACGGTTGACGATCAGACGCTGGGTCGGATAGAGGTCGGAGGCCGTTACGGCTTTACAGACCAACTCTCGGCCTATGGCTGGGCCAACCACACCTTCGGTGATGATTACAAAGCGTCGACCGTCGGCCTCGGCCTCAGCTACAACTGGTAGTTTGAGCCAAACAGGAAAAACCCCTCTCATCCGAGAGGGGTTTTTGTTGAGAAGATTTAGGATAAAATTTATTGTTACGTGAATAAGGAGGCGGGTTGACAATTTTTGATTATAAGGCTATATTTTTTGTGCTTACAAAGTATTAACCTGATTATTAATTAAAATATCGAATGTATGGAAACACTGGTTACGTGGGGTGCGGCAATTATCCTTTTGGTTTTTGTCGCCATTGGTATCTGTTCGATGTTCATGAACTCTGCAGATCCGCAAAATGATGTGGACGCTCCGAAGCTCAGCGGATTGAAATGTTTCGGAAACCGTCCCTGTTTCGGATGTTTGCCGAATGGCGAACTGGTCAAGGTCGGCGGATATCCCGATACGGTTTCTCTCTCGGCGGAAGAAATGGAAAAGATGGCCCTGAGCCTGCCGTGTACGGAACGATACGCCGAGGTGGAAAGTGTCCGTTGCGTCGATGCCGGTTCTTTGGAAGGAAGAATCGTGTATATCGGCAGAGAGCTTACCTTGCTGATCTGTCATGACGGCAGCGGCAAAGAAGAGGATTTCTATGCCTTGGCGGACAACCAGGCGGTTCAGCAGCCGATGGACGGAATTGTACGAGCCGAAAAGGGACCGAAGGTTAAAATCCGCGAATTTGTTATCAGCAAACCGGCAAGTCAGGAATGACAAAGGCCGGAGAAAAATCGGGTAACGATTTTTGCTTCAATGATCAAGAGGACAAACTGCTGCGGCTGTTTGTCCTTTTTTATTGATGTTGCGGCAGATTGCTTGTTTGGGTACCGGATTGACCGAAAAATGAAAAAAGGCTTGAAAAAACAGAAATAAAGTTGTAAAAGCAGGACATCTGCGCGAGCACCCCTGGAGGCTCGGCAGATTGGTAGTCAATTTTATTAAAGGATTTATAAAATGGTAGATATTACATTTAATGCTGAAAAGCGCGAGAAAGCAGGTAAGGGGGCAGCTCGGGCATGTCGTCGTGAAGGACGTGTTCCTGCCGTTATCTATGGCGGAAAACAGGAACCGGTTATGATCAGCCTGCACCCGGTTGAATTGGAAAAAGCTTTGGATATGGTTGGCTTTTATGATGCCGAAATCGAAGTTGTTGTCGATGGCAAAAAATATAAGGTCAGCTGCCAGGATGTTCAATTCCACCCTGTCAGCGATCGTCCGATTCATGTCGATTTCTTAAGAAAATAAAATTGGACCGGCCTGTCGAAGGGTTTTCTGCCGCAAAAACGGCGGAAGACTTTGAAGACGGGCCTTTTTTATTGACGGAATAAATATGTTTTTGATTGTCGGTTTGGGAAATCCGGGAGCAGAATATGCCCGTACCCGTCATAACGTCGGTTTTATGGCAGCGGATGCTCTGGCACAGAAGTATGGCTTTTCGGCTTTTCGCAGCAAGTTTGACGGGCTGATTGCAGAGGGGAAAATCGAGAGCGAAAAGGTTTATCTTCTGAAGCCTCAGACCTATATGAACTTGTCGGGGCATTCGGTGGTGAAGGCGGCGTTTTTTTATAAAATACTTCCCGAGAACATTATTGTCATTCATGACGATATGGACCTGAAGCCCGATCAGATCAAGGCTAAACTCGGCGGCGGCGCCGGCGGTCATAACGGTTTGAAAAGTATCGATTCACAAATCGGCAACGGATATAACCGCATCAGAATCGGGGTCGGACATCCCATAGGCAGCAAAGAAGATATAGTCGGTCATGTTTTATCGGGTTTTTCGAAAAGCGAATCGGAATTGCTGGACCACAATCTGGAAATCGTTACCGATAACATCGGCGTTTTGATTCGTGACGGTATCAATGCGTTCAGTACCAAGCTGGGGATGGTTGTTCATAAATAAAAGGAGTTTGAAATGGGATTTAATTGCGGAATTGTCGGATTGCCCAACGTTGGAAAATCAACGTTGTTTAATGCCTTGACACAGACAATTGCGGCTCAGGCGGCAAATTTTCCGTTTTGTACAATTGAACCGAACACCGGTCGCGTTGCCGTTCCGGATGCCCGGTTGAAAAAACTGGAAGAAATGGTCAAACCGAAAATGGTGACGCCAACCCAACTCGAATTTGTCGATATTGCCGGGCTGGTCAAAGGCGCTTCCAAAGGCGAAGGACTGGGAAACCAGTTTTTGGCCAATATTCGCGAAGTAGATGCAATTATCCATGTGTTGCGCTGTTTTGACGATGATAATATTACCCATGTCGAGGGTGGCGTTGATCCGATCCGCGATGCCGAAATCGTGGAAACCGAATTGATGATTTCCGATCTGGAATCGTTGGAAAAGCGTTGGGATCAAACAGTTAAAAAAGCACGCGGCGGCGAAAAGGAAGCCAAAATCCGGCTGGCGGTCATGGAACCGGTAATGGAAGCGCTGAAAGCCGGTAAACCGGCGCGGACGGCTGCTCCCGATTGCAGCGACCGCGAAGCGTATAAAGAGTACCGGATGTTGCAGCTGCTGACGGCAAAACCGGTTTTGTACGTTTGCAACGTTGATGAAAATTCGGCGGCGGCCGGCAATGCCTATTCGGAGGCGGTTGCTGCCAAAGCGACGGCAGAAGACGCGCAGGCAGTAGTTATTTCGGCAGCGATCGAATCGGAAGTGGCGCAACTGGAGAGCTCCGAAGAACAGAAAGAATTTTTGGAAAGTCTGGGGTTGGAAGAAACCGGGTTGGCGAAGGTGATTCGCGCCGGTTACAAACTGTTGGGACTCGAGACCTATTTTACCGCCGGGCCGAAAGAGGTACGGGCGTGGACGTTTGTCAAAGGGGCGAAAGCTCCGCAGTGTGCTGGGATTATTCACTCAGATTTTGAACGCGGCTTTATCCGCGCCGAAACGATTTCGTTTGAAGATTTTGTGAAATACGGCGGCGAACAAGCCTGCAAAGAAGCCGGAAAAATGCGTTCTGAAGGCAAGGAATATGTGGTGCAGGATGGAGACTTGCTGAATTTTTTGTTCAATGTTTAAAGTCAAACCCGACAGACCCTGTTATGTACCGGAAGAGATTTATCAAGAGCCCTTTAAGGGCTCTTTTTTATATCGGATTGCCTTAATAAATTGAAAATAAATGCAAAATTCTTTGTAGTCCGTGGTCGCTTTTTTATGTGGCTTTTTAAAAAAAAGATGATAAGATTAATAATTATTTAAGAATTACAGATTTGGGGGTCATATGAAAAGGTTTTATTCTATTCTGCAAACCAGCGTTTCGGCAGCGGCGTTGTCGTGTATTGCCGGTGTGGCGGCGGCTGTTGATGTCAGCACCGCGGAAGAACTGGCGAATGCTTTGGCTGACGGAAGCGACGTTACTCTGATTGCCGATGTTGAACTCACGGAAAATCTGCCGTCGGCAAATTCAGGTTCTTTTACCGTTGACGGTAATTCAAAGACGCTGTCCGGCGGTGAGTTCGGTGGATTTGTCCTTGGCGGGGATGCGCAAGTTAATTTCGAAAATGTGAACGCTTCCGGTTTTAAACGGGTCTTGTCCAACA
Source organism: uncultured Azospirillum sp. (assembly GCA_900539605.1). GTDB lineage: Bacteria > Pseudomonadota > Alphaproteobacteria > RF32 > CAG-239 > JAFUYI01. The sequence goes on along the minus strand of UQCS01000032.1, from coordinate 12,595 downwards.
ACGGTGCGACAATCGGGCATATTTCGAATTCGACTTTTGTGAACAACAAAACAAGCGTAGCCGGCGGTAATGTTTTGGGCGGTGCGATTTGGAATACCGGTACGATCGGTGAAATTTCCGATTCGAAATTCAGCGGAAATGCCGCGATTACCGAAAACGGTATAGCCTACGGCGGTGCGATTGCTCATACCGGCGGCGAATTGACAATTATCAACACCGATTTTCTCAACAACTATGCTCAATCGGGTGGTGTGGTGACCGATGAAGACGGTGAAGCTGCCAACCCGGCTTACGGCGGCGCGATTTATTCGACGGGAACTCTGAATATTGTGGCCAAAGGAAAAGACGTGCTGTTTTCCGGAAACTATGTTTCCGAACCTACCGTTGAAGAAAATGGCGGAGGTGAAGGCGGCGATGAAGGGGATAACGGAGATATTGATGATAAATCAATAAATCCGCGCGCCGATGATGACGAAGGAGGCGAAGGCGAGGAAACCGAACCGCCGGCGCCGACGGTTACGAGTAACGCTATTGCCATGAACGGCGGTATGCTCAATCTGACAACCGATGGCGGAAATATCATATTTGATGATGAGATCAGTTCGGTTGACCGTGAATATAATCTGAGTGTGCGCGGGAACGGTGAAATCTTTTTCAATAATAAGGTCGCGGGTGTTAATAAGTTTGTTTTTGACAATTCGTTCCTGACGTTGGGTGCAGCCGGCAGCCTTTATGTGAAGAGCTATACGGCTGTCGGAACACCGGTGTTGACGGTTACCGTCAATCCCGATACTCTGGTTGCTTCGCAAATCTACGCGGAAAATGATATTGTGGGAACAACGAAAGTTATTGTCAAGACAACGTCCGCCAAAATAATCGGAACGGATCAGTCGATTTTGTTCGTTTCGGCGGATGGTGACAATAAGGAAACTGCTGCCGACTTTGTGGTTTATCGCGTGTACGGCAGTCCGTATATGTGGAAAAGCGAATACAAGGAAGCTCAGGTGCCTGATGACGAGAACGGCGGAGAAGAAGGCGGCGACAACGGAGATATCAACGACAAGTCTGTTGCCGGAAAGGCCGACGGTGAAGCCGACGGAAAACTCGGCGACGGCGAGAACGGTGTTTCCACCACCGGCTGGTATTTGACGATGACCCGTGATTCAAACCCCGACTTCCGTCCTATGGCCCCCGAAATTGCTGCTTTTCTGTCACTCCACAGTGCGGCTGCTGAACAAAATCGCGGTGTTGTGACCAGTATTCGCAATTCGGTTGCAGCCAACAAGTTTTTGCTGAGAAGATATAACGTGCTTTACGAAGACCACTATAAAAGACGTCCGGTTTCCAACCTGTGGGCTAATCCGGTGTACCGCTACGCCAAAGTGAGCGCGCCGCAGGAATGGGATGCCAATATTGCCGGTTTTGACATGGGGCTTGACCTGCAAAACGACGCTTCCAACAAAATCGGTGCTTTCGGGTCCTATCGCTACGGTACTTACGATATCGGCGAAGAAGGATTTTACCGTGCTAACATGGGCAGTGAAATCGAAATTTCCAGTTTTCTGTTGGGCATGTATTATCGGTATGATTACAACAATTTCTGGACTTTTGCCACCGCCTATGCCGGCCGTCAGCATGCAGAGATTGAAACCGATGACCATGTAAAGGCCAAAGCAGATGCAATGCAATACGGTGCCGGCGTCGAAATGGGCTATGCCTTTATTCCCGGTTATAACTGGACTTTGGAACCGAGCCTGGGTGTGTTTTATACCGGCATTGATTATGACGATATGAAGGATGAATATGGTAAGAGCGCCGAATATTCGATGCTCAATCAGGTTGAAGGCGAATTCGGGGTCAAACTGGAAAAAACTTTTGATCATGATTACGGTTACACCAAATTGTACGTTAAACCGAGTGTCGTTCAAACGCTGAATTTCGGCAATGAAGTCAAAATCACTCATTTGGGCAAGGTGGACAGTTTGGATGATCAGACGTTGGGAAGAATTGAAGTCGGCGGAAGAATGGCGCTGGACGGCAAGATGAGCCTGTTTGGGTATGTCAACTATACGACCGGCAGTGACTATGATGACATTGCCGCCGCTCTCGGCTTTAGTTACCGCTGGTATTAAAACCGGTGAAGTTAATGCTGAAAAAGAGGAACTCCCAAAGTTCCTCTTTTGAGTTTTATGTTTAAGGGAGTTGGGTTGCCGGACATCCCGGTGTTGCGAAAAGTGATGTTTGGAAGGAAAGATGACGACGAAATTGTGTCATAATGTTGGGAAAAAGCGGTAATGAAAGGTACAAAAATTTTTATTGAGTACGGGTTGGATTTTGATAACAATAAATATGCCGTTGGCCGTAGCTCAGAAATAGAGCTTTCCGACGGGACGGAATTCCGTACTTGTGAAAAAGTGAAAATGACGCAGATAAAGGAGAGATATCTGCGGATGTGGGTCGGAAAGTTTGTGTTTGTGCTCAGTACAACCAAGCCGCATTTTTCTTTTGCGAGAAAGAAGCGCTGGAATGTTAAGCTGGTTTTCGGTGTCAGCGGTTATTAATATGGAGTCCGAGGACAATGCTCCGGCTGTAGAATGCTTGAATTTTTTCTTTCTTTCGTCGGTATCTGTATTGCGGTTGTAAATGTAAAATGCCGGGTTGGAATTTTGGGCGTTTTTTGTCGCATTTTTATGTCAACAGTTAAGATTCCGATCCGACTCAAGCAGAGTCTCAGCAAGCGGTTGCGGTGGTGTAAAAAATTGAAAAAAAAGTAATTTTTTACTTGCAATATCCTGCCGCTTATGTTACAAAACGCTCACATTAACCGGTCTTACGGCGGGAATCTGTCCGGCCGGTTGTAATATGAAATATCCCGCAATCCTTGAAATTCAAGGTTTTGCATAAGGTTAATTTTGTAGATGGCAAGTTTGGCATCATGCGAATCGTTGCCGTCTAGTTATAGGAAAAGTATTTAAAATGATGGATACACAAAACATAAGAATTCGCCTCAAGGCTTTTGATCATCGTCTGCTCGATTTGTCGACCAAAGAAATCGTTCATACCGCCAAAAGAACCGGGGCAAATGTAAGAGGGCCGATCCCTCTGCCGACCAGAATCGAGAAATTTACGGTAAACCGCTCTCCGCACGTTGATAAAAAATCTCGTGAACAGTTCGAAATTCGGACCCACAAGAGACTTCTCGATATTGTCGATCCGACACCGCAAACCGTAGATGCCCTGATGAAGCTTGATCTGGCTGCCGGTGTAAATGTCGAAATCAAACTGTAATTGTTTTTTTGTTAAAATAATTACCTGTAAATAAAAAGCAATGTTGGCTTTCATGAAATAAGGATGGTCAACCAATTGAAAAGGAAAATAAAATAATGCGTACTGGTTTAATCGCAAAAAAGCTGGGAATGTCCCGCATTTTTGAGGCTAACGGAACTCATGTGCCGGTAACGGTTCTTGCTGTTGACAATCTTCAGGTTGTTGATGTCAGAACGATGGACAGAGACGGTTATACCGCTGTCCAGTTGGGCACCGGTGCCGTTAAGGCTAAAAATGTGTCCAAAGCGATGAAAGGACATTTTGCCAAAGCTAATGTTGAACCGAAGAAGAAGTTAGGTGAATTCAGAGTTTCTGAAGACTGCCTGCTTTCGGTCGGTTCTGAATTATCTGTAGAACATTTTGTTCCCGGTCAATATGTTGACGTATGTGCAACCTCTATCGGTAAGGGATTTGCCGGTGTTATGAAACGTCATAACTTTGCCGGTCTGGAAGCCAGCCACGGTGTGTCGGTTTCTCACCGTTCGCACGGTTCTACAGGACAAAGACAGGATCCCGGTAAGGTATTCAAAGGTAAAAAAATGGCCGGCCATATGGGTAACGAACGCGTCACGGTTCAAAATCTGAAAGTGGTTGCGGTTGATGCTTCCAAAGGCCTGATTATGGTTAAGGGCGGTGTTCCGGGTTGTGAAAATGCCTGGGTCCGCATCACCGACGCCGTTAAAAAAAGCGGCAATGTCGAACTTCCGATGCCCGCCGGTTTGAAAAAAGTTGATGAACCTGTTGCAGTTAAAGCTGAAACAGCTGATAATGCTTAAAAGATAAAGGATAGAAGTTATGAAACAGGACATCTTAAATTTAGATAATATGAATGTCGGCTCTATCGAACTGAACGAATCGATTTTTGGTTTGGAAGTTCGCGCAGACATTTTGCAACGGGTTGTAAGATGGCAGTTGGCCAGAATGCAAGCCGGCACCCACAAGACGAAGGGTCGTTCCGAAGTTGCTCTGACGCCGTCCAAGCCTTTCAAACAGAAAGGCAGCGGCAATGCTCGTCAGGGTTCTCGCAAAGGTACCCAGTTCAGAAAGGGTGGAATTGTGTTTGGTCCGGTTGTTCGTGACCATGCGCATGATCTGACTAAGAAATTCAGAAAGCTTGGTCTGAAAACCGCTCTCTCGGCAAAAGCCAAAGAGGGCAACCTCGTTATCGTTGATGAAGCCAAATTGTCCAGTCCCAAAACCAAAGATCTTAAGGTTAAGTTGGATGCTTGCGGCCTGAACAACAGCCTGTTCATCGACGGACAAGAGGTCGATATTAATTTTGCATTGGCTTCCCGCAATATCTTCGGTGTAGACGTATTGCCGACGATCGGTGCCAATGTTTATGACATCTTGAAAAAAGACAAACTGGTGTTGACTAAAGATGCTGTTCGTTGCTTGGAGGAAAGATTGAAATGAGTAAAGATGCAAAAACCAACAATGTGACTGTACAGATGTATGATACACTGGTTCGTCCGGTAATCACCGAGAAGTCCATGCTGTCTTCCGAAGCCGGAAAAATTGTTTTCCGTGTTCCGCTCGAAGCTTCCAAGGACGAAATCAAGGCTGCCGTTGAAGCTATTTTTGGCGTCAAGGTAACCAAGGTGAATACTATTCGTCAGGCTGGCAAGACCAAAAGATTCAGAGGTAATCTCGGACGTCGTTCCGATTTTAAGAAAGCTTTGGTTACTCTTGCCGAAGGTCAAAATATTGATGTTACAACAGGAATTTAAAAAATGGTGTTAAAAACTTATAAGCCCACATCTCCTGGACTTCGTCAGCTGGTCATTGTTGACAGATCCGAGCTGTATAAAGGAGCTCCTGAGAAGTCTTTGACAATCGGTCTTACGAAGACCGGTGGGCGTGATAATTTCGGACATGTTACAAGTCGGAGAAAGGGCGGCGGACATAAACGCAAGCTCAGAATTATCGACTTTAGACGTAATAAGTTTGATGTTGAGGCTACTGTAGAGAGAATCGAATATGATCCGAACCGTTCTTCCTTCATTGCGCTGATTTGCTATGAAGACGGTGAAAAATCCTATATTCTGGCTCCGCAGAGATTGAAAGCCGGCGATAAAGTTATTTCGGCCGCCAAAGCCGATATTAAGCCGGGCAATGCCATGCCTCTGAAAAATATGCCGGTCGGTACCATTATCCACAATGTGGAATTGCGTTCGGGCAAGGGCGGCCAGTTGGTTCGTTCAGCCGGATGTTATGCACAGGTTGTCGGTAAGGACGCCGGTTATGCTCAGCTGAAATTGAGTTCCGGTGAACTGAGAGTTGTTCGCGAAGAGTGTCTGGCAACGGTCGGTGCCGTTTCTAACCCGGACAATCAGAACAAATCTCTCGGTAAGGCCGGCCGCACCCGTTGGCTGGGACTTCGTCCGGTTTCTCGTGGTGTTGCGATGAACCCTGTCGATCACCCGATGGGTGGTGGTGAAGGCCGTACTTCGGGCGGACGTCATCCGACTACACCGTGGGGTAAACCTGCTAAGGGCGGCAAGACTCGTTCTAACAAGAAGACGGATCGCTTTATTATGAGATCCCGTCGCGATAACAAGAAATAATAAGGAGATAAGCTAATGACACGTTCAGTTTGGAAAGGACCGTTTGTTGATGGATATCTTCTGAAGAAAGCAGATGCAGCCAGAGCTTCGGGAAGAAACGAAGTTATTAAAATCTGGTCGCGCAGATCCACCATGTTGCCGCAATTTGTCGGTTTAACTTTTGGTGTTCACAATGGTCATAAGTTTATCCCGGTGCTGGTTACCGAAGATATGGTCGGCCACAAGTTCGGCGAATTCGCCCCGACCCGTATTTTCTATGGACATGCTGCCGATAAGAAAGCTAAGAGGAGTTAGTAATGGGAAAGTCTAAAGATACGAGAAGACTGCAGGCAAATCAGGCTCAGGCCGTTTGCAACGCATTGCGCACAAGTCCTCAAAAACTTAATTTGGTTGCGGAATCGATCCGTGGTTTGGCTGTTGAGAAGGCTGTTGCCGAACTGACTTTCTCCAAGAAGAGAATTGCAAAGTCGGTTTTGAAAGTTTTGCAATCCGCAATTGCAAATGCTGAAAACAATCATCAGTTAAACATTGATAAGCTTTTCGTCAGTGAAGCTTATTGCGGAAAAGGTTTGGTAATGAAACGTATGCACGCCAGAGGTAAAGGCAGAGGAGCCCGCATTTTGAAGCCCTTCTCCAATATTACCATCGTTGTAACCGAGCGTCAGGAGTAAGTTAATGGGACAGAAAGCAAATCCTACAAGCCTTCGTTTGGGAGTTAACCGTACATGGGATTCCCGTTGGTATGCCGACGACAATTATGCCGGCTACCTGCACGAAGACGTTAAAATTAAAGAGTTCTTGAAAAAGAAATTGGCTCAGGCCGGAATCAGCAGAATCGTTATTGAACGCCCTGCCAAAAAGGCCAGAGTTACCATTCATTCGGCAAGACCTGGTGTTGTTATCGGTAAAAAAGGTCAGGACATCGAAGCTTTGAGAAAAGAAATTCAGTCGATGACCGCCTCGGAAGTTCAGTTGAACATTTTAGAGGTCAGAAAACCGGAACTGGATGCACAACTGGTTGCAGACAGCGTTGCTCAGCAGCTGGAAAGACGTGTTGCTTTCCGCCGTGCGATGAAACGCGTTATGCAGTCGGCTCTGCGTCTGGGCGCTGAAGGAATCAAGGTAAGCTGCTCCGGCCGTTTGGGCGGTGCGGAAATTGCCAGAACCGAACACTATCGTGAAGGTCGGGTTCCTTTGCACACCCTGCGTGCTGACATTGATTATGCAACTTCAACTGCTCATACCACTTATGGTGCTTGCGGTGTTAAAGTCTGGATCTACAAGGGCGAAATTATGGCCCACGATCCGATGGCCCAAGACAAGAAGTTGGCTGAACAAAAGTAAACATTGAGGTTTAAATAAAATGTTAAGTCCAAAAAGATTAAAATTCCGCAAGCAGCACAAGGGCCGTATCCACGGTCTGACCAAAGGCGGTGCGGAACTGAGTTTCGGAACCTATGGATTGAAGGCTCTGACCCCGGAACGTATTACGGCCCGCCAAATTGAAGCAGCCCGTCGTGCGATTACCCGTGAAATGAAGAGAGCCGGAAGAGTATGGATTCGAATTTTCCCGGATGTACCGGTATCCGATAAACCTGCCGAAGTTCGTATGGGTAAAGGTAAAGGCTCGATCGAGTACTGGTGTGCCAGAGTACACCCTGGTCGGATTATGTTTGAAATCGACGGTGTCAGCGAAGAAACCGCCCGCGCAGCTTTTGCGTTGGGTGCCGCTAAACTCCCGATTAAAACAAAATTCGTTAAACGTCTTAATTCTGACCAAGGAGTAGCATAAGATGGCAAAAATTAAGGATCTTCGCAGCATGAGTGTTGACGAGTTGGAAGGTAAACTGCTTGAAGCTAAAAAAGAGCAGTTTAACCTTCGGGTTCAACAATCTACCGGCCAGCTGCAGAATACTGCCGCTGTTCGTAAAGTTCGCCGCGAAATTGCAAAAATCAACACGCTTTTAACCGAGCGTAAGAAGAATAGTTAGGAGAAAAAGCTATGCCTAAGAGAATTCTTCAAGGTGTTGTTGTAAGTGATAAACAGGATAAAACCGTTGTCGTTAAAGTTGAACGTCAGGTAATGCATCCGGTTTACAGAAAATTCATCAAGAAAAGCAAAAAATATGCCGCTCATGATGAAAACAACCAGTTCAAAATTGGTGACGAAGTTAGAATTATTGAGGCCAAGCCTTATTCTAAGACCAAGACTTGGACCGTGTTAGTTGATAACGCCGAATAGAGAAGGAAGAAAAAAATGATACAAATGCAAACCAACCTGGATGTTGCAGACAACTCAGGAGCACGTCAGGTGCAGTGCATAAAGGTTCTTGGCGGTTCTAAGAGAATGCACGCAACCGTCGGTGACGTAATCGTCGTATCGATTAAGGATGCATTGCCGAAGGGACGTGTTAAAAAAGGTGACGTCCACAAAGCTGTTATCGTTCGCACTGCAAGCGACATTCGCCGTAAAGACGGATCTGTTATCCGTTTTGACAGCAATGCTGCAGTTCTGATTAACAAGGACGGCGAACCGATTGGTACCCGTATTTTTGGCCCTGTTACCAGAGAATTGCGTGCAAAGAAATTTATGAAAATAATTTCATTAGCACCGGAGGTATTATAATGAACCTTAAGTTAAAAATTAAAAAAGGTGATCAGGTTGTAGTTTTGTCGGGTGACGACAAAGGTAAAACCGGTGAAGTCGTAAAAGCAATGCCGAAAGAAGGCAAAGTTGTCGTTCAGGGAATCAACCTGGTTAAAAGACACACCAAACCGAGCCAGACTTCGGCCGGCGGCATTATCACTAAAGAAGCACCGATTCACGTTTCCAATGTAGCTTTGGTTGATTCCAATTCAGGAAAAGCAACTAAGGTCGGATATAAGGAAGAAAACGGCCGCAAGGTTCGTTTTGCTCGTAAGTCCGGTGATGTAATCGATAAATAAGGATGAGATTGATGACAAATTTTGAAAAATTGTATAATGAGGTCATTAAGAAATCTCTCGTGGAAAAATTCGGTTACGCCAATAGCCACGAGATTCCGAAGCTGACCAAAATTGTTCTTAACATGGGTGTCGGTGATGCCGTTATGGACAAGAAAAAATTAACCAACGCCGCAGAAGAAATGGGCATGATCGCCGGTCAAAAACCGGTTATCACCAAAGCCCGCAAATCTATCGCTACCTTTAAGGTAAGAGAAGAAATGCCGATTGGCTGCAAAGTAACTCTGAGAAGAGAAAAAATGTACGAATTCTTGGAGAGACTGGTCAACATGGCCTTACCGCGAATCAGAGACTTCCACGGCATTCAGGGCAAGAACTTTGACGGCCGCGGCAACTTTGCTTTCGGTATCAAGGAACAGATCATTTTCCCTGAAATCAATTATGAAAAAGTTGATGCTGTCAGAGGAATGGATATTGTTATCTGCACTTCTGCCAAAACCGATGAAGAAGCCAAAACGCTTCTGACCGGTTTCAACTTACCGATTAAGAATTAAGCGGAGATTTTACAATGGCAAAAAAAAGCTCTATATATAGAAACTTAAAAAGAATCCGCAAGGCTGAGAAGTTTGCGAATATCCGCAGTAAGTTGATTGAAGAGATCAAGGATAAGAACACTTCTCCGGAAGAAAGATTCAAAAAAGTGTTAAAATTAGCCGAATTGCCCCGCAACTCGTCAAAGGTTCGGATTAAGAACCGTTGCGAAAATACGGGCCGTTCCCGTGGTGTTTACCGCAAGTTCAAGCTGTGCCGCAACGAATTGCGCAGAATGGCGAGCTTCGGTGAAATCCCCGGTTTAGTAAAATCCAGCTGGTAGTAGGAGGTTTTAGAGAAAATGTCTATGTCTGATCCTTTGGGCGATATGCTCACACGCATTAGAAACGCACAAAGCGCACGGAAAAAGGAAGTCGTCTCTCCTGCTTCCCGTCTGCGTGAAAGTGTTTTGGAAGTTCTGAAAAAAGAAGGTTATATTCTTGGTTACGAAAAATACAACGTTCGTGCCGGTATTGATGAACTCCGCATTCAGTTGAAGTATCATGAAGGTGCTTCTGTTATTAATGAAATTTACCGCGTATCTACGCCGGGTCGTCGCGTTTATTCGAGCGTTAAGGACCTGCCGAGAGTATACAACGGCCTCGGAATTTCGATTATTTCGACTCCGCAAGGCGTTATGAGCGACAATGAAGCCCGCAAGGCTAATGTCGGCGGTGAAGTTCTTTGTCAAGTATTTTAGTTAGGGAGAATTGGTATGTCTAGAATTGGAAAATACCCGGTTATCATCCCTGAAGGCGTTACGGTTACTGTAGACAACAGTGTTGTTACCGCAAAAGGCAAACTCGGCGAATTGAAGTTTGCTTATGACAGTGCCATGGTTGATGCCAAATTGGAAGACAATAAAGTTGTGGTTGCGCCTTTGCACCAGTCACAACAGGCCCGTGCTTTATGGGGAACAACCAGAGCCCAGATCAACTCGATCATCAAAGGTGTAAGCGAAGGCTTTACCAAACAGCTGGAGTTGATCGGTGTTGGTTACAAAGCCAGAATGGAAGGCAGCAATAAGCTGGTTCTGTCACTCGGTTTCTCGCATGATGTGATTTATAATGCCCCCGAAGGTATTAAAATTACCTGCGTATCTCCGACCCAGGTGACCGTTTTCGGTGCCGACAAACAACTGGTAGGCCAGGTTGCCGACAAAATTCACGAATATAGAAAACCCGAACCTTATAAAGGTAAAGGTGTAAGATATACCGGTGAATATGTCCGTCGTAAAGAAGGCAAGAAGAAATAAGGAATAGGTTAATGAATACGCCAAGAAAATTGTTTAAAAAGAGACAAGCTCGTGCAAGAACAGCTTTGAAAAACGTTGCTAACGGCAAACTGAGACTATCGGTTTTCCGCAGCGGTAAGCACATCTATGCACAAATCATTGACGACATTAAGGGTGTGACTGTTGCTTCGGCCTCTACTTTGGATAAGGAAGTCAGAGAAAGCCTGAAGAAAACTTCAAATACTGAAGCAGCCGGTGTTATTGGTAAAACCGTAGCCGAAAGAGCTCTCAAATCGGGTGTAAACGAAGTGGTCTTTGACCGCGGTGGTTATATTTTCCACGGCCGTGTCAAGGCTTTGGCCGATGCAGCTCGCGAAGCTGGTTTGAAATTTTAGGAGTAAGAGAAATGGCACAAGCTGTAGATCGTCGTAAAACAGAAAAAAAAGAAGAACTGGTTGAGAAACTGGTTCATATTAACCGCGTTGCCAAAACCGTGAAAGGCGGCCGCAATATGTCTTTTGCAGCGGTTGTCGTCGTCGGTGACCAGAAAGGCCGCGTCGGTTATGGTTCAGGTAAAGCTGCCGAAGTTCCGGAAGCGATTACCAAAGCCACTAACGAAGCCAAAAAGAATATGGTTCGCATTCCGCTGCGCGAAGGCAGAACCCTGCACCATGACGTTCAGGGACATTTCGGCGCCGGTAAGGTTGTTTTGAGAACAGCCCCCGCCGGTACCGGTGTTATTGCCGGCGGCCCGATGCGTGCAATTTTTGAAGTTCTGGGTGTGCAGGATGTGGTTGCCAAGTCGTTGGGCTCGAACAACCCGTACAATATGATTAAGGCGACTTTTGATGCCTTGCAGTCGATCAATTCTCCGCGAATGGTTGCTGCCAAAAGAGGCAAAAAAGTTGGTGATATCGTCAGCCGCAGGGAAACTGCCGGAGCTAAAGCTGAGAAAGAGGAGGCTTAAACAATGGCTAACAAGACAATAAAAGTTAAGCAAGTTGCCAGCCCGATCGGACGCCCGGCCAAACAAAAGGCCATCTTAGTCGGACTTGGTTTAAACAAGATGAACAAAGTGGTCGAGTTGGAGGATACTCCGGCGATCCGCGGAATGATCAACAAAGTTCCGCATCTTGTCAAAATTGTGGATTAATAAGCCGGACAGGGGGAACGGAAGCGTCCGTTCCCTGAGTCCGAATTATCAAATTAGGTGATAAAAGATGAAACTTAATGAATTAAAAGACAACTGCGGTGCAACCAAAGATCGTATCAGAGTTGGTCGCGGTATCGGAAGCGGAAAAGGCAAGACCTCCGGACACGGACAGAAAGGCCAGAAAGCCCGCAGCGGTGTCGCTATCAACGGGTTTGAAGGCGGTCAGATGCCGATTTACCGCAGACTTCCGAAACGCGGATTTAAAAATCCGTTTGCGAAAGTTTTTGCAGTGGTCAATCTTGACACTTTGCAAACGGCAATTGATGCCGGCAAACTGAAAGCTGATGCAGTTGATTTGGCTGCCTTGGCTACGGCCGGTATCGTTACCAAGAGTCATGATGGTGTTCGCCTGCTGGCTCGCGGTGCGGTTACCACAGCGGTTACAATTTCAGTTAACTCGGCTTCCAAAGCTGCAGTTGCTGCAATTGAAAAAGCCGGCGGCAAAGTCAATATTGTTGCTTAATCAGTTGTGAGACAAAATAAAAACCCCGGAGAAATCCGGGGTTTTTATTTTGGTGCCTTATGATCTCTCCATTTTAATGGAGGTGGAATGCCAGAACATCATAAAACATCGTTCCACATCTTTGAGTTTGGTCAAACTGTCAGATTAGTGTTCTTAATAGAGCCCTTGGAATGTTGGGATATTTATCAATGAGTTTATAACGTAGCATCAAGATATATGTTTGCAGGGTGTTGTGTATCTTAATTTTAATAAATATT
>UQCS01000031.1 GCA_900539605.1 uncultured Azospirillum sp. | reverse complement strand
CGTCCATATCATCGGCAGCCTGAGCATGGCAAGTAAAAACAGCGGTAAAAACAGCGAGACAAAGTAAAATTTTTTTCATCACATCAGCCGGGGTATGAGTTTTTTAAATATTTTTCTAAATATTATATTTATTTTCCGAAAATAGCAAACGATAATTTCAAGAAAAAAGCAAGTACAAAGCCACAGTTATCAAAAGCCGCTTTACATTTTGCGGCAGGAAAGATATAGATAAGCATATTTAAAATTTAACGCAGAGGCGAAAATGCAACAAAAAAACGTTCATATCATCGGCGCCGGCCTCGCCGGTTCCGAAGCTGCCTGGCAGTTGGTCTGTCGGGGAATTCCGGTTATTATTCATGAGATGAAACCGCACCGTTTTTCACCGGCACACCATCAGTCTGATTTTGCCGAGCTTGTTTGTTCCAACTCGCTTCGCTCCGACGACGCCCTGCATAATGCGGTAGGGTTGATGCATCAGGAAATGCGGCTGGCGGGATCGTTGATTATGGCGGCGGCCGATGCCTGCAAAGTTCCGGCCGGCGGCGCTTTGGCGGTTGACCGTAACGGATTTGCCGCTTTTGTCACCCGTTGCCTGCGCAATCATCCGCTGGTAACGGTGGTTGAAGAAGAAATAACGAAACTGCCGTCCGCCGAGTGGGGACAGACGATTGTAGCCACCGGGCCGTTGACTTCGGAAGCGTTGGCAGAAGATATTTTGAAGCAGGTGGATCATCAGTCGCTGTCTTTTTATGATGCGATCGCACCGGTTGTCTATAAAGAAAGCATCAATATGGATGTTGCCTGGTATCAGTCGCGTTATGACAAAGGTGACGGTCGCGACTATATTAATTGTCCGCTTTCAAAAGAACAATATTACCGGTTTGTCGAAGCACTGTTGACGGCAGAAAAAATTGCCTTTCACGATTTTGAAACGCCCAACTATTTTGACGGTTGCCTTCCGGTGGAAGTGATGGCCGAACGTGGGGTTGATACCTTGCTGTACGGCCCGATGAAACCGGTCGGACTGACCGATCCCCATACCGGAAAACATCCTTATGCGGTGGTGCAGCTGCGGCAGGACAATTTTGCCGATACCCTGCGCAATATGGTCGGTTTTCAGACCAAACTGAAATACGGAGCGCAACAGGAAGTCTTTCGGACCATTCCAGGGCTGGAAAATGCCGAGTTTGCACGTTTGGGCGGCATCCACAAAAACACTTTTATCAAATCGCCGCTGTTGCTGGACCGCCAGCTACGGCTCAGAATGCGGCCGACACTCCGTTTTGCCGGACAGATTACCGGTTGCGAAGGTTATATTGAAAGTGCGGCAGTAGGTCTGATGGTGGGTTATTTTGCGGCTTGTGAAGCTTTGGGGGCCGAGGCGGAAATGCCGCCGCGCGAAACCGCCTTCGGCGCGATGCTCTCACATGTTACCGAATGTGTCAATATCGAAGATTTTCAGCCGATGAATATCAATTTCGGGATTTTTCCCGAAATCCGCGGAGAAATAACCGCCAACGGAAAATTTCGCAAAATTAAAGGAATGGAACGAAAAACCGCCTACTGCACCCGGGCGCTGGCTGCCGCTGAAGCTTGGGCCGAAAAGAGCGGCAGCGCAAAAATAGCTGTTGATTTTACGGCACGTTTGGCGTAAAATCTGTAAGATTGAACTGACTGAATGGAACCTTATGAACGATCTGAGAAAAATAGTACGCAGCAAAATCAAAAGCGGCAGCGGCCGGACGGTTTTCTGGGGAATGCAGCTTCTGCCCAAGGCTAAGCGCGAGGCTTTGTATACTTTGTTTGCCTTCGTCCGCCATTTGGAAGATGTGGTCGAAAGCCCGATGGAACTTGCAGAAAAACAGGAAATTCTGAGCATGTGGCGGCAGGAAATGGATAATATTTTCGATCGTAAAGTTCCGGCAACCGATATCGGCCGGCGCATTTATAAAAACTGCATGCGTTTCAAACTGCCCAAAGAAGAGTTCTTAAATTTGGTTGACAGTATTTCCGCCAACATTGACAATCCTCTGCAGGCACCCAGCCTGAGTCAGCTTTCCGGTTATTGCCGCGGGGTGGGGGGAATGACCGGCAGTTTGTCGCTGCGGGTATTTGGCTGTACCGACGAAAAGATCATCAAAGAATTGTCGACTTCGCTCGGATCGGCATTGCAAATTACCAATATTTTGCGCAACGTCAAAGAAGATGCTCAGAACAATCGTTTATACATCCCGCTGGAATTGTTGAAAAAAGCCAATATCACTGCCACCGATCCCAAAAGCGTGGTGGTTGACAAAAATCTGGCGCTGGCCCGGCAGGAACTGGCCGCAATTGCCGTAAAGGACTATGAAAAGGTGTATAATATTCTTGCCCGTTTGGATAAAAGCACCAGCCGGCCGATCCGCCTGATTACCGACCTTTACAAACGTTATTTCGATATGATGGAAAAACGCGGCTGGGAAATCATTTCTCCCAAACCGCGTATCAGCAAATGGTGTAAACTCGGTATTCTGCTGCGCAATCTTTTTTCAGCTTAATTTCAGAATTTCGGTTACCAGTTTTTTTATTCCGGCATTAACTTCGGCAATTGAAGTCGCCAGCATATAAGCAGGAGTCGTGACAATTTTGTGCTGCCGGTCGATGCAGGCGTCGTCAACATCACAGTTTTGATGGCGGGCGCCGGTTTTTTCGATTTCAGCGGCGGTGGCAGGATCGTTGCCGATGGTTACGGTAATGCCGTTTTTACCGAGAACCCGCGCCACCACGGCCGGCGCAATGCAAATGGCACCGATCGGAAGCCGTTTGTCATAAGCGGCGTTGAGAGCCTTAGCAATTTCGGGATTAACTTTGCAGTCGGCGCCTTTCAACGCAAAGTCGCATAAGTTTTTGGCGGCGCCCTGTCCGCCGGGAAGGACAAGTGCATCAAAAAGGTCCGGGTTAAAGTCGGCCAGGCTTTGAATGTTGCCGCGGGCGATACGGGCCGCTTCGACCAACACGTTTCTGCTTTGATCAGGTTCAATACTTTTGGTATGATGGTTAATGACCGACGTTTGTTCAATATCGGGGGCAAAGCATTGATAAGCGGCGCCTTGTTCGGCAATATTGAGCAAGGTACAGGCGGCTTCGTGAATTTCGCTTCCGTCAAATACGCCGCAGCCCGAAAGGATGACGGCAATTTTTTTCTCTTCGGCAGACATTTTGTTCTCCTGGGTTGAGTTATGTTTGAAAGTAAATATAGTTTGTTTTGAAGTCAAACTCAAACATTATTTGCCAGATGTTGCCGACGTATACTTGTTGCCGTTGTCCATGCAGAAAAACCAGTCTTGGCATTCGTTGTTGTTTTTCTGCATTTGGAGACGTTCGTTCAGCCCTTTGAGTTCGGAGGGTGCCGCCAGCAGAACGTCTTGTCCCGGACGCCAGTCTGCCGGTGTTGAAACGCCGTATTTGTCCGTCAGCTGCAAAGCCTCAAGAACGCGTTTAATTTCGTCAAAATTACGTCCGGTGGTTTGAGGATAATACAAAATGGTGCGGATAATGCCTTCGTTGTCGATGATGAAGACAGCCCGAACCGCTTTGGTATCGCTCATTGCCGGGTGAAGCATGCCGTATTTGCAGGAAATTTCGGTTTTGACATCGGCAACAATCGGAAATTTGATTTCCTGACCGTTATATTCTCCGAAACGGATTTTGTCCTGAATTTCTTTGACCCAGGCCAGATGTGAGGAATTGCTGTCGACCGAAAGGCCGATCAACGCGGTGTTCAGTTTGGCAAATTCGTCCTGCATGGCGGCAAAAGTGGCAATTTCCGATGTGCATACGGGAGTGAAATCGGCCGGATGGGAAAATAAAACGACCCATTTGCCGCGGTAGTCATCAGGAAAATTGATTTCTCCGATGGTGGTGATGGCCTGAAATTCCGGCGCCGGTTCCCCGAGCGCAGGCATACTGACAGTGGTTTGGTTTTCCATTTTTTTCTCCTTATAAAAACGGTTTCTCTTTGCCGATATATGCCCGGGATGCGCTGTTTCAAGAATTTAATCCGTTGTTGCAGCCTTTTTTGTAAAGTTTTCTTGGATAAAAACTTAAAATGTTGATGACAAACCGATTTAATTGTTTAATATAAAGCCAAATTAAAGTTGCAACAAATTAAGGTAAACAATGAAACCGTTATATAAACGCATCCTGCTCAAACTTTCCGGAGAAGGGCTTATGGGCGATAAGGCGTTCGGCATGGATGATCAGGTTATCCGTGCTCTGGCGGAACAAATCAGTCGGGTGCGTGCGCTCGGCGTCGAAGTTTGTTTGGTGGTAGGCGGCGGCAATATTTTCCGCGGTGCACGGGAGGCATCCAAAGGACTTAACCGTTCGGTTGCCGATCAGGTCGGTATGCTGGCAACGGTAATGAACGCGCTTTATTTGCAAAATGCGTTGGAAAAACTCGGAATTGAGGCCCGGGTTCTGTCAGGTCTCAGCATCCCCGAAGTTTGCGAAGACTATATTTACCGCCGTGCTCTGCGTCATTTGCAGAAAAACCGCGTTCTTATTTTTGCTGCCGGAACCGGCAATCCTTATTTTACCACCGATACTGGTGCGGCGCTGCGGGCGTCGGAAATGGGATGTGACGCCTTGCTCAAGGCCACTCAGGTTGACGGCGTTTACAATGCCGATCCCAAAACGCATGCAGATGCGGTTAAATACAAAGAAATAAGCTATGATCAGGTAATTGCCGAGGGGCTGAAGGTTATGGACCTCACGGCCGTATCTTTGGCAAAAGATAACCGGATACCGATCGTCGTTTTTGCCCAGAAGGGTGAAAATGCATTGCTGGATGCCGTTACCGGACAAGGCGAATTTACGATAATCAAATAACAAGAGGTATAATATGTCAGATTACAGCCAAATAAAAGAGAGTACCAAAACCAGAATGGACAAGACTTTGGAAACCCTGAAAACCGATTTCGGCGGTCTGCGTGCCGGGCGTGCCCACGCCAGTCTGCTGGATGGCATCATGGTGGATGCTTACGGAAGCATGACCCCGATTTCTCAGGTCGGAACGGTGTCGGTTCCCGATCCTCGTTGCCTGTCGGTCAGCGTTTGGGACCGCGGCCTGGCTAAAGCCGTCGAAAAAGCGATTATGGAGTCGGATTTGGGGTTAAATCCCGCTTCGGACGGCCAGTTGATTCGTATTCCGATTCCGCCGCTTTCGGAAGAACGACGTAAAGAACTGGTGAAAGTTGCCGGAAAATATGCCGAGCAGGGTAAAATTGCCATCCGCAATATTCGTCGCGACGCTTTGGACAGTATTAAGAAGCTGAAAAAGGACAATCAGATATCCGAAGACGAAGAAAAAAGATTCAGCGACGAAATTCAAAAGTTTACGGATGAGTTTGTTAAGAAAATCGATGATGCTCTGACGCAAAAAGAAAAAGATATTATGCAGGTCTAAACCGGGGTCTGAAGTTGAGTAACGATCAAACTAACGAATTAAAGCATCTGGCGATCATTATGGACGGCAATCGCCGGTGGGCACGTAAGCGCGGCCTCCCGGCTGCCGCCGGCCACCGCAAAGGGGCGCAAACCCTGGAGCAAATTTGCCGCGATGCTAATGAACTGGGACTGAAGTATCTGACTCTGTATGCTTTTTCGACCGAAAACTGGCAACGTGATGCAGAGGAAGTCAGTACGCTGATGGGGCTGTTGCGCGAATATCTGAAGAATGACCTGCAGGAGATACAAAAAAATAATGTACGAATTATTTTTATCGGCGAACGTCAAATGCTTGATAAAGATATTGCCGACAGTATGCAGCGAATTGAGAATCAGACCGCTTCAAATACAGGGCTGACCTTATGTCTGGCCGTGAGCTACGGTTCGCGTCAGGAAATTTTAAATGCGGTACGCCGGGCGTCGAAATTGATTAAGGCTGATGAAATAAAGCTTGAAGATATAGATGAACAATTGTTCTCTAACTTGTTGTATACAAAAGATATTCCTGATCCGGATATGGTGGTGCGTACCAGTGGTGAACAACGGATCAGCAACTATTTGTTATGGCAGCTGGCTTATGCGGAGTTTTACTTCAGCGAGGTTTTGTGGCCCGATTTTGACCGCGGCGAACTGGAAAAAATTATCATGAATTTTAATACTCGGGAGAGAAGATATGGCAAAAACTAAATCCAACACCATGCTGAGGATTGTTACCGCTTTGATTATGGCACCGCTGGTTATCGCCGGTTTGTATTTTGGTTATCCGTATGTGGTTTTAATGTTAGTCGGTGTCGGCGCTCTGATGGCGTGGGAATGGAGCACGATGGTTCCCAACAACCGTCCGACCGTATATGCGGTTGCCTATACGGTGTCAATGGCAGTTGCCGTGATGCTCAATTCATGGTTGGGAATTATCCTTTCTTTGGTTCTTTCCACTTTTTTGGTCTGGTTTAAGGTGCGTGACGAGCGTTATCGCCGCCTGCTGATTTTGGGCGTTCCCTATATCACGATCGGTATCGGCTCTTTGATGTGGACTTACCATATTGTCAGTTTTCACATTTTGTGCTTTGTATTCATGATATGGGCAACCGATACCGGCGGTTACATTGTTGGCAAAAGCGTCAAAGGTCCCAAGCTGGCACCGAAAATCAGCCCCAACAAAACCTGGTCCGGTTTGTTGGGCGGGATGGTTTTTTCCGGTTTTGTGTGCTGGGGGTATGCCTTCTTGTTTGGCAACAACGACTGGCGTTTTGCCGTTGCCGGTGCCTTGCTGGCTGTGATTGAGCAGGTGGGTGATCTGATTGAATCGGCAATCAAACGTCATCTCGGCATCAAGGATTCCAGTTCTCTGATACCGGGCCACGGCGGTGTGTTCGATCGTATTGACGGCATGATCTTTACCGCGCCGTTTGTATATTTAATTTTGGCTTATTGGTTCATTTAAACAAAGGCAGGTTTTTTATTATGGAATGGTTAATTAATGCAGCCTATTATATAATTCCTTTTATTGTTTTATTGGGAATTTTGGTCTTCGTTCACGAATTCGGGCATTTTCTGATTGCCCGGCTGTGCGGGGTTCAGGTTACCGATTTTTCGATCGGCTTTGGTAAGGAGCTTTGGGGCTTTACCGACCGACACCAGACCAAATGGAAAATCTGCGCCGTTCCGCTGGGCGGTTATTGCCAGTTTTTGGGTGATGCCGATGCGGCTTCGGCCAACAGCGACGAAGCGGTGGATGAACTCAGCGCTGACGATAAGAAAAAAGCCTTTCCTTTTCAAAAACCATGGAAAAAGCTGGCGATTGTGTTGGGCGGCCCCGGCTTTAACTATTTGTTTGCGATTATCGTATTTACGATGATGTTTGCTTTGCTCGGCAAATTTTCTTTTCCTCCGGTGGTGGGCGAAGTTGTACCCGGCGGTGCGGCCGACAAGGCCGGTATTGTCGCGGCCGACCGCATTTTGGAAGTTAACGGGCGTGAAGTCGAAAACTTCAGTGACATCACGACCGAGATATCTTTGACTGTCGGCGGCACCGCTGCCGTAAAATTGCAGCGCGACGATCATATTTTGGACTTTGAAGTGCCGCTCGAAATGATGGAAGTTGAGGCCAACGGACAAACGACTGCCCGTCCGATGCTCGGTGTCAAATCTATCAATACAATGGAACTGGATCATCAGAAAATGTCCTGGCCGGCTGCTTTTGCCGAAGCCTGTAACGAAACTTGGCGCATTACCGAAGGAACTTTGCGCGGGGTTGGCCAGATGATCACCGGAAAACGTGGCAGCGAGGATCTGGGCGGAATCTTAAGAATTGCCGAAATGTCAGGAGATATTTCCAAGAAAAATGGGTGGCTCGACTTTTTGGCCTTTATGGCGCTGCTGTCAATTAATCTCGGTTTGATCAATTTGTTCCCGATTCCGGTTCTTGACGGTGGCCATGTCGTGATCTATACGGTGGAAATGATTTCCCGCCGGGAAGTAAATGCCAAAATAAAGGAAAACCTGTTTAAGGTTGGTTTTGCCCTGATTTTGGCTTTGATGATTTTTGCAACCTGGAACGACTTTGTGCATCTGTTCCATCGTTTTTTTGCTTAGGATAAATTATTTCAATAAGGACGCAGTATACATGAAAAAAACACAACTGGTGACTATAGTTTCCTGTCTGTTGGCAGCCGGCGGCGCCGATGCCGCGGTGGTCAGACAGATAAAGGTAGACGGACTGCAACGGGTGGAACGCGAAACCGTCCTCTCGTACGTTAACGTAAAATCAGGGGATGATGTCAGTTCCCAAGATCTGAACTCGGCGTTTAAAAAGCTTTATACGACCGGTTTGTTCTCCGATGTTTCCTTTGATATTAAAGGAGACGTTCTGACGATTAAGGTCGACGAGAACCCGATTATCAACAAACGTTTTTTTGACGGCAACGACAAAGTTGACGACAAAATGCTGGAGACCGAAGTGCAGCTCGGGCCTCGTTCGATTTATACGCCGGCCAAAGTTCAGGAAGACGTACAACGGATTTTGACCGTTTATAAACGGGTCGGGCGTTATGCCGCCACAGTCGAACCCAAAGTCATCAAGCGTGATCAAAACCGCGTTGATCTGATTTTTGAAATTGATGAAGGTCCGCTGGCCAAAATTACCAAAATCAACTTTATCGGCAACAAGCATTACAGCGACAGCGATCTTCAGGACGAGATCTTGAGCAAAGAAACCCGTTGGTGGCGTATTTTCTCGTCATCGGAAAACTATGATCCCGAAAAAAGCAACTATGACAAAGAACTGCTGCGTCGCTTTTACAACAATCGCGGTTATGCCGATTTTCGGGTTGTGTCGTCCGTGGCCGAACTCAGCCCCGACAATGAGTCGTTTGTGATCACAACCGTTCTTGAAGAAGGCGTCCGTTACAAAGTTAAAAAAGTTAACATAAACTCGGAATTGCCCGATCTTAATACGGATGGCCTGATCGAAATGTTGGAAGTTGAGCCGGGCGATTGGTATAATGCCGCCAAAATTGAAAAAAGCGTTTATACCCTTACTGACGAAATCGGTAAACGCGGTTTTGCTTTTGTCGAAGTGGAACCGGAGCTTAACAAAAATATGGAAACCGGCGAAATGGAAGTCAATTTCCGGGTTATGGAAGGTGCGCGGGTATTTATCGACAAGATCAATATTACCGGCAACAACCGTACCTATGACGAAGTGATCCGCCGCGAATTCCGTATCAACGAAGGCGATGCTTTTAATGCAGCCAAAATCCGGGCTTCGCGCCGCAATATCGAAAATCTGAACTATTTCAGCAAAGTCGATATTCAGACCCAGCCTACCGATGATGACAACAAAGCGGATATCAATGTTGATGTTACCGAAAAATCGACCGGTTATTTTAACGTTGGTATAGGTTATTCGACCGTTAACGGCGCTTTGATTCGTACCGGTGTGACCGAAAACAACTTTATGGGTAAAGGCCAGCAGTTGGGGTTTGATATTGGTGTTTCCGAGCGGGTTCAGGACTATAATATCAACTTTACCGAGCCTTATTTTCTTGATCGTCCGTTATCGGCCGGTATTGACCTGTTCCGCAGCGAAAGCGACTATCAGGACGAAGCATCCTATGACGAAGACAGCACCGGAGGCCGCCTGCGTTTGGGATGGAAGTATACCGACGATTTGTCGCAAAGCGTTCGTTATACGCTCCGTCAGGATGAAATCAAAAATGTCAGCCGCAGTGCGTCTATCTATATTCAACGTGAAGAAGGCAAATATGTTGGGTCGAGTTTTGGACAAACCCTTTACTACGATAAGCGGGACAGCGCGATTGATCCTAAAGACGGATATTTTCTCTCGTTCGGCAATGACGTTGCCGGCGCCGGCGGGGATGAAAAATATCTGAAATTTGACGCCAAAGCCTATTGGTACAATACGTTTTTCGATTACTATACTTTGAAAATGTTTGTCAACGGCGGTTATATTACTGGTTACGATCACGAAAACGTTCGTTTGTCCCAGCGTTATTTTCTCGGCGGTTCAACGATGCGTGGTTTTGACAGTGCCGGTATCGGTGCCCGCGATAAATATACCAACGACGCTTTGGGCGGTAACTGGATGATTTATTCCGGCGCCGAATTGATCTTCCCGATCGGTCTTGACGAAGTCGGTATCAAAGGACGTACGTTCGTCGATGCCGGTGTGCTGGGCAAACCCGATGATGTTAGTTACAAAATCGTCGAATATTCAGACAAACCGCGCGTATCGGTCGGCTTCGGTTTCAGCTGGATGTCGCCGATGGGTAAAATCGATATCGATTTCGGTTTCCCGGTCGTGAAAGAAGATTATGACGAAACGGAAGTTTTCCGTTTGAATTTCGGAACCAGTTTATAGTGTTGCATCAAGGAGAAAAGCTATGGTAGATACAAACTTTTTTATCAAAAAGAGCGAGTTTAACCTTAATGAGATTGCCGAAATTTGTGATGCCGAAGTTCAGGACAAGACCCGGGGCATGATGGTGATACATGATATGAACACAATGGGAAATGCCGGCGAAGGCGAACTTTGTTTCTTTTATGACCGCAAAAAGAAGGAAGCGGCCACGGAAATAAAAGCTTCGGCCTGTGTGACCACGGCGGAACTGGCTCCTTTGATTCCCGAGGGCGTTGCCGTGTTAGTTTGCAACAATCCGAAACTGGCCTTTCTGAAGTTAAACCAGGCGATGTATGCCGAAAAACGGCCGGCTCCCGGCATTGCCGAAACTGCGCGTATTGCCCCCACTGCCAAAATCGGCAACGGTTGTTCAATTGCCGACTATGTGGTTATCGGTGCCGATGTGGTTATCGGCGACAACACTGTCATTGAACCGTTTGTCGCCATCGGTGAAGGGTGCCGGATCGGCAGCAATTGTCGTATCGGCGCTCAGGCCTGTATTTCTTACACCGTTATGGGTAATAACTGCTATATTTATAACGGTGCCCGTTTGGGACAGGACGGTTTCGGCTTTCAGACCCTTAACGGTGTCCATCAGCGGATTCCGCAACTGGGGCGTGTGATCATTGGCAATGATGTTGAAATCGGTTCTTGTTCGTGTGTTGACCGAGGTGCCATGGACGATACGGTTATCGGCGACGGCTGCCGGGTCGACAATCTGGTGCAGATTGCCCATAATGATAAGCTCGGCCGCGGTTGTGTGATTGTTTCCATGACCGGAATTGCCGGCAGCTGCAATTTCGGCGATTATGTCGTTTGCGGTGGCCAAAGCGGTTTTGCCGACCATCTTAATGTTGGCAGCGGCGCGCAAATTGCGGCGCAGTCGGGAATTATGCGCGATATTGAGCCGGGAATGCTGGTGATGGGCACACCGGCGGTTCCGTTCAAGGACTTTATGCGCCAAGTTGCATTTTTACAAAAAAACTCAAAAAAATAAATTTGACCAAGGAGAAGGACTAATAATATGTCAGAAAACAAAATCTATAACATTGAAGAAATCATGAACTTTTTGCCGCACCGTTATCCGTTCCTGCTGTTAGACCGGTTAGAAGTCGAAGTTCCCGGCGAGAAAGGCATCGGTTTGAAAAATGTAACGATGAATGAAGAGTTTTTTCAAGGGCATTTTCCCGGAAATCCGGTTATGCCGGGGGTTCTGCAGATAGAAGCGATGGCTCAGACGGCCGGTGCGCTGGTGGTTGCGGCTTCTGAAGATATTGCGGATAAAAAAGTCAGCGTTTTGTTTATGTCTATTGACGGGGTTAAATTCCGCAAACCGGTAAAACCGGGCGATCAACTGAAAATGCATGTCGAAAAAGTTCAGTCGCGCCGCAATGTCTTTGTGTTCAAAGGCAAGACGATGGTCGACGACAAAGTTGTTTCTGAAGCCGAATTTACGGCAATGATTGTCTAGACCGGCAGAAAATATGCTGAAAAAAGGGAAAACAATGTTTTCCCTTTTTTTATGATTCAAACGTCTGCGTTAGCAGGTGGAAGTTTGTGCCCTGATTTTTGGCAAATAACGGAAAATTGCTGTCATCCGGTTTAAAACGGCAAATTATATTTACATCTGTGATAAAATGAATTACAACTTTTATAGAACGGTTGTACTTATTTTGGGGGACTTATTATGCGAAAAATATGGTTTTTGAGTTTGGTCGCTTGTACGTTGGCGGCGCCGGCTGCGGCCGATTTTATGACTTATGGCATCAAGGCGGAATGTATGCCGGAGTTAAACCTGATGATCCTGGGCAACGAATTGTATCCCGGGTATGTGGCGGATAAGTATGTGGCAGCGCATCGGGAAGAAACGATTGACAAGTATCGGATTTACAGCTTTTCGGTGCAGAGGGCAGAAGGGCAAAAGGAAGTTTCGATTGATCCGCTGCAATATAAATTCGGCTGCAGTTTAAACGGGCATGATATCGAGGTGGAGATACAACCAGATGAGGAGTCCTTTAACAGCGATGAGAGTTCCGGCTGCAGTTATGCTTCTTTTATTACCATTAAAGACAACGGCAATCTGATAACCGATAAGCTGAAGACTTATGATTGCGATCGTGATGTGTATATTTCCAAACTGACGATCCGTCCTCAGGTGGAAATTCCCGATTACAGTAACGGCGGTGCCTTATTTGTCAACGGTTATCACGGCGACCGGCTGATCAGCGAATATTATTATTATGACCGGGTGAAATTTGAACCGGTGGATAATATAATTTTTTATCAGCCGTATAAGGTGTTGCCGCCCGAGCAAAAATAAGCGTCAAAGAATCCCTGTTTACAGGGATTCTTTGACATGGTTACAAATCCTGCAAAAGACGGATTTTTCGCTGTATCCCCAGCAACAGAAAAGCCAGCATCAGCACAAATTCCAGTGTCGGCGGAACCAGAGTGAGAAAAGCGCTCTCGTTATAAGTCAGGTACATGCTCTGATGAAAGTAGGGCATAAAAAACGGACAAAAGATTTTGAGATTGAAGTGATATAACAGAGCCGGAATGATCGTGTAAGTGGATAAAGCGATCAGTACCGGAACCACTGTGGTTTCTTTTTCGTTGCCTTGCGCAAACAGTGACCATAAATAAATGAAACAAAAATCGCGCAGCATAAACATAATCATTGCCCAAGTCATGAAAGTCATGCTCAGTCCAGGCCCTTCACCGGCAGTGGTGAATTCTGCACTCAGAATCAGCGCCAGTCCTAAAATGACCGGAAGTGTAATCAGACTTCTCGGCATAATCATCAGCAGCCGTTTATACTGGCGGGTGCGATAGTATTTGAGAATCATGTGCGGGCGCAAAGCCATGTTCGATTCGCCGCACAAAGTGAGGTAGGTTATGCCCAATACGGCAAAAAACGCCATCAGAGAGCCTTTGTAGCGTAGCAGCGGATTATAATCATTGCCGTTGTTAAAACCGAATAAAATTGCCGCCAGGGAGAGTGTAAACAACAACCATGCCAACGGATAGGGTTCTTGTCCGAATTCGGTTTTAATTTGGTTGACAACGGCGATAAAACCCCAGATGAGAAAAATAACGGCCAAGATAATCACAATTTCTTTCAATCCGTAGGCATTTCCGTACCACCATACGGTATCATGACGGTTGGGGCTGAAAAAAATGAGATAAAGAGGATAGGCGGTAATAATACCGGTTAGCTGGAAAAAGGTGAGATCGAACTTCTCAAAAAAATGGCGCCAACGGATTGAGTGAAGACTTACCAAAAGCGGCAGGATCTGAGCGCACAACCCGATGAGGGCAAAGATCAGAACGTTGGTCAGCAGTACCGAATTCGAAACCGGCCCCAAACGGTCTTTTTCCAGTTCAAAGGAAAGAATATAGAGAACAAAACAGATCAAATTGCCGTACCAAATGTAAATCGTGCTGCCGAAGAGTTTGCCGACCGCCATTTTGAGCGGAGACATTGATGTCATGATCTGAAATGACCAGGTGTTGGAATTAATTTCTTTAACCACGGTTTCGGAAGCCAGCCTGGTCCCCCAGACAAAGGTGAAAACGCTATAAAAGAACAGGCACAGGCCCGGCAGGAAAAAAGCGGGCAGATAATCGTTGAAAACATACGCAAGCCAATAAGCCGTCAGCAGGAGCAAAGGCATCGCCGCCAGTTTTTTCAATGTAAGCTCTGTCCATGTGTTGCGAATGAACTCAGGGTTTCTCAACATCTTAATCTCCTTCTTTCAACGTTTCAAAATAAGCGTCTTTGAGTGCGCTTTGGGTTGTTTTATATTCCACAACTGCAATATCGGCCGCAATCAGCCTTTTTAACAGGGCGGCAAGCTGGTCGTCTTGCCCCCACAACGTCATGCTGACACCTGAGTGACGACGGTGTAAATCGCTGACGCAATTCTCGTTTTGCAGAAATGCGAATAATTGATCGGCACTGCCTTTGACCCGGATTGTCAAGTTAACGCAGGGATTTTGCGGCGATACGACGGTGTTGCCGCCGATTTGCTCGTATCTGACAAGACGACCGGCGTTCAGTACAATAACGTCGGTGGCATAATCTTCCAGTTCGGCCAAAATATGTGAAGAGATCAACAATGTATGACCTTTTTCTTTCAGATTGACGAAAAGCCGGGACAATTCGAGTCTGGCTTCGGGATCAAGTCCGGAAGCCGGTTCGTCAAGAATGATAAACGCGGGGCGGTGGATAATGCCGAGTGCAATTGCCAGCCTTTGCCTTAATCCGCGCGAAAGGGTGCCGGCATAGCTTTCCAGATGTTCGGTGAGGTTGAGCATTGCGGCGGTTTCAACGATTCTCGACTCAATTTCGGCCGGCGGGAGATCGAAAGCCAGTGCGGCGTAACGGAGACATTGGCGGGCAGTCAGATTATCGTACAACCCGAAAACATCCGACAAATAGGAAATATGCCGGTGTGCCCGACGCGAGTCTTCCGGAACATTGATGCCGTTAACCGAAATTTCGCCGCTGAAGGGTTTAACCAGACCGGCCAGACAGCGCATTAACGTGGTTTTTCCGGCACCGTTCGGGCCGATCAGGGCGACAATGCTGCCTTTTTTGATTTCAAAAGATATGTTATGCAGGGCTCTTTTGGTCATATAATCAAATACGAGATTTTCAACTTTTATCATCAGCTTTCCTTTGTTGTGACGATTATAATCCGACGCTCAATTCTTAATATAATCCGATCGGCTGCCAATGACAAATGATAATAGCGCCGGTTTTTACAATTTTCGGCTGCTGCGGATATAAAATTGTAAGAGTCGGATAAATTGCCTTCAAACGGGCAGGTTGGTGCAATCAGACGAGGATACGACAAAGCATGACGTATATGTTTTTACCTTTTTGACATAATAACAAACAGATCGTTCCAAAGTGACTTGATGATATAAAATAATATGTTGACTCTGAAACCGGGCGTTCGTCAATATGAAGCTGTCTTACAAAAGACAACGACTAAATTTATAAGGAGTTTACTATGAAAAAGAGTTTCTTGCTCGCCGGCGTTGCCGTATTGTTTTCGGCAAATGCCTATGCTGTTGACATAAAACCTTATGTCGGTTTGGACTATGTTTATTCGATGGCTGATATCGATAAACAGGAAGGCTACAGCGTTTATGAAGAAGATCTGAGTGCTTTTGCCGTTTCTGCCGGTGCCAGATTTCATCCCAACTTTGGGATAGAAGCCTTCTATCAGCAATCGGAAGAAGGAGAAAAAACAACCATGACTTATTTGAAAGGGACGGATCAATATAAAGCTTATGGTATTGATGTAATCGGTTATCTTCCGGTTATGGAAAAGCTTGAGCTTGTTGGTTCGCTCGGTGTAGCCCGTTACAATGTCGATGCCGAATTGAAAATTCCGTTGCTCGGTCTTGAAAGTGACGGCGATGACAAGGGTATGGGCTACCGCCTTGGTGCCGGCGCGCAATACAACTTCAACGATAATATTGCCGCCCGCGCCATGGTTCGCTACGTTGACACCGATATTGACGGTTTGGATAACATCGTTGACCTGACGCTCGGTATCAGATATACGTTTTAATCAAAAAGTTATGTTCTTATGTAAAGTTCTCGATAAGCCCTCAGTCTCTGAGGGCTTATTAAGTTCCTATGCAAGCAGGGGAAAAGGAAAAGATGTTCATCTACTTTTAATCAGATGTACTCCCATTATGGATTTACCTTAAAAACACGTCTGAAACGTTGGTTTGATGATTATAAAAGAAAATGGAAGGAAAAACGAAAACTCTAACCGGTTGGTCGATGATGTGGATTATCTGTAGTTTGATATACTAGTACGGATCAAAACCGAAATGCGGCAAGCGACCCGTTTTCGTAATTTGCTGTTGGATGAAGGTTTTGTGATGAAACAATTCTCGGTTTATATCAAACCGGTAAAGAGCTTAAACGTTGGGCAGATGGTGACGCGGAATATTCCAGACAATTCCTCAGTATCTTTTTTGTATATTACAGATAAGCAGTATTTAGTGGCTGAAAATTATCTTGGGAAGAATTGTGAAGAAAATGAGGAAGATATTCGCGAAAAAAAAGGGCAATTGTTGCTGTTTTAACGGATCTATTAAATGATTTTATTCTCAAGTAAAGCCTTGAAATGTGTTTCATTTCAAGGCTTTACTTAATAAAGAATTTTATCAGAGATTAATCAGACGGTCAATTATAACATTGCTCCGATTTACCATAGGGTTAATGTAATTTTATCAGAGATTAATCAGACGGTCAATTATAACCAATGAGACACTTCAAAA
>UQCS01000030.1 GCA_900539605.1 uncultured Azospirillum sp. | reverse complement strand
TTCTTAAACAAATTCAGTATAAACCTAAAAAGCGAAAAAGCAAGCCTATTTTGTTTATTTATGTCTAAAAATTATCACGGTTTTACAGTACACGACCATTTTGCAACCGGCGATTAACAACTGCTTCCGTATTATGCTGCATTTTTTTTACCGTTTCGCTTTTTACTCCTAACGCTGCCGCAGCTTCATCATAACCGATATTCATTTGGCGCAACGCTTCGGCAAAACCGATCTGATGACGGCACTCGGTTTGAACTTCGGACGCCAATTCAAGCATTGCTCGATCATCGTACTGCAGCTGCTTCGCCGCCAACGCCCACAAGGTCATCCATTCGTGCGGATAACGATAGTCGGATACCAAATCGCGTCCGTCTTCCGAAACTTCGGCGCCGCCTTTTTTGCCAAAATGCGAAAGCGCTTCAAACAAAGGAACTTTCCGGTAGCTTCGCGCTTCGGAATCTGCCTCGTGTTTCCGCTCTGTACTCATTTTCTGCAGATGATCCAACTTTTCCTCGTCAACCTGCAAAAGATGGCAGTGCGGCGTAATTGCCCACACCGTTCCTTCGCCGTTCCAGCGGTTGATAACAAAATTATCATCCTTTAAGCCCGGAATAACCACTTCTTCAAAAACAGCCTCATCCAAATTAAAATCATAAATCCCCAAATTGCCGAGTTCTTCACGGGTTTCGCGGCGTATGTTGGCAACTGCAATCTTTTGTTGATCGCGAATCAAAACCGGCTTACCGTCTTCCAGAGCCACATCGTCGCGTAAGGTTGCCAGCCGGCGCCGCTGCCGCTCGTCGGCGCTTAAGAATTCGGCTTCACCGGTCATTTCGGCCAACCCGCCCAGGGCGCCCCATCCGTCAGCTTTACCGTTTTTCGGATTGCGACGCATTAAAATGCCGACATAAACATTTTGCAGACGTTTTTTCATGCTTCCCGCAGTTCCGGCTTTTCCGCTCCACAGGGTCACGTTGGCACCGCTGCCGGCAATCAAATTGCGGTTTTGCCCGTTTTGCAAAATCCGGGCCCGTTCCTGCCCTTTCGATACCCGCCGCAAAGCGTTTTCCACTTCTTCCCGGTTGGCATAACCGACCAGACGTTTTACAGATTCTTCAATCGTTTGCGGACTGAAAACCACACCATTCATCCCCAAGTTCCGCACAGTTTCAATGTTTTGTATTTTGTCGTCAACCGCCATCATTTCTTCAAAACGGCATCCAAGCCGGGAACGAACATATTCATAAACCGCCGGATCGGGTTTTAGCAGTCCGCTTTCATAAGAAGTAAAAATATGTTCGGCCTTGATCAGACCTTCGGTTTTAAGGCTTTTCGACAGTATCGGCAAGGCGTTGGAAAAAACGATATTTTCAATTCCCCGTTGTTGCAAATATGCCATCATTTGCCGGGTTTCGGAAAAATAGGTGCCGATACCGCGATGAAACGCCCGGTTGATTGCCGCCGGTACTGCTGCATTATACGGCACCTCAAAAGTATGGCAGATCTGCCGGCACAATTGTTCAAATTCGGTTTGCCCGCGCATATAAGGACCAAAATCAAATCTTTTGACTTCGGCAACCGACACCTCTCTTTGCGCATTTTCGACAACCCAATCGCCCAGCGGATTGAGAGTATAGTCATAAATTGTTTTGCCGACGTCCCACACACAATATTTGATCATCAGTACTTTCCTTTCATCTTTTTGCCGTCGAGTATAGCCTTTTTACAACAATTTGGCAAATCTTGTTTTTACAACATTGTTAATTATATCTTTTTTTTATAAAAGGAGAACATTGATGGGATACATCCTGGCACTGACTGCCGTTTTTTTCTGGAGTTGGAACATCGTTATCGCTGCCGGCTTTGCCACTGCGCTTGCGCCGCTTGAGCTTGCATGCGGACGCTGGATCATTGCAACAGCGATTCTGCTGCCGTTGGCCTGGCGCAAGATGGTTGCCGCACGGCAGGTTTTGCTGTCTGCCCTTCCGTTGATACTGGGACTGGCAGTTACCGGCATTGTGATCGACAACACCCTGATCTATTATGCCGGACGAACAGCTTCTGCTGTCAATATCGGCATGCTTGATACCACCGGTCCGATTTTTCTGGTATTGTTGTCACGCATTTTCTTAAAAACACCGATCACCAACCGTCAGCTTATCGGCCTTATTGTTGCCGTCATCGGTGTCGTGATCATTATTTTGCGCGGCAATTTTACAGCCCTCTCGCAAATCAGACTGGTCAGCGGCGATCTGTACGTTTTGGCCAACACTTTTGCCTTTGCGGTTTATTCGCTGCTGCAATCCAAACGGCCGCCGCAAATCGACCAGACGGCCATGCTCGCGGCCACCGCCGTTGTCGGCGTATTGATTTTGGCTACGTGGATGCTGTTTGCGGTACCGCCCGCGCAGCTGGAGGCTTTTAATCTCGAAGACTTGGCTGTGGTGGCTTATCTCGGCATTTTCAATTCGGTCATATCGTATTTGTCATGGAACACTGCCCTCAACAAAATCGGCAATATCAAAGCCGGCATTATTTACTATCTGCTGCCGGTTTTCAGCGCCACCGAAGCTTATTTTGTTCTGGGTGAACAAATCGAACTATCCCAGATTTTCGGCGGTATGATTGTAATTGCCGGTGTGATGACGGTCAGTATTCCGCCCCGGCAACTCATCGCCGGCACGGATAAGCGATAAAAACATCCTTGGCAGCCACTTTTTCGAATAAAGAATATATGTCACTGCCGATCTTGTGATCAAAATAACTCTTTAACTCATGAATTGCTTCAAGCATTTCCGGTGCTACCTCACTGCCGTGGCGCAATGCATATTCTGCTGCCCGTTCTTCAATTGTCACCAAACCGTAAGCGTTGGAAACCCAGTCGCACATTTGCACCAACAAATCATAATCATCAAGCGGATGCAAAGCCATAAATTCGGCTGTCTGTTCATAATCTCCAACATTGCCAAAGAACATTTTCTGACATTTTTCAAAATTATCAAGCCGGTTAAACGGAAATGTGTGTACCAGACAAGCGCGTGCCACATCTTCACTTTCGTTTTTCAGCATTTCGTATCCTACAATACCGTGAAAACGCTGCAAATATTTTTCACGGATCTTGCCGATATCATGTAACAATGTTGAAAAATAGGCTCGGTTGCAATCCAAACCAGACAATTCAGCCACCGCGCGCGCAACTTCAGCTGCCCCAAAAATATGGTTATGAAACAAATACCAGGTATTTTCGGGGCGTCCGTGAGCCATCTCAAACTTTTTTTCACGTAGAATTAACTCATTGGCATAGCTAAAATTCATTTTTCAACCTCAAAACGCAAAAATAACCAAATTTAACGGATATGAGCAACGTCATCTTCCATCAGACACCGGCAATACGATATTATGCCATCTGCTTTGTTTTCAACCTTTCAGAAAAAAACAAGCGACTTTGGCACGATCACACATTGTTCATATAACGTTGCAGCATTTCCATCGATTTCAGATAATAATCTTTGCTGTGTCCGGCGATTCTGTCCATGGTTACCGTAATTCCTTCCCAGGTGTATGAATTGTCATTATTGCGTCGCACTCCGTAAGCCCCGATATTTTTACAGTCGCCGTTTATTAACCCGACAAAGTCTTCCAGTTCCACCTCATACAATCCGGCCACTTCTTCGGGCTGCAAACGGACTTTGGCCAGCAGATTATCCACTACCGCCATATACAGAACTTCAAACTCACGGTTATAAACATCGCCCTGCTGATAGATTTCCTTGGTGGTAAACATTTTGATCAGATCGTCTTTTTGCAGGCAAAGTCCCAGCTCTTCGGTCACTTCGCGGTAACCGTCTTTCACTTCTTCGCCGGAGCGGACGTGACCGGCTGCCGAAACATCCAGCATATCGGGATAGATCGACTTGTCTTTATTACGAAGCTGAAGCCACACCATGATCTTTCCTTCGTCATTTTTACGTGCCAGCCAACAATGAAAAGTCTTATGCCACAAGCCTTCGCGGTGTGCCTGAGACTTCATTGCCGTACCCAGCAAATTCATGTTTTCGTCAAAAATATCAATTAATTCATCAGCCATAGTCTTTAAAAACTCCATATGCATTCTATATTTATGAGTTTATCATAACAGTTTTATACAGCAACGCAAGCGCAATTTTCGTTTAAAAAAAGTCTTTTTTGTCCGTTTTAACCGCCAAGGCTTCCACGGCTGTATAACGGCCGTAATGCTTTTCTTCAATTGCGCATTCTTCCAAACAAACAACTTCAAAACATTGCAAAAGCTCTTTCATGTATTGCAGCGTAAAGAAATGTCGGGTATGGCCGTGACAATACGTATTGTCCCCGACTTTGACACCTTGACCGTATTTGGAATCATTGACCGACTTGCAGCGGACAGTAAACCAGCCGCCGGGATTGAGCGTCCGATAAATTTGTTTGACAATCATCCGGGTAACCGCATCATTCCAGTAATGGAGACTGAGGTTTGCCAAAACCCAGTCATAACCAGCCGTACCTCCGTCAAAATCGGCAATATCACCGCATATTGTCTGAATTTTTGGGCAAATGCCTTTAATATATTGCAGTGCCGACGGCGAAATATCCAGAGCCGTCACCTGATAGCCGTGCGCCGCCAGCCAGAAACTGTCCCGACCTTTGCCGGCTCCGAGGTCAAGCACCGTCTTAATCGGTTTATCTTTCAGGTGTTCGTACATCTTAACCACCAGCGTACTGGGAACCAAACCGTCTTCGCTAAACTTCCCTCCCCATTTTTCTTCCCAATATTCCCGATTGTCCGTCGTCATGCCGTTTCTCCTTAAAGCTGATTTTGATTTTACTGGAACTTCAGAGCCGATACAACAAAAAAATCTCTTCTGATACCCAGAAGAGATTTTTTAAATTTCAGTGCCGTTTTACTTCGCAGTTACCGGCCTCAGCAACGTCAGTTTTGGGGCAACCACCGGATTGATCTGATAAAAGCCGTTGTTGTCCTGACAAAGTTTCCAACACCGCCCCTGATAAGAAAATATCTCACCAAGGTCAACCGCTTCACGGGCAAGATCTCTCGGATCGTATTCCGCAAATTTGCTCAAATCATCCTGGAACAATTTGATAAATACGGTGTCTCCGGTTTCTTCGACATAACCGATCCAACAGATTCCGAGCAGTTTTTTGACCCGGCCGATCACATAAATCCGGCACAACATAAACTCTGCATCGGCAAATCCGCGGATCGCCGCTTCGCATTTGGCATAGAACTCGTGATGATAAAAGAAAACGTTCCGTAGATAAAAACCGCGTCGCCGGTCATATTTGACCATATAGAGGCGGTTGTCGTACAAAAACATTTCTCCCGGTTCCATCGCCCGAAAAACCATCCGTTCATAACGTTGTGTCAGCTCTTTATATTGAAAAAAAGGCAACACATGAATTCCGCGGCTGCTTCGTGCATTCCAGACAAAAAAACCGGTATCTTCTTCATCACCCGGACGTACCGCTACCCCCGGAACCGGCAGTTCCTCGGGATTGATGCCTTTTGCCTGCAGATGTCGAAATGCCGTCAGCGACGAGGGAGCAACACATTCTTTTCCCGGCGCCGCCATGTAATCACGCTCTTTCATACGCTATATGTTTTAATTAATAACTTAAAAATAATTCTCACTCGATTTTTAGTTTAATTCATTAGACAAAAATTGCAATATTTTTTTACACAAACATCCGCTGTCAAAATTTTAATATGTTACAGTGACCTCTGAGGCGTTAATTTAACACAACTATAAAAGAACAGGATGCCATATGACACCCTGTTCTTTGAGTTGAAATATCCCACAGCAGGTAACACAAGTTTTTTTGATACTGTTTCAGAATTGGAAAAAAATGTCATTCGGAGTATTTAACATCACTTGTATTAACCAACCTTTAGATCTAATCCGTAATATCCTTTCCTTTGGAAAGCGGCAGAGAAAAGCTTTGTTTGTTATTCTTTTCAATTGCCTCGCCTTTTGTTTTTTCATAGACTCATAAAAAGCAATTTACCGACACTTCTCCGGTTTCACTTAACCTTGCCTTTTAAAATCTCTGCCATCAGCCGGAGGGTTACTGTTCAAAAACGAAAATCGCGGTCGCCGTTTTCGATCTTTTCCAGCCTTTCGACCACAATGTCACGCACTTTTTCTTTGGGGATATTGTGCAGCTCCTTCTTGATCAGCGCCATACCGAGTTCTTTGGTTTCCGGCGAGGCATAATCAACCAGATATTCCTTGAGTGTCATCAGCGCATTCGGGTGACAGCAATTTTGAATCTGTTTACTCTTGCACAGCGCCATAAAACGATCGCCGGTGCGTCCTTCCCGATAGCAGGCGGTACAAAAACTCGGGAGATAATCCATCGACATCAGCCAGTGGATCACTTCATCCAATGTGCGGGTATCGCTGACGTCAAATTGAGCCGAATTTTCGGTTTCCGCTTCCGGCTCCGCATATCCGCCGACGCTGGTCTTGGAACCGCCGCTGATCTGAGAAATTCCCAAATGCAAGACCCGCTCGCGCGAAGCCTGACTCTCCCGGGTGGAAACGATCATTCCGGTATAAGGCACCGCAATTCGGATACAGGCAACAATCTTGGCAAAAATGTCATCATCAATACCGTTTTCAAAGCTCGACGGATCGATATCGTCGGCCGCCCGGATCCGCGGAACGCTGATCGTATGCGGCCCCACGCCGTGAACGGCTTCCAAATGTTCGGCATGCATCAGCAAACCCGCAAACTCGTACTTGTACATTTCCAACCCGAACAAAACGCCCAGACCAACATCGTCAATGCCGCCTTCCATGGCACGGTCCATGGCTTCGGTGTGGTAAGCGTAGTTGTGTTTCGGACCGGTCGGATGCAGTTTCTCATAAGACTCCTTATGATAAGTTTCCTGAAACAGAATATAAGTTCCGATTCCCGCTTCGTGCAGTTTGCGGTAGTTTTCGACCGTGGTAGCGGCAATATTGACGTTTACACGCCTGATGGCACCGTTTTTGTGCTTGATGCTGTAAATGGTGTCGATACACTCCAAAATATATTCGATCGGGTTATTGACCGGATCTTCTCCGGCCTCAATCGCCAGCCGTTTATGCCCCATATCCTGCAACGCGATCACTTCGCGGCGTACTTCGTCCTGAGTCATCTTTTTACGGGCAATATGCTTGTTTTTGGCATGATAGGGACAGTAGACACAGCCATTGACGCAATAGTTGGACAGATAGAGCGGTGCAAACAACACTATGCGGTTGCCGTAAAAGTCTTTTTTTATCTGCTCGGCCAACGCATAGATTTCGGCATTTTTCTCCGGCAACTCACAAGCCAGCAGCACCGAAGCTTCCCGGTGGGAAAGACCGTTGCGTCGTTTGGCTTTTTCGATAATTTCGTCAATCAGCGCTGCATTGTTTCGGTTGGCTTCGGCATATGCAAGTGTTGCCAATATTTCATCATGGCTGATAAATTCCTCAGCCTTTAAGGATTTCGGATTATACATACAAACCTCTTTCTTATGGGTCAGAAACATCTTCCCCGTCAGTTAAAAAAAATCAATTACCGGTGCCGGAATAGGCCGTTTTGGCGGAAACGCCTTTCAAATTGCCGATCTTGCCCGACAGGGCGCTGATCACATCATGCGGCGCATCCACAACAACACTGATGATATTGATTCCTCTGCTGCGATATGGAATCCCCATGCGTCCGATGATATAAGTGGAATAATCATGCAGAATTTCGTTCAGTTTTTCTACGGAATCGCGTTCTTCCACCACAATCGCAACAACGGCAACCTTTGTTTCCATTGCAAGTTCTCCCTGGTCCGGATAGTTCTAAGTCGCCTTTAATGTTAACATGACAAAAGATAAAATACAAGCCCATAACGTTTTGCCTTGTAAAAACTGATCCGTCTCAGCACAAGAAAAAACCTTTCGCAACGGAAAGGTTTTTAATTTTTTCGGCTATTGCAACCAATACTCAACCGTGGAGACCACGCGCACTTTTTTCTCAATTTGGCTGCTCTCATTTATATTTGCCGCATCGACCTTCGGCAGCACCGAAAACACACCCTGGCTGGCACGGCGGATTTTCCCGACCCGGCTGCCGCTGCTTTTGGCAAATTCAAAAGCAGCTTTGCGCGCATTGCGGGTAGCCTCTTCCAGCATTTGCGGTTTTATTTCGTTAAGACGGGTAAACAAAAACGAGGCCCGCGAACCGCCGCCGTAATCCTGAGAGAACACAATTCCTTTGGCAATCAGTTCGTTGGCTGCCGACAAAGCATCGGCCACCGCATCAACCTTCTCGGTCTGCAATTCAACTGTCTGTGTCAGAATAAAACGACGGTTGCCGGTTTCCGCCGCATTTTGGTAAGGATTAGCCAAAAGATCGTTGGTAATAATTGGCCCCAGCGTGATCTCGTCTTTAGCGAATTTGTGCCGGTTCAGAAAATCAACGATCATTTGCGCCTGTTTTTCCATGCGTCCTTGAATTTCAGCCAAATCATTGCCTGTTGCCACAAATTGCAGCGACCAGATGGCCAAATCGGCCTTAACTTCCGTTTCCGCCAGTCCCTTTACCGTGACGCTGTTGGCATTCATCTTGGCCTGATAGTAATAGTATCCGGGGAAAAAACCGCCCAATATGAGGCCGGCAGCCAAAATCAGGGCCCGTGCCAGTTTGGCGCCGCACAGGCATCCGGATACGCTGCAGTTGTCACTTCTTATTTCTTCCATATTATCCTCTCTTTGCTGCAATCTTCTCATCTTTCAATATAAGAAATACCACTGCCGTTTCAAGCCGACGAGGATATCCGGACACTCAAAAGCAAAGGCCGTGTCAAATAAGACACGGCCTTTGCTCATCTCATCGTTTATTGCGGTGTTACCTCGCCATTGCGGGTTTTCCACAACGAAATTCCGATTCCGGCAAACAGCAAACCGAACGTAACCGTCAGCGAATGCCAGGCTTCCAGTTCAAAGCCCAAAATATACGGCGCAAAAATCTTAAGGCCGATAAAGATCAGAATGATTGAAAGCGCCGGCTTCAGATAAGTGAATTTATGTACGGCGGCTTCCAACAGAAAATAGAGCGCACGCAACCCCAAAATCGCAAAAATATTGCTGGTATACACAATGAAGACGTCGTTGGTAATCAAAAAGATGGCCGGAATACTGTCTAACGCAAAAATCACGTCCATCGTCTCAATCGTCAACAGAGCAAAAAACAACGGCGTAATATAATGGCGCCCGTTTTCTTTTACAAAAAAATGTTCCCCGTGAATTTTGCTGGTGACATGAAAAATTTTTGACAGAAACTTAAACAGCCGCGTCTCTTCAAAAGCCGGTTCGTCTTCTCCTTTGTGCAACAGCATTTTAACGCCGGTATAAACCAGAAAGGCCGAAAAGACATACAAAATCCAGTGAAAGTTGGAAATCAGCGTTTCGCCGACCCAGATCAACAGGGCGCGCATGACAATCGCCCCGAGAATGCCCCAGAACAAAACGCGGTGTTGATACATCCGCGGCACTCCTAGAGAAGCAAAAATCAGAGACATGATAAAAATATTGTCCAGTGAAAGGCTCTTCTCGACCAAAAAACCGGTAAAGAAATCCATTCCCTTGTCCAACCCTTCTTCATAGATGATA
This sequence comes from uncultured Azospirillum sp., assembly GCA_900539605.1. Taxonomy (GTDB): domain Bacteria; phylum Pseudomonadota; class Alphaproteobacteria; order RF32; family CAG-239; genus JAFUYI01. Next base: position 8,043 of record UQCS01000030.1, on the reverse strand, counting down.
AATACGCCGAAAATACAGGCCGCGAGAATATAGATGATACACAGAACCAAGGTATGCCAAAAATTCGGCACTTCGTTTTTGCGGTTGAACAAAAATAGGTCGAAAAACAGCAGCAAGAGCACAACCACGCCGAAAATTGCCCACAGCCATTCCTGAGGAATGACATAATGGTTGGCAAACAAATCTTTGAGCTTTTCCATTTTTTTATCCTTAAAAGTCTTAAATCTGCCCTGTTATAGACTGATTTTACCGATCCGTCAATCATCTCGCAACGGTTATGCATCGGCTTATTACAACAAAAAATGCCATACCCCCTTGTCAAACCGCTAAAAAAATAGTATAATAAATTTGTTAAAGGAAGGTCGGCTTTTGATCTGTCTTTGACATCGGATTAACAAGTATGGAGTTTTTATGTACGCTGTAACACCGTTTGCGGTGCAATGCAAAACAACCCACCGGAACAATTTTTTCCGGGAATCGAACCATTTATTTCAATTTTCGAACCAGATTGCTGGTTTTTCTTACACAAGTGAGGGCTTATCGGTTCTGAAAGGAGTGTAATTATGCTTTCTTTCAGAGATAAATTAAACGCCCGTGATCCCGAAACCATTCGCAATATCACGGCTTCGACCGGATTTTTTGACGATACAGACATTGAAATCGGCGTCAATTTGGCCCATGTCGTCCTAAACCGGCAATATGCCAACGACAACGCGGAAAAACCCGAATTTCTGTTTGCCGAAGACGGCGACCAAACCGTCGGCTATGCCTGTTTCGGCAAAATTCAGGACTGCTATTCGGCTTATGAACTCTACCTGATTTCTACTCTAAACAGCTATCGCGGACACGGGATCGGCCGCCAGTTGGTTCAACGTCTGCTGGAAACCGTTCACCGCCTCGGCGGCAAAAAATTGTTTGTTAAAACAGAAGGAACCCCGCAATATCTCCCTACCCGCAAATTCTACGAATCGTGCGGTTTCAGACTGGAAGCCGTTCTAAAAGAATATTATGACGACAAAGATGATTGTTACATATATTCTTATAAGTTTTGCGAAAATGAAACGGCAAATTTGATTCCGGCCGAATAAACTGTCGCAACCGAAAACAAAACATCCTCCGGATTTTTTCCGGAGGATGTTTTTTTCTGGAGACCGCATTTAATTGCGGCTGTCGCGCATCAATTCACAAAAAATCTGATAACGCATTTCTCTGGAGCTTTCTCCGCCTTCATGCAGCAGATAGCCCAAAAAGACATTCATTTCGTCACTTCCGACAAAACGAAAATAAGCCTGACGGCGAGCGGCGGAACAGCAGCGCAAATAGCGCATACGAAGTTGCTCTCCCCGGTTTCCCAGTTTTGCGATCATCTTACGATAACGGCGGTACAGCCAGAAAAGATGGACAACATATACGGCCGAACCCAGCAAAATGCAGGAACTCACAACCGTGTTGAACCATAAGAATTCATCCTTGATTCCGTCACGAGCCGTGAGAATACACGCCAAACCCAGCAAACTTCCACAGGCAAACACCATCGACGCTTGCAACAGATCAGTTCTCAAAAACTTGTTCATAAAACTTGATTAATAATATAAAAAGCAAAAAAAATATAACCTTTTCACTTTTAAAAGTCCACTCCTAAATATTCTTGACAAAATTTTCATTATATGTACAATTTAAGTCAGATACCAATTATTTAATCAACCTATTATTCACAACAAAACATAAAAAATATGAGCACAATTATTATTAAAGGGAAACATCCAGTTTTCGACAAGACAGCTGCTGAAGAAACCGCTCTCATGCAGAACGGCCAGGATCAGGAACGTTTCTACTACATCTGTAGCCGCGGCATACAGAGTTTAGAGGGACAGAACGCACTCGCACAAAGCGACGTCAGATGGATTCATCTGCAAAACACTGTCCACGCTGAACTGTGGCATTACGGCATTTTGCAACGCCTGCGGCAACAAGGAATACTCCCGCCGGACGAAATGTCGGAAACAGAAAACGAAGAAATCTTTCAGAGGTGGCTGTACCACAACATGATGTGTTCACCAACTTCTTTTGCCAGCGAAGAGGAATACGGAAAAAGATCACAACTGCTGTTGGCTGCCGGTGCCAAACTTTCTAAAGCATTGAACGAAACCGAAGAGATTTCGTTGCTGCTCACAAAAGACTGGGATCGTGTACAAAAATATTTGCGCAAATTTCATCCCAAGGCGGAGGTTCTGTTTTTTCAGACTGCCCCTCTGGAGTTGCTTTTCGCATATATTGTTCTTTTCCGCCCTCAAAGCGCCGAAGCTGAACGGGCTTTGATCTTGCGCAACGACAGTATTCTCACCTGGGAACTGGTTTCTCATTATGTACTGAGCTACGAAGGCAGCCGGATCATCAAAAAGTCGGGCAACCGCTACATCTGGAGACTGGCGGTAATGCGCAATTACGGCTTTGTATACTGTCTTGAACGCAAGTTCGGTACAATCGCCAAATGGCAAAAGCAGCTTGAAAGAAGCTTTGACCGCAAGTACTTCAGAAAACGCTGTTAAAGATTTTCCCTGTTAAAACAAAGTCCCGGTTGATAAAACCGGGGCTTTTGCTTTATCCGCCGTAACCCGGCAGGGATTCTTTGCTTTCGTCATAAAGCTTCAATGCTTCCGAGACTGCTTTACGGGCATCGTCAGGCCCGAGGAAAGTCTCGATAATTACTTCTTTGTTTTCCAATATTTTATAATCTTCAAAAAAACGCCTTAGGGTTTTCAGGCAGTGCGGCGGCAGCTCGTCAATCGATGTATAGTGATTATACTCCGGATCGTCCACATGAACGGCAATAATCTTGTCGTCGTTTTCTCCCTGGTCAATCATTTTCATGACACCGATCGGCCGCGCCCGCAAGATCGACAGCGGCAACACCGGTTCCTGTCCCAGCACCAAAATATCCAGCGGATCATTGTCGCCGCAATAACTCCGCGGAATAAAGCCATAGTTAGCCGGATAGTGAACCGCACTGTACAAAATGCGGTCAACTTTCAGCAGACCGCTCAGTTTGTCAAGCTCATATTTAACGTTGGAACCTTTCGGTACTTCGATGATTGCATTGATAATTTCAGGCCTTGTTTTGCCAGCGCTGACGCCGTGCCATGGATGCAGCATTTATTCAATCCTTTCCAAAAATAATTTAATTTCAATGTCGATGACGATATAATAAAAAATAAGCGGTTTCAAGGTTTTTTAAAAAATTCGCTCATAAACCGATTTTAGATGACACTACTGCCGGTCACCGCGGCCGACGGCAAGCTGGTTCCCCGAAAGCAGAACCTTGTCCCAGTAACGTTTCATGATACGGTGATAATCAGGATTGTTTCTTAAATAGCTGTTTATCTGCCGGCAGGCCTCGGGCGGATAAAATTTATTTCCCGGCAGCGCTTCTACCTGAGGAATGACATTTGCCGTCACGTTAAACGGATGGCGGAAAATAGCCGAATACCCTTGGGTGCGCTTCACTTCATCAATCGGCGGAAATTCTGCCGTCATTGCAGCCGAAAGCCTTAGAAAAAACTTGCTGCCCTGTGCACTCCCCAGCTCCCGCACATAATTACCGATCATATCAATACAATCATCCCGACCGCCTTTTTCATACACTTTGCGCAGATTGTCGCTCATCATCGCGATAGCTTCGGTTTCAGGCGTATCGATTCCAGGAACCTGAAAATCGTGCGTCCATTTAACGTGCCGGCCACTTTTCCATAAAGATACATCCAGCGGTCTGGGCATTTCGCAACCAAACATATACATCATCGTTTGCCGACGTGCATCTTTACGTTGCTGCCATTCCATAGTCAACGGTCTATCACGGTCTATATCTTCTACCACGCGCACATTATATCCGGCCGCATCCATCATTTTAAGTGCGTTAATATCACAAGCGGCTTCTTCATTACCGTGCAAACTGCGGATCTCGGAATCGCCGTGCTGCCAGCCGAGGTGTGAGAGTTCGTGTGCCAATATAAATGCCAGTTCATCTTCGCTTTGTAACTGCTGCAATTTGTCACGGTTAAACATCACAACAAAATCGTCACCGCTTAAATCCGCAGAATTCATACGATTTTCGACACTGCTGATTCTTGCCGGACTGTCATCTTCACGGTCTTGCAAATAAAAACAAACCCGATAGCCCTTCAACCCTCCGGCACCGCTGTAAGAATTATTGACCAGTTTATGCGCCATCTGCTGCATAAACACGCTAAAACTTTTCCCTGCTTCACTTTCCGGCGAAACAAAATGATTAAAATTAGCTAAATCCAAATCAACATCCGGATTTTTTACCCTATAGACATCTTGCCGGTTATCAGGCACTGTCAGTCTCCCACATTAAATATCGACCCAGTATAACATTTGAGACATAAATTTGTCAAAAAAAATTTGTCGGTCTTTCAAATCACCGGATTATAGGCCCATTGCAACAAAGCCTGGCGTTGGCGGGCCCGGCAGCCGACATCAAAGGGCATACAGTTTTTTTCTACCTGAGCCAGATGACGGCGGAACGCGCGCCATCTTTTTATCTGAACTTCGTCAATTTCTGGCAGTCTCCGCCCGTAATAATAGCGACAATACCATTGAAACCAGCCGCGCACGTCCGGACCGACGATCCAGCCGCGCCGTCGCCATTCCGATAACGAAAGGCGTGACTTGACACCAAAATAATTATACAACGGATTACTCCTTTCCGGTGATAAAATGGCATGATCGAACCATCGTTCGGGGAACTCTTCCCAACAATCGGTCATATACTTTCCTTCAAAAACCCCCATATCCAGCATCTGGATCGGCGTCAACTCCGGTTTGAAATCGGGATGAAAATTCTGCCCCTCCGGTTCACTGAGCAGATAACGATAATTTTGCTGCATCTTATCATTCACCACCACTTCTTTGGGAATCCAGTTGATTTTGGGAATCGGACGGCAGCAGTTGCAGGGTTGAAAATTTCTGCTCTGCCAAGTGTCGGTCCGCATTTGTTCTGCCATTAACATTCTCCTGTAAAACTCATTGATCGGCGTTATCACCCTCCTTAGGTTCTGATACTATATAATCGGTCGCACCATTTTTTGAACGCTTATATAAATAATTGTTTATCCTCAATTTATCAAAAAAAATATAAATTGGACAATTTTTTGCTTGATTTATTGATTTAATACGTGTATAAAGCTTTCCGTAAACACGATGGGCGCTTAGCTCAGCTGGAAGAGCATCTCGTTTACACCGAGAGGGTCGGGAGTTCGAACCTCTCAGCGCCCACCATAAAAAACCCGCTGCAAGGCGGTTTTTTTTATGGATACAACTCAGGTGCAAACTCCCGGGAAAGTGAGTTTGCAAATCATAAATATTTAAGTTATGGCGCTGCCGTTGCCACAAACACAAACAATCCTACAACGGCCTAACGCCCTTCCCGATGTCTCCACATCATCTTTCCGGGACAACTTTGCGTCGGTGAAGTCCGTTGTATCGATACCGCGCCGCCCTGATCTGTTTCTGCATAACCGCCGCGAAGATAAAACCGGTGATGATCACGGATCAGATCGGAAAACAATCCGCAGCTGTCACAAACATAACCGATATTATGATTTTTTAGTTTGCCGTCTTTAATATCATTGTTAAATCCGTAAAAACAATGTTCGCCGCTTTTGTCCTTTCCGGCATACAACATCAAATGATTATGACTTCCTTCCAAAGTAACATTGTCAGCCATTTTCTGATCCATCGTCAGACATACCAGTGCGCCCGGCTTAATTTGGTGTTTGTCGATAATATCCTGAACTTCGCTGCAGCCGTCATCACCGCTGCGGTGAATATGTCCGGCATAGCGGCCATTTTCCATCTCCATCAAATGTTTAAACAATGTTGCCGGATGGGCCAGTTCTTCGGTATTGGTATTAAAAACAGCATCCAGCTCACCGTTGCGGTCACTTTTACGCAAACATTGCATGATTGAAGCCGTACAATATCCTTTATTGCGTTCCCTGTCAAAATCGGGATTAAAGCGAGAATTGATTTTGACAGCAGCCAAACGGTTATACAAGTGCGTTTTGACCACATTTTCAAACAGAGCCGCCCGGGCTTCGGACACCGATATTTCCCGTCCGGAAAATTTTTTCTCATTTTCGCGGAGTTTTTCCACTTTTTCTTCTATTTTTGCCATCTTCTCTGCCGACGACAACCCCACACAGTCTCTTTGTTTTCCTATCTCATCCAGCACGATCTTAAGTTTTTGCTCCTCAGAAAGCGTGGCATAACTTCGATCGGCTTGTTTTTTTCTTTTTCCCAAGCATCAAAAAAATGATCGACTTCATTTATAAAACCGCGCACTTTACGACCACCCGGTGTTTGAGGAAGAACTTCCAGACGGCGCTGTAAATCGGCTTTTTGATAGATCTGCTGAAACTGCTCCAACGCATTGCCCCGTGCCTGCAAAAAAGCATTGTTTTTACTTTTCAGTTCCCGGCTGAAAGCGGTTGTTTTATAACCGGCGTTCAATGCCATTTCCGCTCCCAGAATATCCGCCGTATGTTCCTCGTTTTTCGCCAGGTGAGCGCGAAAATCCGCCGGACGGCCGACACTGTCAATATAATGCCCCAACTCATGAGCAATCAACATCGGCAGCAAACGTTCATCGGTAAAGGCACCCTCGTTCAGGTATATCAGGCACCGTCTGCCCTTTTCGTCATCGATCATTCGGCATTCGCCGTCTTTGCCTTGTCCTCCGACAACTCCAAAAGAAACCGGATATTGTTCGCTCATTGCCTGCAGATGGCGGTTAGTCTTTCCGTCAGCGGCGCACAAACGCGCAAAAATTTCTTCAGCCTTTTTGATTTTATCCGTATTATCGCTGTCCGGCAACATTTTCCCCGAACGCCACAGCTCTTTAACGTTCAGACTGCGGTTGAGCTCTTCGCCCTCTTGTTGCAAATCGCGGTAAAACAACTGCCCGTTTTGTTCCTCAATCATATCAGCCAGACCGGCCAGATGAGCATGCAAATCAAAATCCGTATTTCCGATAGGTGCATCGGCACAGGGTTCTGATATAAACTCCAACAAAGACATCAGCTTTTTCCGCGTTTCCGGTTCATCTCGCCCGGCATAAAGGAAATCAAGCGTTTCGGCAATTTCCGACTTTTGCTCCGGCCGGGCATTTTCATAACCAGAGAGCTTCAACTGTTCTGCCAACGCAGCAATCTTTTCCAGATTTTCTGCCGAATCAAGTTGTACCATTGCCTGTCTTTCTCGTTTTTTTCTAATTTAGCACAATCGACGATTTTTGTCTATAAAAAGTTGACACCGCTTGTGCTGCTGATAATCACAAAAAAAGGAACAGCATGAGATCACTGTTCCCTCAAGTTTATCAAACCTGTAAAAAGTACAATTAGTTGACAGAATCCTGCAAAGCTTTACCCGGTTTGAATTTAGCAACTTTACGTGCAGGGATTTTGATAGCTTCGCCAGTGCGGGGATTGCGGCCGGTCGTGGCAGCACGTTTGGTAACACCGAAAGTACCAAAACCAACCAGACGAACTTCTTTGCCGTCTTTCAAAGATTTGGCAACAGAATTAATGAATGCGTCCAGAGCCTTGGCGGAATCAGTTTTTGTCAGACCGGTTGCAGCGGCAATGCTGGCGATAAGTTCATTTTTATTCATGAAGAAACTCCCTATAAATGTAAGTTATGTTAAACAAAGCGGCACAACACCGCCACAACGGAATTTAAGAACGTTTTTGCGCTTAAGTCAAATAAAATCAAAGCTTTTCCGCATAAAAAAGGCATTTTTTGTTGTCATTTTACCCATTGCAGCAGTTATTAACAGGATTTCGCATCCATTTTCACTGATCATTACCGATTCTGCCGCTTTGCGCCGACTCCCCGATTTTTAGAACAATAACGATTCCTCAAACTGGTTTAAATTATAAGTAATCGAAAAAAATTATTTAATAAATAACAAAAAACGCCTCCGGTATAACTCGGAGACGTTTTTCTTGGTTTGGTTTTCCTTAC
>UQCS01000029.1 GCA_900539605.1 uncultured Azospirillum sp. | reverse complement strand
AGAAGTACATAAAATCAATAAAATGTTTGACAAATATATACAAAAATGTCAAATTTGAATTATAAAACAGGGAGAAACGGATGTCGAATACTAAAATTTTGGACGTTGACGGCAATGAATATAAAGAAAAATTAATGCCGGAATCAAGAGAAAAAATTGCAAAAAACATATTTCTAAAAACCATTAGTGGTGAGGATGCAAATCAGTTTTTGATGGCTGCAGCTCAATTTTTGATGTTACAGGGAAAAGTGCCCGATGCAAACGGGCATTTATCTGTTTCGATAGAAGATGAAGATATGCAAAACTTTTCTATTCAATACGGAACAGAAAAGGTTATGGATCAGGCCTTGGATGAAAATATTGCGGGTGCCTACCTGTTATTGCTGAGGTATGCGAATTCTATTTATGAAAAAAATGATGATATAGATGAACTTGATGAAAAATATGTAAGAGATCTGGAAAAATATTTTGCAGCAACACCCGAATTGCAGTTGGCGAAGCAAATTTGCGATATTCAATCGGAAATTAATTTGACAATGAGCGGTCAACAGGGAAAAAGTTTAACATCGTTTCAGGCTAATCGTATTCAGGAAAAATTTGAAGAAATTTCTCCGTATTTAAATAATGAACAATGTGCGGCAGGATATTATCGGTTATCAATAATTCATCGGGTATTGCTCGGAGAAAAAGATATTTATAATCCGGAAGAAAATAACGCGGAAAAAGAATGTCTGAAAAAAGTATTAACGTATACTTCTGATCATAATCGTATAGATTATTGTGTTAATCGGTTGGGCACATCTTACCCGAGCCAAGGTTTGGTGCGCGCAGCTTATAGACGGGCATTATCACAAGCTGGAACTCTGCAAGATTTATATAAAATTAATATGGCATTAGCAAATTGCTATGTAAGCGATTATCGTCCGCAAATTGGCTTTAATTACGATGCTAGCGGAGAAAGCAATAAATACAGAAAGTTGGAAAGAGCAGAATACTATTATAGCAATGCTTTTGAAGCAGCTCCGGTCCCGGAGCGAATTAATGTTTTGAAACGGTTGGCAAATGTTCAATTTCAACAAAACAAAATAGAGGCATGGACAAGAACAAAGACGATCATGGCAATGGAGTATATGGAGGGCGAGGAACGTTGTCACACCCTAATGGATATAGCCAAAAGAAACAAGAATTTGCGTATACAATATTTAGAGCGGGTTGTTCAGGAAGCTGTTCGGGCTAAAGGAATGGGCAAAGATAAAAGATCTGATATTATATTAGATGCAGCAAATATGTTACACAAGATATATGAAAAAAATCACGATGAAGACCAAATCAAAAAAATGGAAGCGGTTGTTCAAAAATATACATATCCACCGGAAATATTAATTAATCCTTTGCTAAGATACAAAAGCGGTAAAAAAATTCTTTAACAATAAAAGCGTCGTTACGACGCTTTTATTGTTTCCTTTGTCGATCAATGTGGTATAGACCTACAGTCGGCAATGAGTGATCATGTCATTTTTTGGAGGGAAGTTTGCGTATTTTCATCAGAGGTGACAATCATGCCATCAGGGGCAACAATCATTTGTTGATGTTCTCTCGGTGTTCCGACTTTGCCCCTGCAGTCCATGTTTCCGCTGTCTCCGTTTAAATTATGGGCAATAAATGTTGAGTAAATATCAACGAGTATGAATCTTTTTTTGTGTTATACTTTCAAGCCCGGGATGGATACGATGCCCATCGTGAATAAAAACAATAATGAAGTAACCAGCAAAATAATTTCTTTCTGAGACAGGGGGGCTTTTGGGGTTATTTTACGGATAAAACGATAAAAATATTTACTTAAGATGTGAAGGTTTATCCACATAAGGGTGACTACCAGTATAAACCCGAAAAAGTATGTGAACTCTAATGAAAACAGAGCAGTTACGGCACCAATGGTCAATATTAAAAGAAAAAAGATATAGCCATATATAGAAAGTAGGAAATTTTCCCCAATATTCATCAGATTTATATTTGTAAACAGAGTTACCCCATCTTTAGGGGTTAGTACTACGCCAACAACGACAAAAATGATCAGTGATGTAATTAAAAAATAAATTTCGTTTTGAGTAAGGAGTTCTTTTTTGACAGTTTTCTTTATAAATACGGCCATGTATTTGCACATAATAATTAAATTGGTATAAAGGAGGGCAAAAATACTGCCTGATATTAAGATATACCATAGGTATGATCCAAAAATGGATGCGCTCAAATATAGCAAAGCCATAAGTGTCGCATTAACATAGCCTAATATAAACATTTTTCCCCTCCTTTATCAAATTATTATTATTCGTTAACCCAGTTATTATAAAAACCCTCTATGGGGTAATTTTTTCCTTTCCAGTTGGTTGTATTATAGTTTCGATTATTTTTTGGTATAGACCATGGTGTTGGTGTTTTCTGGAAAAGAGGTCTGACAGTATTTCCGGTAAAGAAGTTTACTGCCGGGCTGTTGTTTTTTTCGTTTTCATCGGAAGAGCAATACTCTAAAAAGCCTTTGATCAAACCTGCCATTCTTTCCCGTACTCTGGTCTTATCATATGGACTGTTACCCCAGATTATCCACGGAACAGTGTCAGCAGCGCCATGAAAGATTGTTTTTATAAAACCGTGTGGGGAAACAAAATCGTAGGTTCCCATATTTTCATCAGAGGTGACAATCATGCCATCGCGGGCAACAATCATCTGTTGATGTTCTCTCGGTGTTCCGACTTTGCCCCTGCAGTCCATGTTTCCGCTGTCTCCGTTTAAATTATGGGCAATTGCGTTTTGCTTGCAATCCCAGTGGCCTGGTTCATTGTTGAGGATTTGCCAACCATTTCCCTGCAAAAGATCGGGATCAACATATCTTTGTCGATTGTAATGTCGTTGTTTTTCATTTTCAAGGGCTTTTTCTATATAAGCTTTAATTGGTTTGGGAAATAGTCGTGGTAGTTCTACAGTGGAAATATATTGATTCGCTTTGCACATGGCACCACGATAGCGTTTATCTGTGCTGCAGTTAGAGTGTTTTACGTTTGAGGGGGCCGACAGTCGATAAACTTCAACCGGCCCTCCCTGTTCATCGTCGTAATTATAATAAATTTTTTCGGGCATTCCGGTATGTGGGTTGTGTCGAATAACCGGAGTGTATCCTTCAAAAATCTCTTTTATAAAGTTTCTAATGTCACCCATAGTTTGTCTCCAAGGTTGTTAGGATTTTACTATAAATGTGTAACATAAAATGTATAAAAGTCAACCAGGAAGGTGGTGCCCTTGTGGATAATTCCCTTTACAAGGGAACAAATTGTGTTTTGGAGAGGTGTAGACGACGGTTTTTCATCTATCTACTGTAGCCGGCCGGACGGTCTTAAACCGCTACGGAATATAAAAACAGAGAATAAAGAGAAAGTTGTTGCAAAAATTTAAAATTCGTGTATTAGATTATTTCCAAATGGGCATTTCTGCGCCCAAAATCGGTTATTTAGAAAGATAAGGAAACAAAAATGGTATCATTAGCAGAAAAAATGGCCGCCAATTTGGATATGTCGGCCTTTGGCAAAGCTGAAGAACTAAAGAAAAGACTGTGGTTTACAATTCTGGCCCTGATCGTGTTCCGTTTGGGAACGTTTATTCCGCTGCCGGGAATTGATCCGCAGATTCTGGCGGATATTTTCTCGCGCAATTCCAACGGCATTCTCGGCATGTTCAATATGTTTGCCGGCGGTGCGTTGGAACGTATGACGATCTTTGCGTTGAACATCATGCCGTATATTTCGGCTTCTATCATTCTGCAACTGGGACAATCGGTGATTCCGTCATTGAGCGCGCTGAAAAAAGAAGGCGAAGCCGGGCACCGCAAAATCGTCCACTATACCAAGGTACTGACGGTGTTGATCACAATCATTCAAGGGTACGGTATTGCTGTCGGTCTTGAAGGTATGGTCGGCGGCGCCGGTGTTTCGGCAGTGGTAATGCCGGGATTTGTTTTCAAGTTTACCACCATCGTTTCTTTGGTCGGCGGTACCATGTTTATCGTTTGGCTGGGTGATCAAATTACCTCGCGCGGGGTCGGCAACGGTTCGTCGCTGATTATTACCGTCGGTATTATCGCCAACATTCCGGGCGCTTTGGCGCAGACTTTTGAGTTGGGCCGCGTCGGTTCGATGTCGGTATGGGTGATCATGCTGTTGATGGCAATGGTTCTCGGTTTGGTTTATATTATCGTTTTGGTTGAAAGAGCACAGCGCAAAATCACCATCCAGTATCCGAAGCGTCAGGTCGGCGCCCGCATGAGTTCGCCGGAAAGCTCACATTTGCCGCTCAAGATCAATCCGACCGGCGTCATTCCGCCGATTTTTGCCAGCTCCCTGCTGTTGCTGCCGATTACGATTGCCAACCTGTCTGCCGCCAACGGTCCGAGCTGGGCGCAAACGTTGAGCCAGCTGCTGGGTCACGGTCAACCGCTCTATCTGGCCTTGTATGCCGGTTTGATTATTTTCTTCTCGTTCTTCTATACCGCCGTGGTTTTCAATCCGGAAGAAACGGCTGAAAATCTGAAGAAACACGGCGGTTTTATTGCCGGTATCCGTCCGGGTAAAAATACTGCCGAATATTTGGACTATGTGATTACCCGTCTGACCGTGCTGGGCGCTTTTTATCTGACCATGCTTTGCATTTTGCCGGAAATTCTGATTGCCAAACTGGCAGTTCCGTTTGTTCTCGGCGGCACCACGCTGTTGATCGTGGTCCAGGTAACGATGGATTTTGTCGGCCAGGTTCAGACTCATCTGATTGCCTATCAGTATGAGGGGCTCTTGAAAAAGGCTGCTCTGGTCAACAAAAAAGGAAAGAGAAGATAATGGGTTTTGCAAACGGAGAAGGGCTGCATCTGGTGATGACCGGTGCGCCGGGTACCGGCAAAGGAACCCAGGCCAGCGTTCTGAAACGGGAATTCGGTCTCTGTCATCTTTCTACCGGAGAAATGCTGCGGGAAGAAGTTAAAAAAGGAAGCGAAATCGGCAATCAGCTTAAAGATCATTTGGCTGCCGGCGGTTTTGCTCCCGATGAACTGATGATCCGGATGGTTTCGGCCCGTATCGAAGAAGCAGACTGTCAGAAAGGTTTTATTCTCGACGGTTTTCCCCGTACATTGGAACAAGCTGAGGTGCTGGAGAAAATGCTGAAGGAAAAAGGAATCGGACTTGATGCCGTTATTGAGATTCAGGTTCCCGACCATATTATTATCGACCGAATCCTGGGACGTTATACCTGTATGACCTGCGGTGAAAGCTATAGTGACAAATATCACAAGCCGAAGGTTCCGGGGGTATGCGATATCTGCGGCGGAACCAAATTTTCGAGACGACTCGATGATACAAAAGAGACAATCGAGCGCCGTCTGAAAAAATATCGCGATTTTACTTATCCGACAATCGCGTATTATCAAGAAAAAGGATTATTGCGCAGCATTGACGGCAATGGAACGGTGGACGTGGTTGCCAAACGCATTGATGAAGCGCTCAAAATCAAATAAGTGTTTAACAAAAAGTAACTTTTTTGAAAAATGCTTAAAGTAAGGGTTGACACTAATAAATATTAGCCTATAATCCGGCTTAATTTTGAAAAGTGGTGATCAACTTTTTAAGTTTTAATTTTAGAATAATGGAGATGAAATTTGGCTCGTATAGCTGGTGTAAATATTCCGACTGCCAAAAGAATTGAAATCGCTTTGACTTATATTTTTGGTATCGGTAGAAAAACTGCTCAAGACATTTGTGCAAAATCAGGAGTCAACCCGGGCTTGCGCGTGCAGGATATGTCTGAAGAAGACATTGCAAAAGTGCGTGAAACAATCGATCGTGACTACCTGGTAGAAGGTGAGCTGCGTCGTGATGTTGGGGTTAATATCAAGAGATTGATGGATCTCGGATGTTACAGAGGTTTGCGGCATCGTAAAGGATTGCCGGTTCGCGGACAGAGTACAAAACAAAATGCCCGCACCCGTAAAGGCAAACGTAAAACCGTTGCTAACAAAAAGAAATAAGAAGAGGTAGGGTCCCAAATGGCAAAAGCAACACAGAAGAAAAAAGAAAAGAAGAACATCACTGCCGGTGTCGCACATGTGAATTCTACTTTTAACAATACTCGAATTACTATTACCGATGCTCAGGGAAACACGGTAGCCTGGTCTACGGCCGGTGCTCAGGGTTTCAAAGGATCGCGTAAATCGACTCCGTATGCGGCACAGGTTGCTGCTGAAGAAGCCGGTAAAAAAGCTATCGAAAACGGTATGAAAACTTTGGAAGTTGAGGTTAAGGGTCCGGGTTCTGGGCGCGAATCCGCAATCAGAGCTTTGCAGGTGGTCGGTTTTACAATTACTACCATCCGTGACGTTACTCCGATTCCGCACAACGGCTGCCGTCTGCGCAAACGCCGCCGCGTGTAGTTTTTGGCGTTTTGATAGTGAGGCTAAAGTTTTTTAGCCTCGCCGTCTTTTGATTTTTTGTAAATATGCATATGCACTAAAAATGAGGATATCCAAGTGATTCAAAAGAATTGGCAAGAACTTATTAAACCGACTAATCTTGAAATTGTTCCCAGCGATGGCGGCAACAAGGCCAAGATTGTGGTTGAACCATTGGAGAGAGGCTTCGGTCTTACTCTCGGTAACGCACTGAGACGCATTTTGTTGTCTTCCCTGCAGGGCGGCGCTGTTACGGCAATTAAGATCGACGGTGTTTTACACGAATTTTCGGTTATTCCCGGCGTGAGAGAAGATGTAACCGATATTGTCCTCAATGTCAAAGGACTGGCGGTTGCTGTTCATAGCGAAGGCCTGAAAACAATGTCTCTCAAAGCAGAAGGTCCGTGCGAAGTTACGGCGGCAATGATCGAAACCGGTCATGATGTTGAAATCAAAAATCCGGAGTTGGTTATTTGCACTTTGGATGCCGGCGCTAAAATTAATATGGAATTGACTGTAAATACCGGTAAAGGATATGTTCCGGCCAGCCAGAACAAACCGGCCGATGCGCCGATCGGGCTGATTGCGGTTGATGCAATTTATTCTCCGGTTAAGCGGGTATCATACCGGGTTGATCGTACTCGTGTCGGCCAAGTTACCGACTATGACAAACTGACTTTGGTGGTAGAGACCAACGGTGTGGTTACACCGGAAGATGCGGTTGCTTTTTCGGCCCGTATTTTGCAGGATCAGCTGAAACCGTTCATTAATTTTGACGAACCGGAAAATGAAGCCGAAGTTGAAAAAGAAGAACTGCCGTTCAATAAGAACCTCTTGAAAAAGGTTGAAGAGCTTGAACTGTCAGTACGTTCTGCCAACTGTCTGAAAAACGACAATATCGTTTATATCGGTGACTTGGTTCAGAAAACCGAAGCCGAAATGCTCAGAACACCGAATTTCGGCCGTAAGTCGCTGAACGAAATTAAAGAAGTTCTGGCCAAAATGGGAATTCATCTCGGTATGGAAACCCCGGGTTGGCCGCCGGAAAACATTGAAGAACTGATCAAAAGAGTTGACGATCATTTCTAAATTCCGGATCAACGATTGATCAAAACGTCTCTGTTGAATGACAGAGACGTTTTTATTTAGTCTTCTCAATAAGGACAATTAGCAAATTGAAATAAAAACGGTGCTGTAATTCGGCTGATACTGCATCTCTGTGGCCGGGACGACTGAGTAAAATCTGACGATTGTTATTTTGTCCTTGTTTTTTGTACAAAATGTAGTACAGTATACAAAACTTGCCGAATGAAAAATCGGACGTACTTTTATGTTCCCGTTTCAGCAAGATGTTTGTGCGGCGGACAATAACATATATTAACCGGGTAGGTAAAAATGAAAAGGTATAAAAACGCCTCGGAACTGTATGACATTTTTTACAATGAACGTAAAGAAGATATTGCCTTTTATAACCGTTTACTTACGGAATACAAAAACAATTTGGATAATAACCGCATTATTGAAATCGGCGCCGGAACCGGGCGGGTTTTGCTACCGATTGCCGAAAAACATCCCGATCTGGAGTTTCATGCCGTGGATGTGATCGGAGACGAAATTGCGGTTTTGACCGACAAAGCCCGTGAATGCGGGATTAAAAACGTGGTAACCCATGTCGCTGATATTAATGAGTTTGCGGATGAAGAAAAGTTTTCGTTTGCTTTCGCGCCGTTCCGGGTGATGCAACACTGTCAGTCGGCAGAAGAACTGGACCGCTTTGTTTGCAGTACTAAAGATCTGTTGACGGAAAACGGCCGCTTCGCTTTTGATCTGTTTAATCCCTGGATACATATGCTGGTGCGCGAAGGTGTGGTTTTTGACGGCAACTATCATGATAAAGACGGCAATCAGATCAATCGCCGGGTAGAGATCAATAAGCGTGATTATTTCAAACAGACGCAAAATATTGAAGAATATTATTCCGTCAAATATACGGATGGTCAAACCGATAATTTCGAATGGCTTTATACAACCGGTTACTTCTTTAAGGATACCGCATCGTTGGTGCTTGAAAAAAACGAGCTGACGGTTGAAAATCTGTACGGGCATTTTGACCGTACGCCGTTCGGGCAGGGCGAATATCCCGGAGAATTAATTTTTGACTGTGTGAAAAAACGGAGAGAAAGATGATGCTGGCGTGTGATGAATGGCAAACGTTGAACCGGTGTCGTCGCGGATTGATCGCGGCTTATTTGCAGCATTATCGTACTGCCGGATATTTGGAAGCGGCACCGCTGCCGGTTACCTCACACCAGGACGAAAGCGTAATCTTTGTCGGAGCGGCGATTTCGGCACTGAAAAAAGACTATGTGTTGCCGGGAAAGATACCGGCCGGCGGTTTGGTGATTGCACAGAATTCGGTGCGTACCCGTAATATTAAGAATATGCTTAATGATGATTTTAAGCCGAAATGGGGTTCTTATTTTACCAACATTGATACGGTTTTTCCCTATGAACATAAAGAAGAGGCGTTTTCTCAGGTTTTAGACTTTTTTTATAATAAGGTTAAGCTGGCGCCGGAAGATCTGTTGTTGCGGGTACGGTCTGGGGATGAAGAACTTTATCGGCTGATCCGCGAAAGAGGATGCCCGGTGGTGGAAGTGGATGCTCATCCCGAAAAGTATTATCGGCATACGGTGGGCATTGACGGCGTTTACGGAGAGAATTTCAATTTTGCGGTCCGTCATAAATATACCGGAGAATATTCGGATGTCGGCAATTTCATTATCTTTCGCGACCGGCAAAACCAAAAGCCGTTGTTTATGGAAGTCGGTTTTGGCGATACGGTGATTATGCAGGCTAAATACGGTTTGGACCATGTAATGGACTGTTATCCGTTTCCCCGTCATCCGGCGTTGGATCGCAATTACAAGTTTAAGGATTGTATTGTTACGTCTCAGGCAATGATGCGCGAAGGTTTGCGCCCGTCGAGTCACGATGAGCAGAGCAAAATCTTATATAAGTATTTGCGCAGCATTCATTATTTTGCCGGTCAGGCCGGTTTGAAACCGCAGGAATTGTCGCAGATTTTACACCATTCAGAAGCAATGATTTTTGGTGATGTACGGGCACAGCCCGTGATGACGGCACTGTTTGCGGCCAAAAGTGAACGAATTGAAGAACTGAATCGCAAAACCCTGTTGGATTTGCAAAAGCAAAGGGATGACAGATGATACCAGCAAAGTTGAAGACGGGCGCGCATGTTCGAGTTATTGCGCCGTCGCGGAGTTTGAAGATTATTTCCGACGACTGCCGGAAAATTGCTCAAGAACGGTTGGCCGGAATGGGGTTGAGCGTTTCATTCGGCCATCATGCCGACGAAATGGACGAGTTTGCGTCTTCGGCGGTTGAAGCAAGGGTGGAAGATTTGCACGAAGCGTTTGCCGATCCTGCGGTAGACACCGTTTTGACGGCTATCGGCGGTTTTAACGTCACGGAGTTGCTGTCGCGGATCGATTACCGGCTGATTGCCGACAATCCGAAGATTTTGTGTGGTTTCTCCGATATCACCGCTCTGGCAAATGCGATTTATGCCCGGACCGGACTGGTCACTTATTCGGGGCCGCATTTTTCGAGTTTCGGAATGCAGAAGGGACTTGATTATACAATTGAATATTTTAAAAAGTGTTTGTTTCAGAAACAGCCGTTTTCCCTAATGCCGGCGCCGGAATGGGCGGACGATCCGTGGTTTATCGATCAGGAAAAACGGAATTTTATTAAAAATGACGGTTATTGGCAGATAGTGCCCGGTAAAGCAGAAGGGCGTTTGATCGGCGGCAATCTGGGGCTTTTGGACGAGCTGAAAGGAACGCCGTATTTTCCTGATATTAAGGACAGCATTTTGTTTTTGGAACATTGTGCCGAACACGAAGTGTGGACTTTTAACCGCAATTTGACGGCCTTGTGTCTGCATCCGGATTTTGCGACGGTTAAAGCGGTGGTGTTCGGGCGTTTTGAGCCGGAGAACAAAATAGACCGGCCGCTGCTGGAGCGGATTCTGAAATCGAAGAAAGAACTGGCCGGTAAGCCGATTGTTGCGAACGTTGATTTTGGGCATACCACCCCGATCATTACCTTTCCGATCGGCGGCTGCTGCCGGATCGACGGCGAAAAAATTGAACTGACGGAATTTTAAGGAACAAGGATGATACTTACCGGTTCGGAAATTGAGAGATATGTTGAGAATGGCGATATTGTAATTGAGCCGTTTAATCGTGAGCAGCTCAATCCCAACAGCTATAATTACAGGTTGGGGCGGACACTGACGTTTAAGGAAGATGACGGGCAATACAAAACGGTTACGATTCCCGAAGAAGGATTTGTGTTGTATCCGGACCGGGTTTATCTCGGTCATACCTGGGAAACCTTGGGCAGCTGCAAATGTGCAATGTCGCTGATCGGTCGCAGTTCGACCGGGCGACTAGGCTTGTTTTTGCAGGTTTCGGCCGATCTCGGACATACCGGTTCAGTTCATAAATGGACGTTGGAACTGGTAACGGCCAAACCTTTTCGGGTTTATCCGGAAATGATTACCGGGCAGATTTCGTTTTGGCTGAATGACGGAGATGCTTCTTTGTATGAGGGCGGGTATTCGGCCTATTCCTGCCCGCAAATATCGAAAATGGAGAGAAAAGTTGATACTGACGGGAAATAAGATAACCGAGGAAGTTTTAAACGGCAAAATCGTAATCGAACCGTTTAAACCTATGGCAGTAACCACCAATTCCTATGATCTGACATTAGGCGATAAGCTGGTGATGTATACCGACGAAGTGTTGGATCCGAAAAAGGAACCGCATACAAAGGAATTTGAAATTCCCGACGAAGGTTATGAAATGAAGCGCGGCGAATTTCTGCTCGGTTGCAGCAACGAGTTTGTCGGCAGTGACTTTTACGTGCCGATTGTTCATGCAAAATCGAGCATTGCACGGTTGGGGCTTTTTATTCATATCACGTCCGGTTTGTTCGATATCGGATGCAAATGCAACGTAACTTTTCATTTATATGCGACCATGCCGGTGCGTTTGTATAAAAACATGCCAATTGCGCAAATAACTTTTTGGAAAACAACCGGCGACATTAAGCTTTATCACGGCAAGTATCAGAATGACAAGGGGCCGGTGGCTTCGCGTATTTACCGCGATTTTAAGTAAGTTTTATTTTTCGAGCAAAAAAGTTACCGGGCCGTCATTAAGCAATTCGACCGCCATATCCGCCTGAAAAATGCCGTTTTGTACTTCGATGCCCTGATTGCGAAGGCAATCGGAAAAGTACTCGTACAGCGGCTTGGCCGCTTCAGGCCGGGCTGCATTGTCAAAACCGGGACGATTGCCGCGGGCGGTATCTCCGGCCAAAGTAAACTGCGAAACGACCAGGGTACTGCCGCCGGTCTCTTTGACCGAAAGATTCATCTTGCCGGCATCATCTTCAAAAATACGTAGAGCCGCCGCTTTGCGTGCCAGGTATTCTGCCTGTTCGCGGCCGTCGTTTTTAAAGACGCCGATAAAAATGAGCAGACCGTTGCCGATTTCGGCCACCCGGCAGTTGTCGACGGTGACCGAAGCTTTTTTTACCCGTTGAATGAGAAGGCGCATTGATGTGTTCTCCGATTGATCCGATATTGTCGAAAGTAACGGCAGTCGGACTAAAAAACAAGCATTATTTTATGGTTTGACGATAACAGAACGGCGTAAAAAATGCTTGCCAAAAGGAAAAAACTTCTATATATTGCGCTTGAATTGTGAATTGAATTTATTCACGGAGTGCCGGTATTTATGAAGGTAGTGTCGGCGTAAGTTTTATCCGCTTTGCCCCGTCAAAGCAACAGAGAATATGAAAGGAAAATGCCATGAAACATGGTGATAAGCACAGAAAATTTAATATGCCGAAGAATCAGAGAAGAGCTTTGTTCTCGAATTTGACCAACGCCCTGCTGACGCACGAACAGATTACGATTACTTTGCCGAGAGCCAAGGAATTGAGAACTTTTGCCGACAGCATGATCACTTTTGCCAAAAAAGGTGATCTGAACAGCCGCCGTATGGCTTTGGCCTTTTTGCGCGACAATGAAGTTGTTGCCAAATTGTTCTCGACTCTGGCCGAACGTTATAAAGAACGCAACGGCGGTTATACCCGCGTTTTGAAAGCCGGTATCCGTTACGGCGACGCTGCGCCGATGGCTATTATCGAATTGGTTGACCGTGATGTCAATGCCAAAGGTGCCAAAGATCTGGCCCGCGTTGCCGAAGAAAAAGCCGCGGCCGAAGCTGCCGAAAAAGCGGTTGCCGAAGAAGTTAAAAAAGCCGAAGCCAAAGCTGAGAAAAAGGCTGAAAAGAAGTCGAAGAAAGACGAATAGTCGCGATTGATCGGTTTAAAAACAGGAGACTGCAAAGTTCTCCTGTTTTTTGTATCCGAAATCCGGTTTGTCAAATCAGGACAGAAGGAATATTGTGAGAATCGATCGAGATGTTAAAAAATATTTGCGGAGAAAGAGATGAAAAAGCTGGTTCGTGACAAAATACCGGAAATGATTGTTGCCAAAGGGGAAAAGGCGGTATTTTATCGCGCTGAAGGGTCCGAATACCGGGAAGCGTTGTGGCTTAAGCTGTTTGAAGAATGCGAAGAATTCCGCACCGCCGGTGATCGGCAGAATGCGGCCGAAGAAGCTGCCGACGTGCTGGAAGTAATCACGGCGATATGTTGCCTCAACGGGGTGACGATGGCTGAAGTTGCGGTGTGCGGAGAAAAAAAACGGCAGCAACGCGGCGGTTTTGACGAAGGATATATCTTGGAATTGTGAATGCCGAATATACAAAAAAAGAAAAAAACGGAAAAAACAACAAACCGTCATTATTTTATTGACAAAAAAATCCAAAATTGTTATGATCTTTTTTGTATAAAAACCTATTAATCAATTATCATAAACATGGAAAAAAGAAAGTTCAAGTTGCGTTATCTTTACAAAGGTGGAGCAACGATGGAAGAGTTTTACAGTGTTCCGGTTATCGGAATTGAACTCGAAAACCGCAGTCATATCAGCTCTCTTCACGGAAGCGACGAAAAAATGACCGCCGAAGACGCCCTGCAACTCGCCGAAGCCCACGGCTGCACCCTGATCAGTCTGAAAGACTTTTCTCAGATCCGCACCCGTCAGGCCGACGTTCGCAAGATGTTCGCTCAAGCCGGAAGCCCGCTCAACATCGTACCGGAGCATGTCTGGACCCAGAATCCCGATACCGGCGAAGTTGAAGCCTACTCGCTCGTCAACGGTCACATGCTTCAGCATGACAAAACCGCCGGCGTGCTGCTCAAGTACAAGTAAACTTCTTTCTCTTTCATTCTGAAAAGCGAACCGGATATTATGCCGGCTCGCTTTTTTTATGATTTAAACCGAAAAGACGAGGGCGCTCGGAATAGGGAATCGATTTGGCATATGCGTGTTGGAGGCCGGAAGAGAAACATCGTTTCTCAAACTGATAACTGTTCTTATAATTTGTGTTTTTTCAAGATGTTATACAGATTTTTGTTGATTTTGGCATTTTTGTCTGATAAATTGTCTTTATAACGATCCTTATTTATTAATTATTAGATATGCATAAAATGAAAAAAAGAAAAACACATTATCTGTTTGTCATCAACGATGAACTCAAGTACTCCGCCGTCGGCGAAACCGCGTTGAACAATCCGCTGCTGAAAGGAATCAAGGCCTTTTTTGAACCGGAACGACAGTCTGCTCTGATGACGCTGGTTAACCAGGCGGTCTGTCAGATGAAGCAATTTCGCGAAACCCGTGAACACGACCATATGGTTGAAATATCTGACGATCCGTGCAACCCGTTTCCGGTGATGGCTTCTCATCTCGCAGCTTGTCTAGATCGCCGCGAAGCCGAGCAAACGCTGCGTGAGCTGTTTTTGTCTCCCGAGCATCAACGGCTGCTTCTGAGCGTGAAAAGCCAGACTCTGAAAAGAAGCTTGATCTGGTGGGGGCGAAAAATCGACCGGAGCTGGCAGGAAGCGTTCGGCGAACGACCCTCTGTTTTTGCAAAAGAACTGGAAGCCCGGTTGTAAACAGTCATCGTTAACGAAGCAAAAGCGTGTCTTTGGACACGCTTTTTTGGTATTTGGCCAGTTTAAAAAAACGAACGTAAAGAAAATATCTGTAGCAAAATTTTGTACGGATGATAAATAATTTGACTTTTGTCTAAAAATTGCCATACTCAGTTTTAAAGATAATTATTAAATGTATTATATGAAACAATAAAATTAATTTGTGAAGTGCACATTATATATTTCAAATACAGCAATTACAATTTGAATGCTTATGGATATTATTAATTTTGAAAAGTTGTATACGGATATGGTTGCTCAGGGCATCAATCCGTGTGAGTTTGGTACCTGGCTTTCGTCGTATAATGCGGCCAGGCCTTATGCTAAAACGAGATCTTCTCTGACGCCTCTTTCCCATTTTTCCTTCCTCTATGAGGACGATGAATGTGAGCAGTTTGACAACGATGCCGAACTGTTGGGTATAAGGCTGTCCGAAACACTGACGCTCAGCATGAACATGCAAATTTGCGGTTGCGGTGTTGACGATGCGGAAAACTTTACCCGGGAGATGGGAGAAGCTATGCTGGAGTACGAAGAACTGATGCTGGTAATATCGCTGTTACCGCGCATCAACGGAATTCTACAGGCCTGCGGCGTTGCCGAGATTCCGCTTACCCGTCCTTTCTGGTGTTTGAAAGAAGGGCAGGCCGTATCGGTTAATCTTTGCAACGGTACTATTTGCGAAGCAAATTGCGGCAATGGCGGCGTTTTGCTGAAGGTGGTCTGATTGTTTTCTGAATAACGAAAAAGCGCAACGGATTTCCGTTGCGCTTTTTGTCTGTGCGAAAAGGACGTGCAAATAATAAAAAACGTCGTTCCCGGATAGGAACGACGTTTTGAAAATTTTACCGGTTTCAGTCGGTTACAATCGCCTGAATACTGTTTTTCTCGCTGTGGGTATACGATTTGAATTTTGCCGTCACCGTGTGGGAAAAAAGGTATTCGCCGTAACTTCCGTGCTGATCTTCTTGATGGGATAATGCCTTAAGAGTGCCGTTGTCTTTGATTTCGGTGTATTTGATGCAGGGAAATTCGAGGATGGCAAAGCCGTCGTTGTAAAAGGCTTCGACATGCTGAAAAATCGTGGTCACGGTTCCGAAATTATAAGTCACCGTATAAGGGCGTTCATAATACAGGGCGTCCACGTATTTGTTACGTGCCACCGTCTGAATATGAGTTGCCTCGTCATCAAAACCGCCGCCTTTGCGAATCAGCGTCTTATCGTTGATTTTGACGGATGTCAGCGGCTGCATTGCCATTATTCCGTACATCAGAACTTCAAAAGTCAGGGTTTCCTGCTTTCCGCTGTTAAACGTTTGCCTGACTTTGAGCCAGGAGGTGTAAGAAGCGTGATTGCCTTGGTTGGACAGGTTTTTGATGCCCGAATCGACTAAGGCGCTTTTAACTACAAAGTCCTCGTTTTCGCTGCCGGCATGCCGTTTCAGAATCACGGTCGCGGTGGCTTGGTAGTCTTTGCCGTTAAAACAAACCGAAATTGAATGGCGAAACAGCTTGCGCATAAAGACACTGCCGTTTTCGGTTTCGCTTTTGAGATCACTCACTGTATAACCGTGATCGCGGATCTGCGGACTGAAGCGGAGATGCACCATTTGGCCGGTGGTTTTGCCGTCATTATAAAACGCCGACTGGAAAGGCATGCGGTATTCGAGCGTAAAATTCCGATAGCGTTGACGGTAAATCATCAGAGAATCGGTGACCGTAATGTTTTGGTCACGGCGGCTGTTTACTGCCAGGTAGTCCACATAGCCGGTTCCTTTGCCGATAATAAAATCCGCAACTTGTATCTCCGTATTCACATTTTCAAGAGAGGCCTTAAGCGAAATTTCCGCACGTTGCATTTTTGTTGCCGCCTCCGCCCATGAACGGTAAGAAAAAACGATTTGTGCCGTTGCTAACGAATCGATTTGCAAAGATGCCTGATCCCATCCGGTGCGAAAGTAACTGTAATCGGGAAGCCCGGCGGGCGGTAAATCCCAGTAGGCGTCGTCATCATGCGAACATGAAGCCGTCAGCAGTACCACCATGCAAAACAGGGCGGCCCGCCAATAATTTTTTGTTCTCATATAAGTTGAATCTTTAATTATTACTTGGTTTGCGGTAAAATTTTCTCCAATTGAAAATAATAAGCGTAATTGATAATCGGATAGAATAATTTTTACCTGCCTTGTATTATAACGAGTTTGTTTTTTTTGTCAAACGTATTTGCTTTTGGTCTAAAATAGGTGGCAGAAAAAAATACCGTTCCTATGTAGGAACGGTATTTGATAAAATAACCAGCTGTTAACGGTAGGCAACAATTTGTACCGTACCGTAACCGCTGACTTTCAACTGATCAACTTGTGCCGAAACGCCTTGTTTCAACCAGTAAACGTCATAGGTACCGTTATCGTCGTTTCCTGAATTCTCGTAGGTTAATTCCGGTTCGGCGTTGACAATTTCGGTAAACTCAAAACCGGGAAACTTACATGATAAAACACCGTCATCATAATAAGCTTCGTCATGAACAAGTTTCATTTGAATTGAAAAATAATTATATTCAATTTTCCAAAACTGTTCGGTTCGATATGCCATGACATATTCATTCTCTTCGGAACGTATTTCCGTTGATCCGTCTTCCAAAGCCGAGTCAATGATTTTCAAATCTTTTTTGTAATTGAAAATTGTTTGGTAATCGAAGACAGAGTTTTCAACATAAGCACCCAGTTGGACATTATGTCGTTTTTCAACAACTGATCCGTCCGACCAAGTTTGTTTTATGCATACAAATGAATAGACTTCGTCATTGAGTGATGAAGCGCCGGCTGATGTCATTTCACTTTTTACAATGAATGGCTGGTCTGCACTTCCTTGTTCACACATTAGAATGACGTTGGCTGTGATGTCATAGTTCTTACCATTGCATTCTACATTGATTGTATGGCGATATAATCTGCGGAAATATGCATAATTTCCGTCGACAATCGATTCCATGTCAACAAATTCTCCGCCTTTATCGGTAATTTTGCTGTAGCGGTGATAGGGCATTGTCTGTTTAGTAAAGCCGTCGTCATAAACCGGAACCTGATAAATCAGATTATAGTCAAATGAAAAACCGCCATAAGAAACTCTATAAACCAGAACGGAGTCTGTAACAGTTATGAAACCGTCAATGTGTTTAGAGCGTTCTTTATAAGAAACAGACGTTGTCATTTCTTTGAATTTGTAGCTGGAAACTACGATTGTAGTATCGACATTGTTCAGCTGATTGTTGAGAGTAACCGAGACTTTGTTCTCGAAAGCGGCGCGG
>UQCS01000028.1 GCA_900539605.1 uncultured Azospirillum sp. | reverse complement strand
AAATATTCGTCATCTTTAAAAGAACAAAAGCAGAACAAAAAATTCTTTTTAAGTGGTGTTAATTATCGTTGAGGTTAAAAAATGAAACAACAAATTACAACCTATTTTAGAGAACATTACAACATTTTTAAGCAAAAACCGCTTCAAGGCAGCGCTGTTTTGGCGATGCAAATTCCGTTCTTACTTGGCTGGGCTATGTTTTTTTACTTTTCGCTAAAAGATTTTTTTGTTTACTATATTCCCGGTAATCTGCAAACTAAAGGAAATATCTACGCCGAGTTAACTTCCGATAGCATTATCCTTATTCTTTATAGTTTTGTGTTCTATAAATTCAGTAAAATAATGCTTTCAAACCAAAGCGGCACAAAAAGCAAAATGCTCATTATAGCAGCTTCGGTTGTAAGCGCTATTATTTGGCCGGAATTGGAATATGCTCTCTTTAAAATGTTCAATTTTTTACCCGAAACTCATATCGCTTTTTGGGCAAATTAGGTTTTCACAACTTTATCCGGTTTCAAATCCAAATTTCCCTTGATACCCCCGGTTTACCGGGGGTTTTTATAGTTTGAACACAACACTGCCTATGTAACAAGCAGATGCAGGTATTCCGCCCCAACCGTCAGGCTTGCGAAACCTTTGGGTTGTGCGAATCAGTTCGGAACACATTTGCATGGGCTAGTGAACGTTTATTAAAATACAGCCCGAAAGTTGAGCCAGATTCAAAGACCAGAACGAGGCCGTCTTTCGCATTCCATTTACTGACAAATCATTCACCGCAAACCGGGGATCTTAGCCAGGTATGCAATGGCTGTTCCATTCCAAAGATTGTTTTGCCTGTATATCAGCAGCCAATATCGGAACAATTCAGGTATGTTTTCAGAGCTCATCTTGTAATTTGCAATAAAGAGAATAAATGATCAATGTTAAGCGCCTTCTAATAAAAAGGCGTGATGAAAACGGTGATTCCAAGGCCGCCCCGGTTCCTACAGAATAACTGCATGTGTGGTTCTGCACTCGGGAAAACGGACGAGAAACAGCCCCGGATTACCGTTTTCACACTTTGTCTCCGTCGAAAGGTGTCGCCATGAAACAGAAAATTTGCTCTTACTGCCAAAAATACCTCGATAATTTTAGAAAAAAGCCTTTCAAGGCCGCAATTATATTGTTGATGCAGATCTTTTTTCTGCTGGGCTGGGGCTTTTTCTATTTCTTTCTTTACCGGATGTATACCGTTATTGTTATCCCCGGGCAAACATTGCCGGTAGAGAACATTTATGCCGAAACTTTTTTTACTTTGCTGGCTACCATTGTTTTCTCATATTGCTTTTACAGGTTTTTCAAAATCCTGTTCTCCAACCGTCGCAGCTTGCAGTCAAAAATTTCCGTAATGCTGGGATCTGTTATTTGCGCTTTTGTTTTGCTGGCATTATGGAACAGTGTGCGTGCTCTGCCTATGTTCAGCCAGGATATAGATCGCGCTTTTTGGGCACAAAACGACATCTGAAAATCAGTTTTTGCCGAGTCGGGAATTGAACCGATGCCACAAATACCAAAACACATCATTTTTTGACTTCTTACGGCAGTTTGTTTGCCGTCTTCTACCGTGGCTTTTTCATCAGATTGCCATATTTCTGATTTATCCTGCCAAAAGGTGTTAAAAAAACCCCGGTTTTTCGGGGTTTTCTTTGCAAGCATCAATTATTTTTTGCCGCCGATAGATGTTTTCCCCATCATATAAGGCTGCAGCTTGACCGGAATGCGGATTGAACCGTCCGCCTGCTGGTGGTTTTCCAAAAACGGCACCAGTGCCCGCGGGGTGGCAATGCCGGTATTGTTGAGCGTGTGTACGAACTTGACCTTGCCGTCGGCATTGTCGCGATAACGCAAGTTGGTACGGCGCGCCTGCCAGTCGGTAATGTTGGAACAACTGTGAGTTTCGCGATAGCAATTTTGAGTCGGTACCCAGGCTTCGAGATCATATTGGCGATATTTCGGGGCCCCCATGTCGCCGGTACAAACTTCCAGCACCTGATACGGCAATTCCAAATCCTGCAAAACTTCTTCCGAAATCTGCAACAATTTCTGATGCCATTTTTCACTTTCTTCAACATCGTTTTTGCAGATAACAAACTGTTCGGTTTTCATAAACTGGTGAACTCGGGTCAGACCACGGGTATCTTTGCCGGCAGCACCGGCCTCGCGCCGAAAACAAGGAGAGAATCCGGCATACAAAACCGGCAGTTCGTTTTCGGGAATAATTTCATCGGCACGCAACGAATTTAAAATCAGTTCGGCGGTACCGGAAAGATAAATGTCGTCTTCGGGCATATAATAGATTTCATCACGGGCAAACGGCAGATAACCTTGGCCGTAAAGCGGTTTTTCTTTGGAGATCGACGGTACCGTAATCACACGGAAGCCGTTTGCCGCCAGCTTGTCCATCACCATCAGGTGAATCGCCAGTTCCAAACGGGCCAGTTCGCCGGTAATCGCATAAGTGCGCGATCCGCAAACCTTTGCGATCCGTTCGCCTTCGCTCCAACCGTTCAATTCCATCAGTTCAACATGATCGCGCGGCGTAAAATCAAACTGAGTCGGTTCGCCGACTTTGCGCCGAACCACATTTTCGCTGTCATCAACACCAACCGGACTTTCGGGACTCGGCAGGTTGGGCATCCGCCACATGATATCATCAAATTTTGCCTGTTCTGCCGCCAGCTTTTCTTGTTCGGCTTTCAATTCTTCACCGAGAGCCTTACTTTTTGCAATAATTGCCGGACGTTCCTCCGCCGAGGCCGATTTGATCGAATTGCTAAGCCGGTTTTTTTCTTCTGCCAACGCCTGAGAGGAAGTTTTAAGCTTATTAATATCCAAATGCAGGGAAACCAAAGCCGGAATATCGACTTTTAGACCTTTTTTGGCAATGCCTTCTTCCACCAGCTTCTGATTTTCGACAATAAATTTTATATCCAGCATTATCATATGTCCTTAGTTTTTTAATTGATTTATAAACGCAAACAGAGTATCAATTTTATAAATAATTACAATAAAAATTTACAAGGACGGACAAGAAATGTTTAAAGACAAGAAAGTGTTAACCGGGGTCAAACCAACCGGCACCCCGCATCTGGGAAATTATCTCGGCGCCATCAAACCGGCAATCAAGCTGGGACAGCAAGCGTTGGAGGCCAACGGTAAACACTACATGTTCATTGCCGATTATCACGCCATCAATGCCGAAAAAGATCCGGCAGTCTTAAACCGCAAACTGCAAGAAATTGCCTGCATCTACCTTGCTGCCGGACTTAATCCCGAACAGTCCGTTTTTTACCGCCAGTCGGATGTGGCCGAAATTCCCGAAATTACAACCATTCTTTACGCTTATACGCCCAAAGGATTTATGAACAAGGCCCATGCCTACAAAGCTGCTGTTGACAAAAACCGCGAAGCCGGCAAACCTGATGATGACGGCATTAATATGGGTCTGTATACCTACCCCACTTTGATGGCAGCGGATATTCTGGCTTATGATACCGATATTGTTCCGGTCGGCAAAGATCAGGTGCAGCATGTTGAAATTGCCCGCGACATCGCGGGGGCAATCAATGCGCATTACAATCGGCCGCTGCTCACCCTGCCCGAATATTCAATTGATAATAATGTGGCCGTCGTCCCGGGAACCGACGGACGAAAAATGAGCAAATCATATGGCAATGTCATCCCGCTGTTTGAAGATGACAAAGCAATTAAAAAAGCCATTTTCTCAATTAAGACCGACTCCCGCCCGATGGAAGAGCCCAAAAACCCCGATGAAATTTTGGTTTACGAAATTTACAAATCAATCGCCACCCCGGCACAGCTACAGGAAATGGGTGACGGCCTGCGAGAAGGCCGACTCGGATACGGACACATAAAAAATATGCTGCTAGATGCCGTGATTGCCGAAGTAAAAGAGATGCGCGAAAAATATAACTATTATATGGCGCATTATCATGAAGTGGAAGCAATGCTTGAAGAAGGTGCCGCCAAAGCCCGGCCGACGGCACAAGCGACCCTGAAACGCTTGAAAGATGCCGTGTTCGGAAGATAACCGGATAACAAGGCGTTTTTATCAAAGAGATTGTACAGTTGCTGCCAGACTAACGGATAAAATCGGTCCGGATTTTATCTTCGATTTTCGGGCGCTCTATTCCCGCGTGTTTTCCGGCTTCAATTGATTTTAACAACCAAGCCATTTCATGTCCCAGCACCCGCATAATCTGCACCCCTTCTTGATCCCGAAACACATCTTCGGGGCGATTGCCGTGTAGCATGTTCCAATAATTGCTGCTGACAACCGGCATCCGGCTGATCATAAAATATTTGTTCAAAACATCAAGGTTGGCCGTTGTTCCAGCACGGCGGGCAGAAACCACGGCAGCACCCGGCTTGCCTGAAAACACAGCGGATCCGGCATAAAATACCCGGTCAAGCACCGATAAAATCCGACCGTTGGAATGGGCATAATAAGTGGGAGAACCGAAGACAAAGCCGTCTGCCGTTTCGGCTTTTTCTAAAATGCGGTTGACTATGTCATCATCAAATATACAGCGGTTATTCAGCTTGCGACAGGCACGGCAGCCGATACAATCCTGCAATGCCCGATTACCCAACCAAATAATTTCGCTGTCAATTCCGTTTTCTGCCAACGCACCGGCAACAATATTCAGGGCGGTATCAGTACAACCGTGTTGGTTGGGACTGCCGTTAATCATTAACACTCTCATTTTTTTCTCCTTGTTATAATATGGCCGTTGTCAATTTGATATGACAGCGACGGCTTTTCAATTGCCATTAATCATAAACCATTTATAATCGCGTCGTCAACTTATGAGGAAAAAATGGAATCTATTGAAAATATATTGAGAACAGCTACCGACAATCAAAACCGTGCCCGGAAGGTAATTGAACAAAGCGGCGTCGTTCGTTGCTGGGAGAACATCGGGGCTAAAGTAAATTTGGTCGGCTCTTTGAAAACGGGTCTTTTAATGAAGCATCGGGATATTGATTTTCATATTTACACGCCGCAGATAAAAATCGGCGACAGCTTCCGCGCCATGGCTCAACTGGCAGAAAACCCGAATATTGTCAAAATTGAATACGTCAATCTTTTGCAGGAAGCCGACTCTTGTCTGGAATGGCATGCCTGGTATCGTGATGAAAGAAATTTATTGTGGCAACTTGATATGATACATATGACCGCAGGCTCTCCTTACGACGGCTATTTTGAAAAAATTGCCGAACGAATTGCGGCGGTGATTACTCCGGAACAAAGAACAACTGTTTTACAATTGAAATTTGAAACCCCCGATGAATTGGAAATCGCCGGAATCGAATATTATCTGGCAGTCATCCGCGATAACATCCGGAACTATGACGATTTTTGCCGCTGGCGTCAAACAAACCCGCTCAACGGAATTGTCGAATGGATGCCATAACATATCCTTTCCTGACGGCCGTGACTTTAATATCAGACTTTTAAATACCAAAAAAGCAACACCGACCGGTGTTGCTTTTTTGCATTTTGACAGTAGGTATCAGAAGCGATAACCGATACCGGCTCTCAGAGCAAGATTGTCGAAGTAGACATATCCAGCCTCAGAGCTTTTAGGGATCATGTAACTCAGATCGACGTTGACAAAGAACTTGTCCGAGATCATGATGTTACTTCCGACCTTCAGTCTACAATGGAGCAAATCCCTCGAGAACTTATCCCTCGGACACTCCGTTGCTTCGGCTGTGGCAATGTACCCCCAGGTCGTAAAACCGACCATACCGTAGAACTCATACTTGTCGCCAAACGACACACCCACAGACGGACTGAAATACATCAGGCGATGACGATTCTGATCGAGCGTCGGGGTTTTGAGCGAGCTGAAGCCGAAATCCACCTCCGCACGAACGAAGTAGCAGTTAAGACCGAGTGCAACGCCTCCCATAGGAGCGTTTTCGAGAAAGTTGTACCCGACATATGCCAGAGCACTTGCACGCAACAAGTCGGGCTCGTCTTTTGGAGCTTTCCAACTTTTATAAGTTTGCGCCTGAGCCACCATTGTCACAGAGAGCATGGCAGCAACTACCGTAAAAATAATTTTTTTCATGACTTAATAATTTATTGTTCATTTTTAATCTATCATATTTTTGTCAAAAGTAAAGAAAAAATGTATTTTTAGGATGATTTTTGAACAAAAAACGGCAAAAACAAGCAAAAACGCTAATAAGATATTATAGTAGCTTTAGGTTTAACCAGACAAAAAATCCTATAAAAAACGACATTCATGAAAAATATTTCCGAGTCATCCCGCCTTTCCCCGGCACGGCAAACTCGTCACCCCATTTTTCTAAATATCCACCGTCCTCAATTTTAAATTGCTTTTTTATCGTATCTTTATAATATGAAGTCGATTGCAATCGCAATCATTGGTTAACTAAACATAAGGACTACAAAATGAAAAAATTAGCTCTTGTTGTCGTATTGCTCGCCCTTTCGGCTTGCACCGGCACCCGCGGAACCATCGGCGGTCAGAAAGTTTGCACCAATGACTATCTGCTTGGCGTTCTTTCGCTTTCTGAAATCGTCAGCCCCTGCGGCAAATAAGACTGTTTTGAGCACAGCCAAATGCCTCTCGCTTTTGAGAGGCATTTTTGTTTAGATTTCACATTGCCCGCAATCGGTGCAACCGTTGCAAATCAGACGGCTGCCGCAGGTTTGGCATTGTTGTCCGAATTTCCGGTGCCAAATTTGCGCATCTTCAAACAATCCGCCCTGCAGCGGCGTGAGTCGAAAGTCAATTTTTTTGCCCTGATACTGCAATCCCGATTTAAATGCCACCCGGCTTTGAAGCTTCTTGTCCTTCAAAAAATAAGTCTTGCCGTCTTTGACAAAACGGGTTCCGGTTTCGATAAAACAGAAGGTCGTTTCAAAAGCGGCGCATTCTTCATATAACTGCTTGACCCACGTATAATGCAGCGGCCGCGAACCGTCATAATTTTCCCCGCCCGCAATCACCTGCTCTATCTGTCCGCTTTGCAGATAACGACTGATGCTGAGAGGACCGATAAACGGCGCCGCCATAATGCCTTTATGCCGGAAAGGAAGCTCAAGTAAAAGCGGAAGCCGCTCGTCGGCATTTTTCTGGTCTTCGCAGGTTACATTAAAAAAAACATTTTCCCAACCTTTTCCCCAATCGGAAGGCAGACAGGCACCGACTCGTTCAGGCCTTTTGGTCAATAAGAAAAACACCACATCCGGACGCTGTCTGATCATCCGCCAGGCATCATTGCGCCACGGATCGGCCTGTTCCAGAAAAAAATCGGAAGTCATGCAAACACGTATCCGCTCACCGCTCTTAATTTTGAAAGCGCCGCTTTTATCTTTTTGCAGCGGATAGTCAAAATTGTTTTTCACTTTATAGACAAGGGCACCGTCCCGATGGCGCTGCCGGTCGAGAAAATACATATAACAGTTGCGACAACCCTCGCTTTTTTTCACACAGCCGTGCCACGGATTCCAAATGTCATGCATCGTTATTCTATCAACCTTGTTTGCTGCTGCGTCTTTCGAAACAGCAGACCTATTTTTCAAACTCACTTACTTATAATAAACTTCATCGGTCCCGCGGTCAAATGGTTGTTTTCGTCCCCGGCATTTCGGCAGCGGATAAATTATGTTCAGGTTTCTTGATATTATCCGCCCGGTGATTATATCGTGTATGATCATCTTAAACAACGAAAGGGTAATGTTATGAAATATTGGATTTTGGGACTTCCGCTGCTGGTTATGGCTTGTACAAACAATGTTGCGGTAAAGGACCAGGCCGAGTACAAATGCGGCGATCAGATTGTTCAGGCAAAAGTTCTTAACGACAACTCCATGATTTTACGAATCGACGGCATCAATCACGTTTTGTCGCGAACCATTTCCGCCGCCGGCGAAAAATATCAGGAACCGGGCACCGGAATATCTTTTACACAACAAGACGGCGATCTCTATCTGGCGATGCACGGCATCAACTACCCGATGTGCCAGAAAATCAGCCGCTAAATTTGAAGCCATCCCCAAACAGCCTCCCGACCGGAGGCTGTTTTTGTTAACCTGTAAACATACTGTCAAGCGAGATGTACATTTTCTACTTTTCCGTTTCTTCTTTTTTCATATAATTAACCGGATTAATGCCGCTTTTGCACATTTTTTCCAAAATAACCGGTTTAACGGCATCCCAAAACCGGCATAATTCCGGCTCGTCGGCAAATAAATGTTTCTGCAGATCCTGACAATAAATTTTCCAGTAAATATCGCCGTCACCAAGCTGATTAATGTAGCCGATATCTTCGGCGCACGAAACCTGAAAATAGGATTCCAGTTTATCCAATGCTTTGACAAAACGGGCTTCCCTGGTTTCGGCTCTTTCAAATTCCTGCCATAACTCCATAATTTCTTTTCGGCCTTCATCAGGCAGCAAAGCCAGCAACCTGTTCATCGACGCCTTTTCCTTTTCTTTTTTCTCAAGATCCAACGCACGGTTTTGAAAAGTTTTTCCCATCGCGATATCTCCGGTTTCCGCTTCAGCCAAATCATGAACAACAATCATTTTAAAAACCTTCTCTCCGTCAAGCCGATGAGCCGATTTATCAAGAAACAAAACCGCCAGTAATCCCATCATCCAGGTATGGGAGGCAACGTTTTCCCACTCATTGTCGGACAGCAGGGTTTTCCTCTTTTCCGATTTAAGTTTTTCCGCCGTCTGCAAAAATTTCATAATGCCCTGCATAACTTTGTCCTTGCCTGATGATCTCTTATTTCATATATAGCAAACAACAACCCAACTTACAAGCTATAACCCGAGCCTTGCCAACGGTTGTGATGCGTAACAAGCCTTCTCCATTTAAGCGGGCTTTTCACCTCCAGCCCTGTTTTTTTGACCGGCAACATTTTTTTCACCCTATTTTTGCAGCAAGCTATTTAAAAACCAAATATCACTCTTATTTTTGATGTACCTGAACAAAGAGGTGAATAATGAATCCGACAATACCAATTTATGTATGCTGTCATCAAAAATGCCAGCTGCCCGATAACGAGCTGCTGGTTCCCGTTCAGGCCGGGAGAGCATCTGCCGGCTTTCGTCTTGATATGGCGGGAGATGACAGCGGCGAAAATATTTCGCTGCGCAATCAAAATTTTTGCGAGCTTTCGGTCCTTTACTGGATCTGGCGCAATACCGGGCACGATTGTTTCGGCCTGTGTCATTATCGCCGTTTCTTTAATTTGGCCGGTAACGATACCGAACTGGAATCGTTGGAAGATTTTACGGCCCAAAGCGGCCATACGGCCGAAAACCTACAGCAGCTGATGGAAAAGTGGGACTTGATCGTCCCGGCGGCAAAATCGAAAGAGAACGGTTCTTCCTTATATAAGCTTTATGCCGCGGCACATCACCTCAATGATATGAACCTGGCCCTGGCAATTATCCGCGACGTCTATCCGGAAATGATACCGGCGGCGCAAAATGTTATTTTTAAGCAAACACGCGCTTATTACAAAAATATGATGATTTGCCACCGCGACTTTGCCGACGCTTATTGCCGTTGGCTGTTTGATGTTTTGCGGCGGCTTGACAATCTCATTTATCCGCAGCTTGACAAAAGAACGCCTTATCAACAACGGGTATACGGGTTTCTCGGTGAACGGCTTTTTAATATCTTTCTTGAATACTACCGCCGCCATCATCCGCTGCGGATTAAAGAAGTTCCGCTGTTAATTTACCAGCAACCGGCAACGGAAGAAATTCCGCTTTGGCAAACCGCTTTGAGCGAAAAATCGGCCTGGCATACCGCATTGAACATTTAATTGTCAGAAGGAAAAACAGTATGGGCAGAAAAATGCAAAATTTGATCGTCGGCTGCGGTTTCAGCGGCGCTTCACTGGCACGTAAACTGGCCGAAGAACTGGACCAGGAAGTGACGATTATTGACAGCAAGGAGCATATCG
The DNA here is from genome assembly GCA_900539605.1 of uncultured Azospirillum sp. Classification (GTDB taxonomy): domain Bacteria; phylum Pseudomonadota; class Alphaproteobacteria; order RF32; family CAG-239; genus JAFUYI01. Next base: position 10,634 of record UQCS01000028.1, on the reverse strand, counting down.
GCGGCAACTCTTATGACTATTATGACAAAAACGGAATCTGCATTCACAAATACGGCACCCATATCTTTCATACCAACAACAGCGACGTATGGCATTTTTTAAGCCGTTTTACGCGATGGCACCCTTATATGCACGAAGTTAAAGGGATGGTCGACGGCCAGGAAGTGCCAATCCCTTTCAATTTAAATTCGATCCGCCAGGTTTTTCCCGAAAGCATTGCCAGCCGGCTTGAAGAAAAGCTGATTGCCAAGTTCGGATTCAATATTAAAGTGCCGATTTTGGAGCTTCGACGCAGCGAAGACAGCGAGTTGGAATTTCTGGCCGATTACATATATCATAAAGTGTTTTTGGAATATACGCTCAAACAATGGCACCTCAAGCCCGAAGAACTTGATCCCGCGGTTACCGGAAGAGTTCCGGTTTACATCAGTCGCGACAACCGTTATTTTCAGGACAAATATCAGGGGATTCCGCGCAACGGATATACGGCCCTAATCAAAAACATGATTGATCATCCACGTATAAAAGTCATTTTGAATACACCGTTTCAATCGATAAAAAACGATATGGAATATCAAAACCTGTTTTACAGCGGCCCGATCGACGAGTTTTTTGATTACCGGTACGGAGAATTGCCTTATCGCAGTCTCGAATTTGAATTTGTCGAATATAATCAGGAATATTTTCAAAGCAATTCGGTGATCAACTATCCCTGCAACCACGACTTTACCCGTATCGGCGAATATAAATATTTTCTAAACGACCGTTCGCCGCATACGGTAGTCTCGTTTGAATATCCGGCCGATTTTGTACGCGGGTCCAACGAACGTTATTACCCGATTGTCAAACCGGAAAATCATGAACTTTATCAGCGCTACACCCGCGATGCTGCATTGATGCCCAACGTTCATTTCCTCGGGCGCCTCGGTGATTATAAATACTATGATATGGACAAGGCGGTCGGCCGTGCACTCGAAATCTTTAATTCTTTAACCACAAAGGAGAAAATAACCCATGCAGCCTGATGTATCTGTCATTGTGCCGATTTACGGTGTTGAAAAATATCTGCGCCAGTGCTTGGACAGCATTGTCAACCAAACGCTGAAATCGTTGGAAATCATTTTGGTCAACGACGGTTCCTGCGACAAATGCCCGCAGATTATCGATGAATACGCCGCCCGCGATCCGCGTGTCAAAGCTCTTCACTTAACCAACGGCGGCTACGGAAGAGCGATTAATCACGGTTTGGACGCCGCCACCGGAAGATATATCGGAATTGTGGAATCCGACGACTGGATTAGAGAAGATATGTATCAAAAATTGTTGGAAAACGCCGAAAAAACCGGCGCCGATATCGTCAAATCGGGCTTTTTCGAATATTTCGGTTCCGAGAACGGTTCCGAAGAACATTTCAAACCGATTCATTGGCTGTCCAAACTGCAATGCCCCGCCGGCGTTTTCCGCATTTACGACTGTCCGGAAATTTTGTTCCATCATCCCAGCATTTGGTCATGTTTGTATAAACATTCTTTCCTGAAAAGTATCGGCGCACGGATGGAAGAAGTCAAAGGTGCCGGTTGGGTGGACAATCCATGGTTTTACGATACGTTGCTCAACGGAACTGTCAGTTTTGTCCGCGAAGCCTTTTATTATTACCGGCAAAACAACCCCGGACAGTCGAGCAATCTCAAAGATTATACCATACCGTTCCAACGTTGGAACGACATCTGGAAACGCCTCAAAAAACTTCCCCGCAAGAAATATGTCAAAGTGGCGGAATGGTCGTTTAAGAAAGAGTTTTACGATTCTACCTACGCTTACGGCATCGCTTATCATCAAGGGAAAACCGACCGCAAACAATATATCAACGCCAGTTTTAACCGGGTTGATCCGCGCGTTGTCACGACTTCGCCGCTGTTTAATCAAGCGCAAAAAGATATTTTTACAATGCTGCGTAACGGAGAAACTCACCGTTATGATGAGATTTTACGGCAAAACCTTCCGGCACAGGGATAAACGGACGTGCTCAAAGTTTTATATTATAATTGGACCGATTGTCAAAGCCCCCGCGGCGGCGGCGTAACAGTCTATCTTCACAATCTGATCAACGCCTTGCGTGGCAACGAAAAAATCTGCCCGGTTTTCTTAAGCGCCGGCGACGTCTACAGTCCTTTTTCTTACAAACCCTACATCCGCCCACTGAAAGGCCGCAACAATACTGACTGTCCGGCTTTTGAACTGGTAAATTCTCCGGTTCCGGCGCCGGGCACGCTGCTGGTTCACAATCTCCACAATTATCTGGACCAATCCGACTGTACGGTTTTGGAACTGTTGCGAGAATTTATTACCGAACAAGGCGGCTTTGATGTCATCCACTTTCACAACCTGGAAGGCTTGCCGCTGAACATTCTTAAAATCAAAGAGTATTTTCCCGGTCTGAAAATTATTTTTTCACTACACAATTATTTTCCTTTTTGCCCACAGGTTCAATTATTCCAAAATCATAATCAATGCTGTTGTCAGAGTTTTCATGGAGGCCTGGAATGCGGACGTTGCCGTCACAAACCCCTTGACCCGCAATGCTTTGTTCAGTCCATGACGCTATGGTTTGAACCCGGATCAATATGGCAGCAACTGTTGAAACCCTGGTTAAAATTCAAATCGGCACATCTTGCCGAGAAGTTGCTTTCCATAAAAACACAGCGCAATTTGCCGCAAACCTACAAAGAATTTCGGCGTTTAAATATCGCTTTTATAAACCGATATACTGATAAAGTTCTGGCCGTATCGCAACGCGTGGCTGATCTTGCGGCCGGTTACGGTATTCGCCCCGACCTTCTCGAAGTTGCCTATATCGGCACCGATTATGCGGGTATCAAACCGTTTACTCCGGCTTTCAAACATGAGGACAGCTCCTGTTTCACGTTGGCCTTTCTCGGCTATGCCCGAGCTGCCAAAGGATTTTTCTTTTTGCTGTCGGCTTTGGAACAACTGCCGGATGAAATGTCAGCGCAAATCAATCTTCGCTTTGCCGCCCGGCATATTTACGATGTTGTTCCGCCGCAACGGTTGCAAAAACTGCAGCAAAAATTTCACCGGCTTGAAGTATCCGACGGTTATCGGCGCGGAGAGTTGCTCAAACTGTTGGCTGATGTCGATCTTGGAGTGGTTCCGGTCATTTGGGAAGACAATCTGCCCCAAGTTGCCATAGAAATGGCCGCCTGCGGAGTAGCAGTCTTGTCCAGCGATTTCGGCGGCGCATCCGAACTTTCGTCCTCGCCGCATTTTCGCTTTCGCGGCAACAACACCGCCGATTTTATCGCGCGCCTGTCTTATATCTTCAATCACCGCGAGGTTCTGGCCGAATATCATCGTTTGCGGCGGCCGCTGACAACAATGTCTCAGCATATCAGCCAACTGGAAGAAAGCTACCGTTCCGATGTCCGGACTTTAGCGCAAACCGGCTGAATCGGTGGCACACCCTTTTTAATGCGGCATTAGCAATCTTCCGGCAAGACAAGAGGTTTTCCGGCTCGCTATAAACTGGCGCAAAAGCTAACCGCCGAAGAATATCAACAGGCCGAGCAAGCTTGGGAGCATCCGATGCAAAGAGGCTTGTTACGGAAAAAGCTGTTCCACCGTTAAAGCTGCCGGCGGCAATGGTTATTTCCTTTACCGATAATCATCGGTGTGGTGTTGTTTAGCTAATTAATTTTAGGCCGCATATTCGTAAGAAATTCTCCAAACGTAACATAAGAATTCGGTTAAACGCATGGTTTGTAAAAGAAAAAACGGCAAGTTTTTATAACTTGCCGTTAGAATTAAGATAATCCGTTCCCGATTTATGCGTTGATTTTATTTAAAATGTTTTCAATTTGCAAAAATGCGGAATCTATTTCCGAATGGGTACAATTTGGAACAAGCTGATAATTCAGACGGACACCCAACACCCTCAATATTTTATAAGAATCTTTTCTTTCCCGGTTTATATATGAGTCACTCTCCCCTTCAAGCCAGTAAATCGGGGTTTCGGTTTTATTTGCATACTTCAGATTATAAGGTAAATCTCCGCAAATGCTGATCGCACATTTCAAATTCAGTTCCAAAGCCACAGATACGGCCATCCCGCCGCCTTGTGAATGCCCGATCAGCACAATATCTGACAGCGGATAATTGAGTTTCTGCAATTTCTCCTTTATAAAATTTAAAGAATACAGATACTCTTCCTCAACGGCATTTTTACGATTGTTGTGTTCAACTTTATTAAACCAAACGAACCGATCTTTTTTGACAGGATGGGGAAAAGGCGCGTTAAAAGACACAAAATCGGCTGACAAGATTTCTGCCAATTTGTGTATTTGTTCACCATAGGCATTTTTATTCGCCCCTTTTCCGTGTAAAAAAACCAAAAGCATACTGTTTTCCCTCAGTCAAATTTATAGAAATGCTTCTTTTTTATAACATTTTTTACCATATTTTTTCTTTTCATTTTACTTAAATCATTAGTGGTTCTTCAAAACTACAAAGCCGTTCCTTTTTTCGGACGATATAGTTTTGACATGTCCACCCCCTCAAATTCCAACAATCTGATTTTCATATCCAAACCACCGGAATATCCTGTTAAACTGCCATTTGTACCAACCACTCTGTGACAGGGGATAATAAGGGAAATCGGATTATGCCCGACCGCACCGCCGACAGCTTGTGCCGACATTCTGGTTAAACCTTTTCTTTGAGCTATTTTTTTTGCAATATCTCCATAAGTAATGACTTGACCATAAGGAATTTCACAAAGAATCTTCCATACCATTTGCCGAAATTCTCCACCGATAGGAGCCAACGGTAATTCAGATATTGCCGGTTTTTGACCTTGAAAATACTTGTCCATCCAATCTTTTGCTTTTTGAAAAACGGCTAAATCATCTTTCGGGTACATTTCACCCTTAACCGTATCACCGAAATATTTTTGCCCTTTCATCCACAATCCGACAATATTATTCTCATCGGCTCCTAAGGTGATGACACCAATCGGCGAATTATAATCTGTCCTGTAAAACATTTTTATTATCCTTTTTGTAAAGAGTTCCATAAGTTGATTGTAGCATAACTTCCCCACGGACTGCATTGCGTTTTCAGTTCGGAAATTTCTTGAGAAGTAAGGGTTTTCAAAGCTTTTTTTACGCCGTAATCTGTTTCTAAAAATGCATCGGGCCAATTCATCGCTCTCATTGCCAGATATTGAGCAGTCCATTGTCCGATTCCGGGTAATTTTAGTAATTTCTCGATTTCTCTTTCAGGAGAGGAACAAAAAGTTAAATCAATTTCTCCGCTATACAAAGCAAGAGCCAAATTTTTAACAGCTTTGGACCGCATAGATGTAATTCCCAATTTTCCTAAAATATTTTCCAACGGTTCCTCAATATGAACAATCATCTCCGGAGTAGGAAAAATATGCGTCAGCCCCTCGATGCCGGCTTGTAAAGGTATCCCCAGTTTTTCTGTAAAACGGGCAATTAGTGTTTGTGCGGCTTTTATACTCACTTGTTGTCCCAAAATAGTTCTGACCGCCATTTCAAAAACACTAAAACATCCAGGCAGACGTGTTCCTAAAATGCATAAATCAGGCTTAATTTTATTCATCACTTTTAAATCATTATAAATGACCGCGGGGTCACAATACAAATCAAACATTATTCGGACACGAGCCAAAACTTGGGGCAGAACAGGAAGTAAAGATGTGGAGGTGCTAATCGCCAACATATTCTTTTCAGAAATGTGTCCGATTTTAATCCAGCCTGTGATACGCTGTTTATTTACATTTTCTAAACTGACGGTTCTCCAATACTCATTGTTTTTGACAACCTCTATGCCGGGAATGGAACGTTCGGCCAAAAAAGACAATAAACTGTCCCATTTATAAGGAGGATGGTAACCGGCAAAAACTGTAACCATATCCGTTTGCGAAACCGCAAGTGACGATTGTTTGCGTAAATCAGATGGCGTAAGGTGATATTTTTCTTTAAATAAAGCATTAAAACGTCTCAGGCTCCCAAAACCTGATGCCATAGCAACATCAAGAACTGAAAGTTTAGAACTCATCAAAAGATTCTTAGCTAACAATAAACGGTATGTCTGCATATATTGAACCGGGCTGACGTGGAGTTCCGTAATGAACGAACGTCGCAAATGCCTATCCGAGCATCTCAGACTTTCGGCGATGGCCGCTATACTGTTTTCCTCGAAACAATTTTCTTCAATTTTCCTCACTGCCTTAAAAACCAGATTAACAGTTGCATCAACCGGAGCCAACCCGGGAGCCAATTCAGGACGGCAAAGCAAACAAGGGCGATATCCGGCTTGTTCGGCTTCGGCAGCCGACGTAAAAAAGGTACAGTTTTCTTCTTTGGGCATTCTGGCTTTGCAAACCGGCCGACAATAAATTCCCGTTGATTTAATGCCTACAAAAACACGCCCGTCATACTGCGCATCTTTTCGCTTAAAAGCTTCATACCAAATTTTATTGTTTTTATTGCACATATCCTGCCCATACATTCATAATTGCAAGTTATAAATTATATACTAAAAAATAAAAAATCTCGCCATTTTCGGACATAGATATTTTTTCTGCCTTTCTGATGAATGTCAAGAACCTGAATTAATAAATATTACAAAACTCAATGAATTTATAACTGACATAACAGCTTGGAAAATAAATATGATAAAAAAGGAACCTTTCATGTTTATATCGCGACATATTTTTTGAGTAACGGCCAACCCGGCGTAGAATACCATCAATCCGCCCAAGATTGTAAGCGGTAAAAAATCGAAAGAATAGATGAATATTAAAAAAGAACCAAGTGTCATCAAAGCTCCAAAATATTGCGAACGATTAAAAAAGCCTTGAAATGAAAAATAAAAAGTTAAAGGACTTTCTCCCCAAATACTTTTGTTGAATTCTCTGATTTTATTGCTGATTTCATCTTTAATTTTTTGGAAGTTAAAGAATTTCATCGCTGTATCCTTATAGATAAAAATGACAGGTTAGGCAACTTATGTATATAAGATACCTAACCTGATGCCAATCGGTTGGGATTATTTCCTGCTTCAAAATAAAGATTTTATAAATTCGATTATGAGCCCGGATATTCCATATAGTAACGGCAGCAAGAAGATAAATTTAGCCAACAACGGATGATTTCTCATATTGCTGGTTCCCAAAAGAAAATAACATAACCAACCAAATAAATCATCTTTTAGGCTGCCGATATAAACTTCTTGATTGACATAGTTCCACGCATACGACATCGCTTCGGAACCAAATATCGGATCATCTTTTCGGGGAGGATAAAAATATTCATGAATTAAGCATATAAAAATTATTGGATATATGGCTATATACCATTTAAACTGCCAAAGTAGTTTAAACATTTCAATCATAGTGAGTTTTATTTTATCAATCATTTCTCAACCCTAAGCAGTAATTGCATATATGTTACAATATAGAACAAATGAAGAAATACAAGATTAAAATCTTATCTTTCTTTATTACATACTGTACAGAAAACCCAGAGTTTACTCGAGGCTGAATACAAAGATGTGGAACAACGCTATTCCACATCTTTGAGCATGTTAAACGACTAAGTTAGTCGCTGCTATAGAACTCTCTGTTTATTGGGAGATATCTATTTTAATATTACCAATTGTCTTTAGGATAATTTACATAAACCGGAACAGAATCCTGACAATTATCCATGTAATCACTTAGTTTTCCTGTTTGCCACGGAATATCAATGCAACCAGCAGAGCCTTTGCTCCAGCCACCATGAATCGTAAAGCCATCTCTCCCGTAAGTATTGGTAGAAGAATCAGGTCTTAACCAAATTCTTCGTCTTCCCCATGCTGGCAAAGATCCTTTCCATTTTCCTCTTTTTACATTTAATATTCCAGTAGCCGCACCTATAACTGCATCCACAAAACCTATTGATTGGCGTTGATCTTGATCTGCATAATATATTCCTTCTGGAATAGGGCCTTTATCCAAAATATTTTGGAATTTTTTTGCTTGATAATCCGGCTGTCCTGACATAGCGTCAAGATTATTTACTTTTTGCTTGTTAACAAATAAATTCAAATTTTGTCCATCAAATGTCATATAACAATTGTGATTATTGTCTGTTATATTTTTCATATTTTCCACATTAGCGGCGATCTCAAAGCCTTTAACGTTATCGTTGTTTTGCGGATGGTTTTGCCAAAATCCGGTGCCCAACTGTGGGTAGTCTTGTTGGGGAATGCCATGTTGTTTTAAGATATCCGCCAGTTGCTTTTCTCTGTTTAAACGGGCAAATTGATATTCCAATTCGTCTCGAGTAGAAAATCCGCTGTGGTTTACACCATAAGCATCAACTGGGTTGCCGTCGGCAACATAACCGAACGGCGTTGTATATTTCTTAAAAAAGTTCATTTTATTATCCTTCATAAAATAAAATTTAAAACAAAAAAAGAGCCATAACTCGTATGACTCTTTGTCGAATAAAAAAAATGATGAGAACGGTTGGTTACTCTTTTCTCATCATAGAAATGTTTATATCACAATCCGTCGCTTTCATCCACAAGTTTTAAACAATATTGAAAATATATTTGCAGTTCAAGATTGAAAATAGTTTGGCCTCCAGAACAATATCGCCGGCAAAATAACCTTGAAGATTGCAAATTGTTGGTTGTCTTTTAACGTTTTAGGAATATTATAATGGTATTAGAATTGACAAAGGTTGCAATATGAAAAAAATTTTGTTTTTTGCGTGGTGTGTTTTATGGGTTTGCGGTTCTTATGCTCGTGCAGATACGGCAAAGGCATCTGAAGAGAAGTTTTTAAATCCGGTTTTTTATGAAAAAATGATTTCGGCCTCGCATTCAAATTTTGAGGTTCAGTTGACTCCGACAAGTATTCATTTGATGGCAAGTGACAGCTACACATATGATTATACTTGTAAACTCATTGATAACAAAATGGAGACGGTTAGTCTGGAATGCTTCAAATATGATTATGAGCATCAAAAAGAACCGACAGAAGTTTTTACTTATACCTTAAAACCCTGTACTAAAGAAAATCAATGTTTGGACGAAGGCGGGTGGCTTGTATATCAAAAGGTTAAACCTTATAAATATTTTAATGAAACGCTTAGCTACATAATTCCTTCAAAAACAGATAATGCGCCTAAAGATAAATTTGTTAATCCGTTATTTTATAAGAAATTATCACCAATCTCCAGAGGTTCCAGGCCGACATTTTTAACACCAACATCAGTTACTTATCTTGATTTATATGATAAAGAAGTTGTTGGAAAATGTAAAATGTTGGAAAATACGCAAATGTTTGTCACCTTAGATTGTTCTTTTTATCAGGAAGAAACCAAAGAAACATATGATTACGTTGTTCGCTATGTTTTGCAAGGTTGTGATGAAAAAAAAGAATATTGTTTTGAAGGTAAATGGTTTGTGTTAGAAAATATATCAGGCAGTGAAATAGGAACTTTTATAATAAAAAATAAAGATATGGGGCAGTAAGAACTGCCCCATTTGGGGTTACCAAGATTTAATATTTCGGATCTGTTGTTCAGCCCAAAAATTACGGTCTTTGCCAACATCTTTCCGGTGAATATTATTCAGAATCCCCTCCTCGCCAAAAAGATTTTTATCGGCAATCGCTTGTCTGAGTTTCGGCCAATTTTTGGCAGAAACATTTCCGGTATTGAACTTAATATCCAAGATAACATTCTGTAACTCAGGCGGAAAAGTCTCAAAATCAGGAAACTCTTTCTGAAGATATATAATATCTTTTGCCAGATGGTTGCGAAGCAATCTCTCTATTTCGTTAGATGAAATTTTTAACTTGGATTTCTTTTTATAAGAGCTGGCAAGATTATTATTTTTTTTAATTAACTTTCCATCACGATCAATATTTGATTTTCCTTTTGATGTTATGGCATCAAAATAATTAAAAGCCGCCCGTTTTTCAGCATCTGTTGCCATCCGTCCGTTGATTTGCCAGTTTATCTGATTAAAAGTATTCCAGTCATCAACATTGGCACCGGCTCCGGTTGTTTTATTCCAAGTGGTATCAATATAGATATGGTCTAAAGGTTTTTCCATTTTTTTTATTACCGGCAATATTCTATCCAACAATTCATTTTCCGAAAATTCTGGCTTTTTTTCTTCATGCCATTCTGGACGATTTTTATATCCTTCAGAAAATAAAGTGATATTAGCTTTTTTAAGCGGATATGGAGTAAAAGGTTTAGACATATCCGGTATTTTTGTTTGAAATGGTTGAGATGTTGTTTGGTTGTTATTGGATTGATATTCAGATTTATCCCAAAGAGTCATAAAAGTATCATCCTTATTATTTAAAGGAGTTTGGTTTGGCCTATTTTCAACATTAGTAGCGATCTCATAGCTTTCGACGTCGTCGTTGTTTTGCGGATGGTTTTGCCAGAAGCCGATGCCCAACTGTGGGTAGTCTTGTTGGGGAATACCATGTTGCCTTAAGACATCCGCCAGTTGCTTTTCTCTGCTAAAGCGGGCAAATTGATATTCCAATTCGTCTCGAGTAGAAAATCCGCTGTGGTTTACAC